>NZ_KI421500.1:3610224-3915261 GCF_000473145.1 Leisingera daeponensis DSM 23529 | reverse complement strand
GGCATGCGCCCAGCAGCGGCGAAAGTTCCGGCCGGAACAGCCGTATCGCTTGAAAAGGACCGATGGCCACAGCCGGCCAGGAACCGCTTCCAAACGGCCGGTATGACGCTGCCGCGCCTGGACGGGCCAGATGACCACCAAAGTTCCGGCCGGAACAGCCGTATCACCTGAAAGGGCCGGATAGCCGCAGCTGGCCAGAAACCGCTTCCAAACGGCCGGTATGACGCTGCCGCACTTGTGAGGCATGCGCCCAACAGCGGCGAAAGTTCCGGCCGGAACAGCCGTATCACCTGAAAGAGCCAGATACCCACAGCTGGCCAGAAACCGCTTCTGAACAGCCGGCATGACGCTGCCGCACTTGTGAGGCATGCGCCCAGCAGCGGCGAAAGTTCCGGCCGGAACAGCCGTATCGCTTGAAAAGGACCGATGGCCACAGCCGGCCAGGAACCGCTTCCAAACGGCCGGTATGACGCTGCCGCGACCGGACGGCACACACCCAGCCCCGGACAAAGTTCCGGCCGGAATTGCTGCATCGCCTGAAAGGGCCAGATACCCATAGCTGGCCAGAAACCGCTTCCGAACGACCGGAATGACGCTGCCGCACTTGTGAGGCATGCGCCCAGCAGCGGCGAAAGTTCCGGCCGGAACAGCCGTATGCCATGGTAAACGTTCGGCGTCACGATGGTGCGAGAACGCCGAGTTCACGGCGGGAGATCAACGAACTCCTCCGTCCCGGGTTCGCTAATGCGCGAAATTCTTGACGATACGTTCGATCCGCTCCGGAGATTTTTTGGCACCCGCTCTATGCATTAAAGCAACCTGAGTTGCTCCCGAGCAGTGCCTTCAATCCTCGATCCTTACGATCTTTTGAACGGTTGGATCGTAACGATAGAGATGCATCGTTCCATCCTGGATCAGCTTGACCGCTTCAGCCACATGTTCGGGCAGGACATAAAACCACTCCCGAGGGAAGACCTTCTTCCCAAAGCGGTCTGTTATGGTCAGGCCGGAAGGACGGGCAGCATCAAAGAACCTGTGAAGCAGGTCTTCAATCTTCATTCTGGAAAGATTTCGCAGTTTGTAGGTTGCAACGATATCTACATCGGCAAGTAGAAAGGTTGCATCATTGCGCGCGTCTGCCACTCGACGCCGAACGTCCTGAGACGTGACACCGATCTTGTGCAGGATGTGACGAACCTCTTTTATTTCAGGGCGCTCTGACTTGCTGCGCGCCACATAAATGGTGCCGGTCAGTTCCAAAGCATCCTCTTCCCATTCAGGGTCGAGAGGACCAAGGCCTGGCCTGTGAATGTAGCGGGCGGTCTTATCTGCCGCGAGGGCTTTGCGGAGAGAGGAGACAAGGGGGTCATTTTCCATGCCGTTGGAAAAGATTATCCTGAGGCGCTGATCTGGCTTCCCTCCTCGGCGGGTGTGTTCAGTCTTCTCGGCTATGTAGGCAAGCAACCCGCGATGAATGATGAAGTCGCCTTCATTGATCCGTAGCTCTTGCCGGTCTTCAATGGGGCTGACATCACGCTCACCAGTTTCCAGCTTGGCTTGCATGTCCATAAAGCCCTGCTCGAATAGTTGGAAATCAGAACAGGGGAACATGTCCGCACGGTGACTGGGCTGCTCCCTCTCTGCCGCGGGCGTTACATGCCTTAGGCCGATTACAGCCTCAGGGAAATCCTCGTCGTCTTCCTCGAAAATATCGTCGAGGCTGGTTGGCACAGTCTCATCTTCAGGTTCGTCTCGCCACGACGGCTCCTGAGGTGCCGCTGTGGTTTCCGTCTCAAGAGCAAAGTTTCTGGCAGGGGCTCCATACCCCAGAAGCCGGTTTTTGTCTGCTGCGACCATAGCCTCAGTAGGCACGCCACGAATGGATTGCCAAATCGTTCCCAGCTTCATCTCTTCGATGGTTTGCCCACCTTCATCCGGTAGGCGTCCATGGGCTTCATAGAATGCATTCACTTCAGCGACGATTTCCGCATTTCGATCATCGGGCGCCGAGGAAGCAGGCCTTCTGGGTTTCACATTTTTCAGAAGGCCGAGCTCATCTTCTTCGTCAAAGATTTCATCGAGTGACCTATATCTCGCCATGTTTCCTACCTCAGACCGCCGCGGCGCGGAGGCGTTCCGCTTTCTTTGCTCGAACATAGGCATGCGCCTCCGCGAGCCGCTTCTCAAGCGGATCTTCCGAATGCGGATTGGGTGCACGCCCCTCTTGCTTTGTGAAGCGCTTAATGCGAGGCCACAGGACAAGAGCCTCGTCTTCAGTCATTTGAATGCGTTGCGCGACCATTGCGCTCTGAATGTTCTTTAGCAGCGGCGTATCAAAGGCACGGGATGCGACATCAAACCCTTCGCGGAAAGGGTTGATCGAGTCGATCAGGTCAATGTCCAACTCGCGCACATTGATGAAGCGCCTCACCATGTTGAGCAGCGAATGGTTCGGGCCGTCGCTGTCGCCTTCATCGTTCCGGCTGAACGCTCCAGCCGGGTCACTGAACCCGGGATTGTCTTCGTGGCGTTGCGCCATTCCAATTAGGTTCATCCGGGCTGCCAGATCCTGGCGGATTGCTTCCGTTTCCTCGGCGGTTAGGTCCTCATAGCTGTTCTCGACGAT
Organism: Leisingera daeponensis DSM 23529; assembly: GCF_000473145.1. Taxonomy (NCBI): domain Bacteria; kingdom Pseudomonadati; phylum Pseudomonadota; class Alphaproteobacteria; order Rhodobacterales; family Roseobacteraceae; genus Leisingera; species Leisingera daeponensis. The sequence goes on along the minus strand of NZ_KI421500.1, from coordinate 3,912,635 downwards.
CTCGGTCAGCACCAATTGTGTCGCCACTTCGGGGGCCACATCATCGGCAACCACGCGCCGGTCCATGGCTTGGCAGGCCTTGGCGACCAGATCCTGCATGTCCTCTTCGACGATCGCGCGCGCGCGCGGCGTGGGCGGCTCCAGAAGCCCTCCGATACCGATGTTGACGCGGCCGTCCCTGTCCACATGCACCGGCTCCCGGATATCGCCGTCCTCTCTCCGGTAGAAGCGGAAGTTGGGCGCCAGCACCTGCTCCATCAGCAGCGCCCCCGAGATCGCCTTGAGCATATCGTTCACCGCATCCGCAACAACGGTGGTTTCGACGCCGGGTTCCGCGACAAGATTGGTGAACTGTGCATGGGGTTTTCCTGGCGCATCACGGGTGGCACGGCCCACGATTTGCACGATCTCGGTCAGGCTGTTCCGGTATCCGATGGTCAGTGCGTGTTCGCACCAGACCCAGTCGAATCCTTCTTTCGCCATGCCAAGTGCCACAATCAAATCAACCTTGGCGCGGTCTGCGGCATCGTCGCGCTTCCCATCTGCCCCCTGGATTTCAGCTTGCAGGGCAGCTTTGACGCCGTCCCTCTCTGGGCCGTCATCGACCAGATCGGCGATTTTCAGAACACGCCCATCCTCCCGGCGCACCAGGTCGAAGCCGGTTTCCGGATCATGGCCGATATGTTCGCCGATGGCGTCATAGATTTGCCCCACTTCATCGTGCTTTTCGCCAAAGGCCTCTGCCGAGCCGCGATGCGGGATGTGGATGATGGTCTTGAGGTCTGTATCCAGAACATCCTTGATGGCCGAGATGTAGCGCCCCCGGTAGAAGGCATAGGAGATCCCAAGGGATTTCAGGTGTTCATAGCCCTCGATCTGCTCGTAGTAGGAATAGGTGATCGAGCGGAACCTGGCCTCATCCTCAGGACGCAGGACCGGCACGCTGTCGCCACGGAAGTAGGAGCCGGTCATAGCCATGACATGCGCCTTTTCGCGGTTCAGAAGGCGGCGCAGGATTTCTCCCAGGCGGTTGTCATCACTGGCCGCGACATGGTGGAATTCATCAATGGCGATCAGGCAGTCATCAAACGCCTCGATGCCGCGTTTGGCAACGATCTCCTCAAAGGCAAATCGGAAAGTGGCATGGGTGCAGACGATGACTTCGTCTTCCGAGTCCATGAATGCCTCGAATGTCCTCACCTTCTGGGCCTTAGCCTTTCCTTCCTCGCCAGACAGGCACAGGTTCCACCGTTCATTCACCACCCAGTCCCGATGAAAGCCAAAACTGGTCAGGTCGGTTGACTTGAATGATCCGCCGATTGAGGTTTCCGGCACCGCGACGATGGCCTTCTTCACCCCCTGGTTTTCCAGTTTGTCGAGCGCCACGAACATCAGCGCGCGGGACTTGCCGGCAGCAGGTGGCGCTTTCAGTAGAATGAATTGCGCGGCGCGGGCTTCGTAAACGCGGGCCTGCATTTCGCGCATTCCCAGCGCGTTTGAGCGCGGCCCGCCCTTGGAGCCATAGGTCATTTTGATGAGATCGACCATCAGGCAGCTCCCTTCTTCGGTTCGGATTTCAGCTTCTCGACGCGGGCGGCATAGAGTTTGAACAGTTTTTCCAAGCGCTCGGTGTCATTGCGGAAGGGGCGGCCGATATACATGCTTTCCAGAAGCTCATCGTTCTGACGATGCACTTCGCGCAGGTCATCTGGCAGTTTGTCAGGGTCGTAGAGCTCGGCGATGGTCTTGGGGTGGTGCATGTAGCGCGTCTTCAGGATCATCCGCGCCGAGGCGTTGAGCTGTTCCAGCTGGGCTTGGGTAAACCGAGGCACCGGGAAGGTGTTCCAGCCCAGGGTGTTGGAATAGCGAAAGCGCGACTCGAGCCTGCCGCAGACGGTGCCGATCCAGACCAGATGCAGGCGGGAGGCAATCAGCGCAAGGCACCATTCCGGGGCGTCGTAGAGCGCCTGGTTGAGGTTGGAAGAGATCACATCAGCACCGACGCGATCAACTGGGAGATACGGGCGCCGTTCCGAGGTTACACTGGGTATTAGGATTGAGTGATTTTTTGCAAAGTTCTGGGCCTGCCGGAAGCGGTGGGGGTATGCGGCGGATGGCCTGGTTTGAGCGGCCTTGCTCTCAGAACGGAATTTGGCAACGGCATCAAAGCGCGTTCTCAGTAGAGGAATGCTCGCAGCTTCCTCTGCGTCTTCGTCCGAAATCCAAAGGCAGTAGCGCTCGATCCCTTTGACGACTTCCTGCGATCCCATGAAGCGTTTTACGAATTTAGCCGCTTCTGGATACTCCTCAAGCAGCTCAGTGCGCTCACTCGGGCTCAAGATCAGGTGGCCACCGTCAGTTGGCTTGTTCCCGTATTCCATGTAGGGCAGCCCGAAAATAGATCTCGGCGTTGCCGACACGAATAGGTCAGGGCCATCCAAAAGGTAGGCATTGATGTTGTTGGCCCGGACTTCCAGATCACCGTTGAAAAGGCGTTTTTCGCCCTTCGAAGTGTTGCGCAGGCCGACGATAACGCACATCACCGCAGCATTGGCTGAAGCGTTGTTGCGCCACTTGAAGGTTTGGTGCGCAAAGCCAATTTCAACACCATCCGTTAGAAGGCTTGGCCATAGAGCTCCGACGGCTTGCCCCTGGCAAATAGAGTTTGTGGATACAAGTGCCGAACGAGCTGATTTTCCACGAATGTAATTTGCCGCCTTGAACATCCAGCAAGCGACAAAGTCCACGCGCCGATAGGCATCTATTTTTCCCTTTAGCGCAAAATCCATGTCGGCATTTTGCTCTGCTGAACGAGAGCCATCGCCCAAAAACGGCGGATTACCCGCAATGTAGACCTCTTCTTCGCCCTTGGGCGGAGGGCAGACCTCTTCCCAGTTCACCCGCAAGGCATTCGCGCAAACGATATGGCCGCCATCGCGCAAAGGAAGCGTTTCGGTCGCGGCGCCGAACATCTCGGACATTTCAGCGTTGGCCTGATATTCAGCAATGAACAAGGCAAGCTTTGCGGTTTCGGCGCCGAAGTCGGTGATTTCGATTCCGTGGAAGCTCGACAGGCTGAGGGTCGAACTCAGCTTCATCAGGGATTGCCCGGTCAGATCCACCAGGCGCTTTATCACCTTCATTTCCCGCTCACGCAGCTGCCGGTATGCGACCACGAGGAAGTTTCCCGACCCGCAGGCGGGATCGAAAACCCGGATGCGGCCGAGCCGGGTCAGCAGCTTTTCCAGCGCGTTGGGGCGGTCCCAAGCCTTTTCTATGGCAGCATCCAGATCGTCCAGAAACAGTGGGCCAAGCACTTTCAGGATGTTCGGCACAGAAGTGTAGTGCATCCCCAGCTCGCTGCGCCGCTTCGCGTCAGCAATCGACTGGATCATGGACCCGAAGATGTCGGGATTGATCTTGCGCCAATCTTCACCCGCCGCATCCAGCAGGTAGCCCCAGGCGATGGGATCGAAGACTGGACAATCCGGCCGACCCGAGAACAGCCCGCCGTTGACGTATTCCAACTCCTGTGTCCATGCAGGAAGATGGCCGCGGCTGTCCTTTGGCAGGTTCATCGCAGCGAAGGCGTCGCGGATCACCAGATGTGCCTCGACGCCTTTTTCGCCGGAATGATTGACGATCAGCCGGCTGAACTGATCCTTCGGGAAGATCCCAACATCCTCGGCGAAGAGGCAGAAGATCATCCGGGTCATGAACTGGTTGAGGTCATGGCGCCGGTCTTCAGTTGCCCAGTCAGGGTTCTTTTTGAGCAGTGCGTCGTAAAGCTTGGCCAGCTTGCCGGTGGCCTTGATGTCGACTTCGTTTTCTTCCGCGGCCTTGAACCGTGACATGCCTGCTGCGGGCAGGAAGAAGCCAAAATGGTGGTGAAGGTCGACGAAGGAGCAGCGCAGTGTATCGCCTGAGGCAGGATGTCGCGCGACCACATCCTGGCCGTCGGTTGCGATCAGAATCTCCGGCTTGTGCTGGATGGTTTTCTTGTCCGAAAGCAGCAGTTCCATGGCTGCATCTGCCTGACCAGGCTCCGCCGGGATGTAATAATAGCGGCGGTTCATCAGGACCGCGCCCGAGATCTTCGATTTATTCAGAGTTCGCTTGCCTGGACGTAGCCTGGACACTGTAGCTTTTGCATTGCCGGTGGCAGCGGCGAAGTCATAGCCGAACTCGGCCGGGTCAAATGGCGCTGTTGAAATAGCCTCGAGGGCGTCGGAAATCTCAGTGGGGTTCATACTTTACTCAGCGGGTTGTTTCCAAAACAGTTAGGAACAGCCTCTTTTCGATGGAAATCCAGTTTCGAATCAACCTAACCTTGCGGGCATGGAAAAGCCAAGGCATTCCCATCGGTTGCACTTCCTTCCACTTTCTCATCATCAGTCGACTTGCTGATCTTCAGTGAGGTGGAGATCAGGTTTGCCGAAATGCAAAAAACCAATGACGGAGTTTAAGGAGGATGTCACCCTTGAGTCCTGAATGGCGAGGAAACCGAGACCGAACTGGAGAGCCGGTTCGTGGGTGTGCTCAAACTGCACTGGGTTTGATCACTTCATCGACGTTCCCACATTCGAACTCCTGACTCGCCTTCTACCCAAAGGCGCCACGGTCGATGCATTGAATGGCAAAGCCCACCACCCCCAATACCATACTCCGCGACGAAGTCACTCAGCCCTGGGCAGGGAAAGTCTCTTGGCCTTCGGAGCTCCGGTCAAGTAGAGAATACTTGAAGGTGGCGCCAGGTCATGGCGTTTCCAGCAAGGGTTGCATCTTTACCGAAGTTGGCCAGAAAGTTCAAAGGAAGAAACTTTTGAATGTCGGAGACATACTCCTGGCGACGAGACAACACACTGATTATTCACTTTTTCGGGCAAGTGAACGGTATCCTGCCACCGAAATTTGACAATCATAACCCTGCGATTGAAGCGGGGAGCTCTCTGGAGGGATGAGTTAGTGCAAGAAATCAAAGGATATGACCGCTCGATCCAAGAATTGCTGTCCGGTGGCAGCTATGGCATCGATTACTATCAGCGCGAATACAAATGGGGGCGAAAACAACTACAAGAGCTTGTTGATGACCTAACCGGGCGTTTCCTCGATAGTTATCAACCTGGGGATGCCGCCAAGGAAGTAGCCCACTATGGTCACTATTTCCTGGGCTCCATTGTCGTCAGCCAAAATGACGATGTTCGGCACATTGTCGACGGACAACAGCGGATGACTTCCCTATCAATCCTGCTCATCTACCTCAACAACCTTCAAAGAAATCGAGATCAGCAGGTCTCGATCCAATCATTGATTTACGCTGACGATTTCGGTGAGAAAAAATTCAAACTGAACGTTCCTGAACGCAATGACTGTATGGAAGCCCTGTTTAATAACACGCCATTTAATACAGATGGCACATCGGAATCTGTCCGGAATTTGACGGCGCGATACCAAGACCTTGGAGAGCTTTTCCCCGAAGAACTCCAGGGCAAAGCTTTGCCGCTGTTCATCTACTGGCTGATGCGGAAGGTGAAACTCATTGAGATAATCGCCTATGCCGATGAGGACGCCTACACCATCTTTGAGACTATGAACGACCGGGGCCTGTCATTGACACCGACAGACATGCTCAAGGGCTATCTTCTTGCCAACATCGACAATGCCGAGAAACGGTTCGAAGCGGACAAACGGATCAAGAAATATCTCAGCAAATTCGCCGCTTATGGCAAGGAAACCGACGCGGATTTCTTCAAAGCTTGGCTTCGTTCTCAATACGCTCAGAAGATCAGGGAGCGAAAGAAAGATGCCAAGCCCGAGGACTTCGACCTCATCGGCACAGAATACCACCGCTGGGTTCGAAATCATGCATCTGCACTTGGCCTCAAAGATGGCGAAGATTTCTACCAGTTCGTGGTGCGAGACTTTCGATTCTATGCCGACCTCTACCTGCGGTTACTCAAAGCAGCCGAAACTCGGACCTACGGCTTGGAAAGTGTCCGCTACAACGCCGACGCCGGGTTCACACTTCAACACCACGTGACATTAGCCTCCGTTGGACCAGGGGATGACCTGGAGACGGCAATCACCAAGATTCGCGTCGTGGCTGATTTCCTCGATAGTTGGCTGAACCTGAGGTTCTGGAACTACAAATCCAATAGTTACTCCACAATGTCCTACGCCGTTTTTCTTGTGATCCGCAGCATCCGGGGCAAGTCACTGACCGAAGTGCGCTCCATTCTACACGATCAGTTGCAAAAAGAGATGGCAGAAATCGATTTCTCCCAACCGGTCCACCTTAACCAGTTCACCTCCAAGGCCATCCACCGGCAGCTTGCTCGCTTCACCGATTGGCTGGAACAGCAATCCGGCGAACCAGGGAAATACGAAGATTACATCGTCCGTTCAGGGAAGAATGCTTACGAGGTCGAGCACATCTGGGCCAACCATTACGACCGTTTCTCGGATGTGTTTGACCAGCAGGGAGATTTTGACCGTACGCGAAATCAAATTGGCGGCCTTTTGCTCTTACCCAAGAAGATCAACGCCAGCCTAAGCGACATGACCTATGAGGAGAAGCTGCCGCATTACCTCAAGGCAAATGCACTCACCCAGTCTCTGCATGAAGTATTTTATCAAAACAACCCTGGATTTCATCAGACCATTTCCAAGCATGGGTTGAAATTCAAGCCCCACGAAGCGTTCGGCGAAAACGAAATGAAGAAACGATCCAAACTCTACTCCAAGCTGGCGGCCTTGATCTGGTCCCCTGACCGGTTACTGGGGGCAGGTTCCAGATTCCACAGACAGTGCGCCGGAACTCAAGTGACCCGTTGCTCTTGAAAATGTTGCCACGCCTCACCCTTTCAGTAACGCAAGTGCGGGTCGCCAGGAGAGGGTAACTCATGCCGGAAAGCTTCGACGCTCCCGAAATGGGTCAAAACGACCGACAGAAGCTCTCCGGTCTTCACTCCCTATTCGTTATCGTTATTGGGAAGATTGGCCGTTATTGCGCATCCGGTAATAAGTGGCCGTTCGTTTTCCGGTGCCGAAAGCGAACGGACAGTCGTTAATCCGGTCATTGCGCAGCGCCCTCAGCGTTGCCGTGCACGATTTGGGCAAAAACGTTTAATCTGGAAGCCTGAGCTGCTTCGCCGCCCCCGTCTTGCACCGGCGCCGAGGGCGCATTTACGGATACCGCAGGGCTGAACGCGGGCGCCGTTTTGCCGTCGGCAAGCGCCTCGATGACGCATGCTACCCAGCGCCGCGAGCGCGGGGGGCCACCGGCTTCGCTCTCCTCGGACAGCTGCACGCCGTGAGGATATTCGAGAGTGCCTTCCCGGATTTTCGCGCGGATCGTGCTTGGCGGGATGCCGGTCTGGCTTGCGAACCATGTGCTATCCTGGAGCGGGCGCCGCAACAGGACGCGGTCCTCCTCGTGCCGCGGATCGATCCCGAGGATCTTTCTCCAGACATCAGCCTCGGGGAAAAGGTTTTCGATTTCCCTGATGCCGAAGCGCTCCCCGATAGCCGCCACGGAGTTCCGGCTGACACCGAGCCATTCAGCAAGTTCAGTCTTGCTGAAAAATCCCTTCCTGCGCTGCTTGAAGGCACGCCTGTCTGTCTTTCTTTTCGGCATCATCATCTCCTTTGACAGGAGATGGGTCCTTTGCCTGCTGGATTGAAACGGTCCGTTTTGCCGGTCTTAGGGCGCACCGTGATGGTCTAACCGCCCCATTGGCAGTCTGAGCGCCGGCGCGCTCAGCTCCGGCGCAAACGCCCGCGCTGCCGCTGCACGCCGGTGCCTGCCGGGGGGAGCAGGTGACGCTTGCCGTAATGGGCCGCGCACAGCTCGTTGAGCGCGTAGCAGGCCGACAGGAACGCTCTGCGCTTCGGCCCGGCCAGTTCCTTGATCCGGGCTTCGAACCATTGAGGTTCAAGGTCGGCCGGGGCAAGCCCGTCTTTTATGGCTGGGTTAGAGATAGCGGCGAGGCTCCAGACGCGGGCAGGCGACAATGCCGGATCAAGCCGTGCAAGGTCTTTCAGCTCGGCCCATCGCCGTTCGGCCTGCGAGCCGCCTTCGGGCAGCCCGGCTCCCCCCATTTGCGTGAAACGGCAGCTCAAACGGCGCAGGTAAATGCCGTAGGTATTTTGGGAAGGACGATGCAGTCCAAAGTCCTGCGGGTCGAGTCCGGCGAGAGTTTCACCGCGCCCGCCGGCAAAGAAAACCTCGGGCGCCGGGTCATCCGCTGCCGAGAAGATCCCCGCCATTCTGGCCATGCGCCAGACAAAGGAGAGCGCATTCCGGTCCGGGCTGCTGGCCGCCTGCCAAAACTTCACAAGTGCTGGCGGCAACTGGAATTGCGCCGCGTGATCGGTGAGCGTCGGAAGCCGGCCGATCTTGGCCGGGGGGAGTAACCCCGCTTCCCGGGCAAGAGCCTCGCCGTGGAGAGCATCCAACGCGCCCAGCCCCTGCCGGAAACTCGACCGGCCCTGACCAGCCAGCGCCGCATCGATCTTTACCACCAGTTCCCTGTCGATATCCCAGGGAAATACGCACTGCGGAACCCGGCTGCTGACATGATACAGCCGGGTGGCGAAGGCGCGTCCGCGGCAGATGCGCGCTACGCGCCGCAGCCCGTCCCAGGAATCGCTGTCGACCGGCGCGCGGGCGGCCAGCATCTGTGCGTCGAGGATGAGGCTTCGCCAGCTGTTGTAAGCTGCAACGTCACCCCTGAAATACGCAGCCGCCTCCGCAGGCAGGGCGTTTTTGGGGTATCGAACTGCGAAGACCGGTCCGGCACTATCAAAGACAATCAGCGGTACCCCTGTGATTTTCGCCAGGATCGAAAACGCCGTTAGATACGGCAATGCTGTACCGGCAGGCAAGCCGGACGGGTTGAGCCGGCCATCGGACAGGCAGGCATGGACATCTGAGAGCTTCATAAGCTGAATATTGGCCGACTGCTGCGAAACCAAAATACTCGAAAAGCTGCTTTGGCCGGCGCGTTCCGGCCCGTGCCTCACCCTGTGTGATGACGGCACGCGGTGTTCTCAATCTCAAGAATTCTGCGCGGATTTCATTGGGCTTTTGCGCCGGGAAACTGCGGCCTTGTTCCGGAATTTTGCGTCCCCGTTCCGGAGTTTTGCGTCTTTGCGCCGGGATTCTGCGGCTTTGCCCCGGGATTTTGCGTCCCGCCTGGAGGTAACCCGCTGTCACTTATGAATTTTATGCGCTCCTGAATCTAAGAATAAGGGAATCCAATGGAAATTGCCGCCGGTGGGCGGCCGTGCAGGTGCTGGTTAGACTGGCGCGAGAGCTATCGGTTTTTCCGCCACGGCGTGATTTTGGTGCGCGCCAATCGGAGCAATATCAAACGTGAGGAAACGCGGGACCGGATCACTGCAAACGCACCGGCCTCGAAAACAAATCTGAAAGGGTACTTGCCGATGCTGACCAACCATTTCTCAATGAAACTGCTCGAAACCTTTGCTGATGAATTGGAGACCCTGGGCATAGCCGCCGACGATTTCCTTGCGGCGGCACGGCACAGCCCTTTCGACCCGGGCATGCCCTTGGCTTCCAGGGCCAACTTCGCTGAAGCATGTTGCGTGGTCTGCGAGCTCTTCCTGCCGCGCCGCACCTCATTGGCGCACATCCGCTTTTCGCCTCACGGCCAAGAAGAGGCGGATCTTGCAGTCATTTTTAGTTCGGCCGCCAGCACTGGAGGGCATACGTACATGGCCTCTCTTTCTGCGGATGCCGACAGGGCAATGATGTTGCATGGCCTTCTCGTGGAAAAGGCAAAACAGCTTGGACTGAAGATCGCTTGAAGAAGGGACGGCACAATCCCGGGGCAGGCCCAAAGCGAGAACCGACATCTGCCGCGCAAGGAGATCTTCTGCATTTTCACCCCGGCTTGTCTCAACTGGTTGAGCAGGCTCCGACGCATGGATGCTCCCGATCGAATGCAGATACAAAAAATTTTCTCCTGGCGTTTCTGCCTGGGAACAAACGGTCAGAGATCTTGAGGGTAACAAGGAGAACCTCATGACCAAACAAGCAACAACCATCATTCACTCAACCCAGGGCGCCGGTGGGGCGTTGGTGATTTTCAACCAAGGCTACCGGATCGCCCAGACTAACTTCTGGACATCGGCTTTGGCCAAGAAGGGCTTCTGCTTCTTGAGCGGCAATGCTGGCGGATGGCGTCTTCTGCTTCCCGAGATGCAACATGAAGCCGTGAAGGAATTCAGCACGGTGAGCCATGCATCAATTGAAAGGTCACTCATGATTGCAGGTCATTTTGATATTATAGCTGACGACGGAACCAGCGCGCCATTCTGTATTTCGATCGGGAAAAAGATGATCGACCGGCGGATCGATGCCGGTAAAGGCGTTCTCCTGGTTTACACTGAAAGCGGGCTGCTAACACAATTGCCCCTTGAGATCAGGCTTTAGAGATAGTCAGCCTTCAAAACGAGAACGACCATCGCCGCCGCTACATTGGCACTCTCCGCGCCGCTGATGGCTATGAATTCGATCCCTTGATCGAATTTGTGGCGGCATCAATGTCATAACCATTGCTGCAAGTTATCTGTTTACGCGGCAGCCCGCTTGTCAACGCTATGCGAACAGCTTCCGCGCGGAACTCCTCGGTCGGTCGTGATGCCATCAGTCTACTCCTTTGCCACACGATACGTGGTCAAAGGAGCGGCACAATCCCGCGACAGGTCCACATCAGGGCTGTGCTCTTTGCACGGCCGCGATGAACTTGATGCGCTGGTGATTGGACATTGCGGCCACTCGCTCGCGGATCAGGTCGGCTCCGGCGACCCCTGGCAAATCCGCGCGTGAGAAATCTGCGCAATTGGACGAGAGCTCACGGTAACGCCTCACACGGTGTTGCATATAGTCAAAGCCCTCGACTTTGAAGCCCCAGCCGCGATACGAGATGTGGGTCAGAGTGTCCTCTTCGATGTGGAACCCCACCTCCGCCGGTTCGATATCGAGTTTCATCACCCCCGCCCTCCCACGATCTTCGTGGCGTATTTTACGGCCTCGCGCTCGAATTCTATAAGACACTCAATGTTTCCGGGCAGTTCGCTGCTCCATCCTTGGCTCGTGCTTTCCACGCCGGCCATGTATGCCTCTCGCAGTAGCCGGGTCAGCTTCGCGGCGGCGAATACCTCGTCGAGGTCATTCTCGATTTGCTCGGGGGTTGGTTGATCAGTCATTTCATGCACCGCCTTTCAGAGCTGCCTGGTCGCGGATAGGAACTCAAGCCGCTCGTGGTTGGACATGGCGGCGACGAGGTTGGTGAGTGTCTCTGCCGCTACCTTTTGCGGCCTACCATGCGGATAGAGGCACATGACCTCAGATGCGGCTCCAGGCTCGAACCGATGAAGACGGAAGAACTCCAAAACTTTCGCCTCGAACTCATAACCGCGATACCGCGCCCGGACCATCCCAGTCTTGTCGCACGGCCTGCCAATCAGCTCCACCTCCGCCGGGTCGATATTGAGTTTCATTGAACCTGCCTTTCGAACTCAAGGCGCTCATGGTTGCTCATTTGCTCCACTCTCTCCGCGATGACGCGAGCGAGATAGTCAAGCTGCGTAAGCCGACCCGCGCCAGTTTCCGGAGTTCGATAGAGCCCATGCACGACGACCCCGCGATATGTGACACGGCATAGCTCACCGAGCCGGTTGCAGTCGATGAATTCGATTTGCTCGGGGTCTATTTCGAGTTTCATAAAAAACCCTCGTTTTCGCAGAGAAAAACTCTGGTCAGGCCAACCGAGCGGGGCTTCTTTTCGATTCCATGACAGTCAGAAGAGTAACACCTGAGCGCCGAAACCGGCTCCAACTTCTCAACTTCAACCAATAATTGCGGCGGTCGGATACAGCCATGCGAACAACCGGTCATGACTGTTGCGGAGTTGGTTCACTCCCGCCCTCGCTCAGCATGTCGTAGAGCTCGTCATCCATTTTGCCGCTCTCGTCGCTGATCGATAAGTATGTCACCCCCTCCAGCTCGCGTAGCGCGGCCTGCTCTCGCCCGGCGTCGAGAATGCTCATTTGCCTGTGCGCTGACAGCTGTGACCATTCTCGTTTTATAGTCGCTCTCGCAAGTTCGTCATACACTTCGAGCGTCGACCGTTCCGGCACATATATGTCGCCCATGACGACGCCAGCGTAACTGACTTCGACCACGACATGCCCGTTGCGGTGACTATATGGCCGGACTTCGAGTAAATCCGGACTTATCTGGAGGCGGTCAGTCATAAGCCGAGCTCAATGTCCCGCGGCACAGACCCGCGGCAGCTCTTAAACGCATCGCGGAACCTGGCGTCATAGCGTGCTTCGCGCTCGCGTCGAGGCAGCCCGCCCGAAGTAACGCGGCAAGCCAGCCGAATGAGGACTCTCTGCCAGGCTGGTCGGGCCCGGAAGACCGCCAGCTCCGCGAGCTCATCATATGTCGGCCGGTCATTCATCAACCGCCAGTACAGCACGTTTTTCGAGCATCGCCAAAAAGAAAGAGACGGCCCAGGCCCCGAGAGGCCAAGGCATCGCAAGCGAAAACGTCACACGTTCACGCGCTTCAGTTCGGCCATATGGTCCTGCTCAATCAGAGCCCGGCGGTCCAGGTTCATCCGCTCAAGCCATTGCGTCCTGATCAGATTGAACCGCACCGGGTTTGCCGGAGGCTGATTTTAGTTAGTTACGCGGCAATGTCCTCAGTTTCCAGAGCGGTGTAGAAATTGGCCTCAGCTTCTGCCGGCGGGATGTTCCCAATGGGTTCAAGCAGGCGGCGGTTGTTGAACCAAACCGCAAGTACCACCCGTAGGCAATACCAATACCTTCCCAAACCCAGAGCCATTCAACAGCGAGACGGACCCAAAGCACGACAGTCAGTGTAAGCCGCCTGTTTGCGGGGCCGACCGTGACGTCCAAGCCCCTTACCGGATGTGTTGAAGATGTTCTTCGATTAGCTGCGCAAAGGGAGTAATGTCGCCCCCGAAGCTCGCAGCATCGAGCGCTTGCATGTAGCGCTTGCGCTCCTCCAGTCTGATGACCACCCATCCATATCCCGAGCTTGCAAGAATTGCGTTCATCACGAAGCGAGCGAGGCGTCCGTTTCCATCTGGATAAGGATGGATGTATCCCAACAGCCAATGCCCCAGAACAGCGCGCACGCCCGGATGGTCCTCCTCGTCGAGGAGTTCAAAAAATGTCTCCATCGCATCCATGAGCTTTTCGGCAGCCGGCGGCACATGATTGGCTGTGCGAATGAAAATGGGATGGTTGCGGTAACCGATCAGCTGGGCGGGCGTCAGAATGCCCGCATCCACCGATGGCGCAAAGAGATCCTGATACCACTTATCGAGATGTGCGCCGACGACGACAGGACTTCCACTTCCAAGAGATGCCTCTACGACCCCTCTGACCGACTGGAAGACATTCCAATACCCTTTCGCCGCCATGGCATCTCGATCGGAAGCGTCGGTGTCGCTTGCGTCCGGGTCCCACTCTCCCTTCCGGATTTTCTCGATCAGCCCTTTCGAGACCCTGTAACCTTCGATCGAGAGTGAATGCCATGCGTCGTGCGTGTAGACATCATCCATGTGTTCCAGAACGGCTGCCGCATCTTGCGCGCCGGTGGGTGCAGAGAGGATCACTGAGACCTTGACCCGGTCACGCTGCCAGATGGCGCGCAACATGTTCGAGATCGGAGGCGATCCAGGAACGATAGCGATGCCCTCCCCGGTGAAGGGGTTCTCGATCCGTAGATCGATCCCCGCGCGCCGCATGCCGTCCGCCATCCTGTCGGCCTGGGCAGTCATGCCCAGATGCCGGAACGCACCGACCAATCGGCTGCCCGGGCGCTTATGCGAGCCCTCGACCACCATCCTGAGAAGCGGGGTGACATCGCGGTAGCTCCCCAGGAGCGCAGCTACAGCCTCGGGGTGAGCCTGAAAGCAGTTCTCCGCCATTTGAATCAGCGTGGCTGCCGGGTTGTATACGCGCAGGCCGTTCTCAAGCTTCATCCTGCGCTCCGGTGGCGGTAACGTCCTGACCTTCAGGTCGTAGAGAGACCGGCCCGCTGGTAGTCCAATAGCGTTGTTGCCTCCTTTTATGGCCTGGATCAGAACTTGCACAGGCGGCACGTTGATGCCCGCATGCAGGCCGAGGCTGATCTCTGGACTCAGAACCCAGTCCGCGCCGAAACGATCTTCGCAATATCGTTGAACAAAAGACCAGAAGCTCATCGTCCAGGGCGTTGTGTCACCGGGGCGAGACGCGGGATCGGACAGATGATACCACCCCTTCATGATCGGCTGGATATATCCAGCCGACCTCAGCGCCTTGAGGCGGTCCGGGGGGATATCTCCGCTACGAACGACAAGGTTGCCTTGTTCTTGAAGTCCATGCAGGTCCTGCAAGGCGTCCGCCAGGATTTCATGCTTGATCGCCAACAAACGTCTCCATCACAATAATGTCCAAATTCAAGTATATCACATCGTCCAGTTTCAAGTAAATATATTCGCCCAAAAACAAGTATATACCACCGTCCAGTTTCAAGTTTATACTTGGCCTGCTGCTGATCTCCGAAGTTGATGCGAAATCGTAAAGACGCGTGCCGCCTGTTGCTCGCAAATTTTTGCGGAACGGACTGCACCTGACACTTCCATCGTGAGATTTCGTCAAGCCAGCTCATTTAGGAAAAGGTTGGCCACTCTGTGGCCAACCGAAGGATTTTCTACAACACATCTGGTAAGGGGCTTGCGTGACGTGTTCCGGCTCTTTTCTAAGACTGGAAATCGAAGACACGCCCGAGAGCCTCCTCAGACTGCGTACGGACGAGCACCCTGAAACACGATAAGTGCGGCGGACGTTTCACTTTTAACCCGTCTCTGGCTCTGAACCGACAATCGAGAATGTCTCAAACTGCATAAGCTGCGATCTGGATGCAGTGCTAAAAAAGGGCCGTCAGCCTGTTGCTGATGGCCCTTCTGCCTGAATGTGCCGCACAACTTGGCCGCCTTTCGTGTCTCAGCCGCCAAGAGGATGATCACAGGTCGAGCCCAGCCGAAACCGGTACAGTTCAGATCCCTCAAGGGGGAAAATCGCTGGCCGAGCCCGGCCGAAGCCGGGATAGTCCTGACCCCTCAAGGGGGAAAATCGCTGGCCGAGCCCGGCCGAAGCCGGGATAGTCCTGACCCCTCAAGGGGGAAAATCGCTGGCCGAACCCGGCCGAAGCCGGGATAGTCCTGACCCCTCAAGGGGGAAAATCGCTGGCCGAACCCGGCCGAAGCCGGGATAGTCCTGACCCCTCAAGGGGGAAAATCGCTGGCCGAGCCCGGCCGAAACCGGGATAGTCCTGACCCCTCAAGGGGGAAAACAGAGGAGACCTTGCACGGACTGTGTCACTTCCTAACGACCAGCGTCCGCGGGTCAGCGCCCCTCTGAAAGGTATATGGTGATTTCGCGTTGCGACCCCAAACCCTCAAAGCCCGAAAGTTGAAAAAAAATCGCAACGGGATCGCGAGATCCCAATGAGCCAAACTATTTGCCAATATTCTGCCTACAAATAGAAAATGGTAAGCACTCCAGACGCAACAGCCTGGGACACTCATACCGCCTCCACAACGTAGGTCAGTCCGATGGGCACAGCTGCATCCAGACCATTGGGAAACCACAGGCACCACCCATTGGCCAGATCACGCCGGTCCAGACCCAGAGACAGCCAACAGCCAAAGGGACTCAAAGCACGGCAGCCGGTAAAAGTCGCGTGTCTGCGGGGAATCCCGCGCCGTCCTACGGTATCTTCCTAAGGTTAGAGATCGAAGACCTGCACGAGAGCCGTCTCGGACGGCGCGCGCCCGAACAGCCTGAAGCGCGAGAGATGCGGCAGGTGCACCACCTTTTGCCCGTCCCTGCCTCTGAACCGATGAAGGCGGATGTTCCCCCAGCCCGCGGGAAGGCTGAACTCGTGTCGGGCCTCGAGGACATCGACAACAAGGCGTGCAGTTTGATCCGAGCAGACGACGATCGGTCCCCGGCGGCCCGGCGCGGCCAACGCCTCTGTCCAAAACTCCCGGCCGAGTTCCAAGGCCGCTGCCTTCTGCGTTCGTGACATATCATCCCAGCCGGTGCTCCGAAAAGGCGCTACGACCCCGGTCAGGACGCGCGAGGGCTCGACCCTAAGGAAGCCGCACATTCTCAGGAACTGCTCTGTGAGCGGCGATCGCGTGATGGCGCGCTCCACTTCGTAGGAATTGCCCCGCTCATCGGAAACAATCCGGAGTTCTGCATCGTCCGGAGGGCGTCCGGGGTTCAATGAGAGGAAAGTCAGGTCACTGCCCTGAAGGGTCTTCCACGGGCAGTAAAGAAGCTTGAAACCCTGCTCGAACCCGTAAGCCGTCTCAGCAGCTATCAACCGGTCCGACCAGATCTCCCGCTCGTTGTCCGTAGCCTGCATCGCCTGAGCTGTATCGACTGGCTTTTGGGGCAGTGACATGGTCATCGTTTGAACCTTCTATGCAGGGTGCGCGGTAGATGCCGGAAAGCAGCAAAAAGCAGAAAACACCTCTGGCTGTTGATTTCCGCTGAGATCTGACCCGAGATTTTCATCGAGAACTGACCCGCCTGATAGATATGTTCTGGTGGTTATGTCTGGGTCAGATCTCAGCGGAAATCAACAATTTGTGGTTTGAAAGTGCAGTTCAGCCGGGTTTGGATAGCTTTAGCCACTGCCAACGCAACATGGTCGCGCCCGACCGCCGATACGATCTGCACGCCAACAGGCAGCCCTTTTGAAGTGCGCGCAGCGGGCACTGTCACGGCGGGAAAGCCGCTAAGATTATGAGCACTCAGCTCGTTCCAGAAACTAAAGCCTTGCGGCGTATCTGTATGCAGGCGCGCGGCCTGGGGCGACACCGGACCGAGCAGGGCATCATATTTTTCCATGAAGTCTGCCAGACCGGCTTTGAAGGCTCCTATCCGCTTTCCGAATGCGGTGACTGTGCTGTCCGGCGCTGGCGCTGATAGTTGCGGCATTAGATTCTGTGAACCGGCAGTGCCACCGCGGATGGCGCGCCTGGCAAGCTCACGCTTCCACAATCCTCCGTCCGCTGACACCAGGGCGTCAAACAATTTGGACGCGTCAGAAAGGCAAGCAGGGAAATCCTGGCAAAGGACAGCTTTGGCATCCTGCAAAGCAGCCGCGGCAATTTTTACGGCCTTGGTGGCATCATCCGAAACAAGATGGACTCCGCTGTCGGTGTAATAGGCCACCCGAAGGCCGGCCAGTTCCACTTCTTCTATACTGCGTAAGTAAACCGATGCGGCATCCGGATCATTTCCATCAGGACCGCTGACAACGGGCAATGCCAGAGCAACGTCTTCGACATAGCGCGCCATCGGTCCAATCTGGGTGAGCATATCAAGCGCGCCGAGCCCATAGGAAACGCAATGGCCGGTACGCGGAACGAGACCGGCAGATGGTTTGATCCCGACAACCCCGCAAACATGGGCCGGATCGCGGATGCTGCCGCCCGTGTCACTGCCGATGTCCAAAGCGGCGCATCCAGCAGCCACTGCCGCCGCGGCACCGCCACTGCTTCCACTGGGCGACCGTGCGAGGTCATGCGGATTGTTGGTACGGCCATGCAGTGGCGGGTCAGTGTGCGCTGCCTGGTGAACAGTCAGCTCGGAGGTGTTGGTCTTGCCCAGAACGATGGCACCAGCCTTGCGCAGGCGTGCGACAACGGTAGCATCCCGATTGGGTACAAAATCGGCCCGCGCCGCCATTCCGTAGGTGGATACAATGCCTTCCGTATCAAACGAGTCCTTGATGGTGACCGGAACCCCCATGAGCGGCCCCGAATTCCGACCTTGGGCAATTTGCGCATCGGTCACCTGCGCTTCCTCGAGCGCACGTTCCGCGGCCAGGGTGATAATTGCATTGATGGCCGGATTTGCCGCCGAAATGTGCTCCAGATGCAAGGACACCAGTTCGCGCGAAGAGATCGTCTTGCGCTGCAATGCCGCGGCCATCTGGACTGCGGAAGCGAACAGCCATTCCTGCATCTGGAGCTTTTCCTCATTGCCGGAAGGGAGCACCAGCCAAGTACTCCCTTCTCATGTGAACCTTCAGCTGCATGACCAAATTCACGCAGCGGAAGCATACGGTGTCAGCCTGCAAACCCCATCTTGTAATGATGCAGGTCGTAGGTGAGATGCATTTCCGCCCCAAGGACGCCGGGGCGCACATGGCGGTAAAGCGAGCGCCAGTATGGTTGGATCGTCACCCCCTCGTCTTGAATGAGCTTCTGGATCTTGGCCATCACCATCCGCCGCTTGTCAGCATCGGCAATGGCAAGCGCTTCGTCGAGCAACGCATCAAATTCGGCATTTGCCCAGCCGAATTCGTTCCAGGGCTCGCCTGAGCGGTAGGCGACTGCCAGAATCTGGACGGCCAGAGCCCGGTGGTTCCAGTTCGTCGAAGAGAACGGGTATTTGGCCCAGTCGTTCCAGAACGTCGATCCGGGCAGGACCGAGCGTTTCACCTTGATCCCGGCATCACGCAGCTGGGCCGCGACGGCATCCGTGGTGTTCCGGCGCCAGTCATCGTCGATGGACAGAAGCTCGTGCTCGTAGTCTTCCATGCCAGCTTCTTTCATCAGTGCAAGTGCGGCTTTCGGGTCATGGACCGGCGGAGGAAGCTCAGCGTATTCCGGATGCACCGGGGCAACATGGTGGTTTTCCGCAGGAATGCCTTGGTTATTGTAGCCCAGTTCCAAGCACACCTTGTTGTCCACGGCCATCGCAAGGGCGCGGCGTACACGCACGTCCTCATAGGGGCGGATGCCGTTTACTTCAGCCTGCTGATTGGGACGGATGACAATGGTCGATGCAGTAACCACTTCGGATTTCTCAAGCCCGATGTCATCGAACAGCGAAATGTAATCACCCAGCGATTCATAGACCACATCGATCTCGTCCGACTCAATCGCGGCCAGCCAGGATGACGGGTCGGTTCCGTAGTCGATGAATTCAATCCGGTCCAGATACGGGCCGCCGTA
The DNA here is from genome assembly GCF_000473145.1 of Leisingera daeponensis DSM 23529. Lineage (NCBI taxonomy): Bacteria > Pseudomonadati > Pseudomonadota > Alphaproteobacteria > Rhodobacterales > Roseobacteraceae > Leisingera > Leisingera daeponensis. Next base: position 3,893,547 of record NZ_KI421500.1, on the reverse strand, counting down.
GACTTCTGTACCCCACCACTTCTGTTCCGGATTGCGAACCAGCGTGGCTTTGGTGCCGACTTCCAGCTCTTCGATGAGATATGGGCCTGTTCCGATAATCTTATGCCCGTCTGCCGTATTGTAGGATTTGTGAACGATGGCAGCAGGGTAATCCGCCATTGCCGGAACAATCGAGATATCCGGGCGCGGCAGCTTCAGCCGGACGGTGTGAGCGTCTGCCGCCTCGATAGCGCCCTCGATTGCCTTGCCCGTTTCCGGGTCAACGAGCGTCGCCATCCGGCCTGCCATCGAGTTGCCATCGACCGACTTATCGCACCAGCCTATCATGTTGCGCACAACATCTTCGGCGGTGAAATCATCACCATTGTGCCATTTCACACCCTTGCGGACGTTGAGGGTGTATTCGGTGGCAGTATCATTCACTTCCCAGCTATCGAGCAGCATACCCCGGAAGCTGCCGTCGTTGTTGTACTCGACGAGATACTCCAGCGTGCTGCGCGTGAGGTTGCCCATTTCCGACCAGTCATAGGTCCGGGGCTCCTTGAGGCCTTGCACATTCATCTGGATGCGCAGCGTGCCGCCCTGATTGGGGGTGGCGGCAGATTGGGCCTGAGCCGGGCCGGCCTCGCCAAGCAAGCCGTAGGCGGCAGCGGTGCTGACGCCCAGGGCCGTGGCACGGGCCAGGAATTCGCGGCGGCTGAGCTTTCCTTGCCGGACTTCGTCAGCGTGCATGCGGGCAGCGGGATGAATCGCGCCATTAGTCTGATAGCAGGTCATTCTGGTCTCCCTGTGGTGGTCTTGGCAGAGCATCTTCAATAGGTTGCAAGCGATGGCCCGCCAGCCTGCGCGGCTGGCGGAAATTCACGGTCCATCTGCTCGATGAAGGCTTGTTTTTGAGCGGTGTAATCCGGGTGGAAGAACAGGTTCACATGTTCTCCCGGGTCCTCAGTGAGGTGGAACATCTCGCCCCATTCCGGGTTTTCCGGATAGATTGTGACCCGCCACTCCTCGGTCAGAAGCGTCTGGTTATAGGTCTCCATACGGGTGCGTGGGTGGTATTCCGCGTACAGGTGGCTGCGGCCGCAGGCATCTGCGGCCGTCAGCATTGCCTGAAAGGACTGCCCGTCATGACGGCGGTTCTCCAAGCCGAGGTAGGCCTGAAGCGTTGCGCGCAGATCCAAGTGACTGGTGACACCCTCGCGCGTGCCGGGCGCCACGCCGGGGCCGGCAATGACCAGCGGCACATGCAGCAGCGGACGGTAGGGGCTCGGCCCCTTGCGGATCAGCCCGTGATCGCCCAGCAGCTCGCCGTGGTCCGACGTGAAGATGATCAGCGTGTCCTCCGCCAGGCCCTGCGCTTCCAGTTGCGCCAGCAGGCGGCCGATGCAGTTGTCAATCATCGAAACCATGCCATAGGTGTGGGCAATGGCCTGTCGCAGCGAGGCCTCCGAAAACCGCTGTGTGGTCTGCATGAAACCCTGCTCGCGCGGAGGCCCGGGATTGCGCAGGAAATCGACATAGCTCTTGCCGGCTTCCTCCCGGTCGCCGTCCAGGATGTAGGACGGCATCGCCGCCAGTTCATCCGCTGTCAGCGCCGGGGCCGGAACCTCCTGCGGGTCGTACATATCGCACCAAGGGGCGGGCGGCGAAAACGGATGGTGCGGGTCGGGATAGGAGACGAACAGGAAGAAAGGCTGCTCCCCATCCTGCTCCTCCAGAAAGCCGCAGGCCCGGTCGGTGATCCAGTTGTTGTAATGAAGCTCTGACGGGATCGCGGACTTCCAGACTTCGTCCAGATCCTCCGGCCCGGGTTCCAGCGCATTTTCCGGCAGGTAAAGTGCCGCCGCGTCCGGCGCAGTTTCCCGGAGCCAATTGGCGTAATGGCCGCCTTCAGTGGCGCTCACCGACTCGCCGATCAGGATGTCCACCTTGTCAAATCCATAGAATGGGCCGGTCCAGCCTTCGCTTTGCGGCAGCTCCCAGAACGCATTGGAATCCGGCATTGCATGTTCCGGCCCGGCCAGGATCGGCTGGAAGTGGAATTTCCCAGCTCCGTGGGTTCGGTAACCTGCATCCTTCAGATCGTGAGTGATCAGCGGCAGATCCTCGGGCAGGGCGACACCGTTGCGGGTCAGCCCGTGATGCCGGGCGAACAGGCCGGAAAACAGGGTGGAGCGGCTCGGCGAGCAGATTTGATGAGGGGTGAAATGATTGCGGAACACCGCGCCGCGCGCCGCCAGCGCGTCGATATGCGGTGTCCGCGCAACCGGGTTGCCGGTGCAGCCAAGGCTGTCCGCCCGCTGCTGGTCAGTCATGATCAGGATGACATTGGGTGGCATTTCAGATCTCCGGCATAGCGCTGCCAAGAGCCTATTGCTTCCCTGCAATCCGGAAAAATACTATCTTTTGCCAATGATATTTGCAAAATGCATATCATGTTCACGCAGAAGCAATTGGAGATCTTCCGGGCAGTTATGCAGACCGGCTCCGTCTCGGCGGCAGGACGGCGGATGAACCTGTCCCAGCCCAGCGTCAGCCGGATTCTTGGTGATCTCGAGCGGCAATTCGGGGTGCCGCTGTTTCAGCGCCAGAGCAAAGGCGTGAGGCCCACACCCGAGGCGGAGGCCTTTCTCGAGGAACTGGAGCGTAACTACCTGGTGCTGACAAACCTTGAGGAGGCAGCAGCCCAGATCGCACGCAAAGAGCGCGGCACGCTCTCAATAGCCACCATCACTGCTGCCTCGCTGGAAATTGTGCCTCGGGCACTGGAACGGATGCAAGTCAAGGAGAAGCAGATCAAAGTCTCCTGGCAGGTGAAATCCTCGAAATGGGTGCTGGATTTTGCCCGCTCCGGCACGCTCAGGACCGGATTCGCCAATGTCCTGCACATGCCATCAGGGATGCAGGTTCTGTACGAAAACACCGTTCCGCATATGTGCTTTGTTCCAAAGGGGCACCCGCTGTCAGACGGGGAAGGGCCGCTGCCGCTGCGCAGCCTGCGCCCTTATCCGGTGATCGGATTGCTGGGACAAGTTGCAGACGAGCTGGCGCTGCGCAACATAGGGGCAAATGTTCAATCACCGTTGACCGCGGAAACCTCGCTGGCCGCGCTCACCCTGTCGCGGCACTGCGGCGGCCTTCCCATAGTGGATGCGTTCACAGCCCACTACTGGCAGCAGCATAACAGCGGGCAGCCGCTTGTTGTTAGTGAGTTGCCATACTATCGGTTTGCAGTGTTCGAACCGCTCGGCACCAGGGCCTCGATGATCGACCGGGAATTCCAAGCTTCCCTAATTGCTGAGATTGACAAGATTGTCTCATGGGTAAATCAGCTGACCCGATGACGCCCGATACTTCGGCTGCGGTTTTCGCTTGATTCTGGAAAAGCTGCTGAAATGGAGGCAATCCGCAGTGGATCGACACCGGCCCTACCAGAGTTCAAGGTTGATGTCCGGGTCCACTTCGCCTCGCGGTCTGATGAAAGCAGAGGGGCAGCCGTCGGCGGCGGCGAGGTTGCCCATGGCCAGTTCGAGAAGCCGACAACCTCGACGCTTTGATTGGACCATTTTGCCACATCAGTTTTTAGGGCCAGGCTCGTCTTGCCAGTTTTTCGGCTTCAAGACCCCTTGCCAACGTTCACGGTGGGTGTGCGTGATGTAGGTCATTTTCCCTCATTTCCCGCAACTTTCGCCCGCATTCTGGGCGACCAGGAGAGCCACTGCAACAAAAAAGAAAGTAGAGTGCTGCGGAACTCCGTCAGAGGTCCAGCAGAGCCGCGCCCTCTCCCGCCTGCGAAGCATTGTGCTGCTCTCCCACTTAGGGAGGAGCGCGGTCGACAACGGGCGTAGGCCGCGGCCGTCGGGCGCTCAGCGCGACCGACCCAGGCTGCCACGTCAGCTCACCTCGAGGATGCGCACCTCCTGTATATACGCACCGGCGCGATACTCGACCTCGTCCCCGACTTCCGCATCGAGAAGCGCCTGGCCGAGCGGCGTGTGGGTGCCGATCATGCCGTGTTCAGGGTCGTGTCCGGTTTCGACGAGAGTGATCTCGAGCTTACCGCCCCCATTGCCGAGCTTCTCGAGGCGCAGGGTATGGCCCACCCGGATCGGGGTCGCGCCGTGGGCGCCGTCCTCTGCTTCCCACATTGAGGGCTTGGGCTCGAGCGCCGTCGCGGTCACAGTGCCATTCGTGGTGCCGTTGATGGGTTCCGGGGCAGCCGCCTCTCGTTCGGCGATAAGCGTGAAGAGGTCGTCTTCGAGTGGAAGGGTGCGCTGGCGGGCACCTTGGCGCTCTGGCGCGCGGGTGGCTGGTGTGGTCGGCTCTTCGGCCTGCACTGCCGGGGAGGTTTCTCCGAACACGGGTGCCGCGTTCGCGTCGGCCTTTTCCGCTTTGGCCGCCACCTCGTCCTCCCATGCCTCTGGGCGCAGTGCTTCGCTGGTCGGCGCGACGGCCGGTTCGGCTGCCGGGCTGACAGTCTGGCCGTGAGCGCTGTCTTGCTGCGTCTGAGGCACCTCAACCTCGATATCTTCGGCACGTGTCTCTGCGTCAGCGGCCGTGCTTGTGCCCCAGTGATCGACAAGGATCGTCTCGGTGAAGCGCTCGTCGAGCGCCGCGGCGCCGATCGGTTCGATACCGAGGCGACTCAGCGCGTCCTCCAGGTTGCGCCACCAGAACTCCTTGTTGGATTTCCACTGGCTACCGAAGACACGCCAGAAAACCCAGCCCGCACGCTCGAGAGCGGCCTGGCGGGCCATGTCGCGCTCCCAGACATCCGGGCCGTGATATTGGTCGCCGTCGAGCTCGATGGCGAGACGGCGATCCTCCAGCCCTTCAACGACGAGATCGATCCTAAATCCGCCCGCGGCAACCTGGGGGCGGACACGGTAATTGGCTTCCATGAGGCGCTGGAGCACCTCACGCTCGAAGCCGCTGTCGCAGCGCTCGAGAAGGTCGGATGCCTCCTTGCCGGTCGCCCCGCGACCCTCGGGCATCGGGTCCGCAAAGTGATGCAGGATCTGCGCCTTGATGTCGGTCGGGCGCAGGTCCTCGAGCGAGACCGAGCGGACGAGGTAGAGCCTGTCGCGCGCCCGGCTCATGGCCACGTTGATGCGCTGCTGATCTGCCTTGGCGGTCTGCGCATGGGCGTGGCCCGGGGTTGCGACCATCGAGAGGAAGACGATCGAGCGTTCCTGGCCCTGCATTGTGCGAGCATCGCCGTAGATGATGCGCCGCTCCTCGATCTTCTCCGGGCCGATGCGCTCGTCCTCGACGAGCATCCGGCCGATCTTGTCGGCCTGTTCGCCGCCGATGAGGGAGATCACCCCGATGTCGCGCCCGGCGTGGACTGGGTCCTCGATAAGCCGCGCGATCTCGTCGACGATCCAGCGTGCTTCGGAGGCGTTCGTCTTCCCGTGTCGGGTGGCGCCGGGAATGTAGACATCCGCGAGCGGGGGATCGAAGCGCTCGGATGCCTTCGGCACGCGCAGAGGCACCAGCGCGTTGTTGTAGTAGCGGCCCGAAAACTGAATGATCGGTGCCACGCAGCGGAAATGCTCGCGCAGCATGACATGGCTGTCGGGATGCATCCGCTTGGTGATCTCGAAGATCGAGGAGTTCTGGTCAATAAGGCTTGCGTTCGGCAGCCCGTCGAGGAACTCGGCGCGCAGCGCGTTGATTTTCTGGTCCGCGATGCCGACCACTGACGGGCTCACCTGCTCCTCATCGCCCACGACCAGGATTTTCTTGCCGCGAGCCAGAGCGGCGAGCGCGGTGATGTCACTCTGGGAGGCCTCATCGAGGATCACGAGGTCGAAATCGCCGAACTCCGGGGGCAGCTGCTCCGGAATCTTGTATTCCGGCATAATCCAGACCGGTGCGGCCGAGGAGGCCATCTTGGCGGCCTCCTGCGCGGCGCGGATAAAGCGCGGCGCGCGCTTTCCCTTGCCAGTCCCGATCTTGGAGATGGCTTGGGTGAAGGCCTCCATAGCGCTGCGGATGGAACCGGTCATGCGGCCCTTAAGGCCCAGGAGCGTGCGGGTGCGAATGAGCTCCTCAAAGAGCTTGCGGCGGCGCGCCATGGCCTCGGATTTCGTGCGCCGGTGATCGTCTCCATTGCCGAGGGCGACAATACGGTCGACACGGGCCTTCATTTCCGCCCAGTTCCAGGATGCTGCCCAAGTTGCGGGGATGAGATAGGGCGCGCTCTCGGGGGTTTCGCGCAGCCGTGCCACCCAGTCTGGCGCCCCGGCCTCGGCGAGGAAGTTGAGATCTCGGCCAAGCGCGTCGAGGCGCTTGGCGACCTCGGCGAGACGCCCGAGCTCGCGAGTGATCTCCCCGCGCACCGAGACGATGTCGCGGGGTTCGGTTTCCTCCTGCCCGAGCGCATCTGCGAGGTTCCTGAGCTCTGCGAGCACGGGGAGCGTGCTCGTACCGGCGATCTCGCGCAGCCTGGTGAGAGCTGTTGGGGCGACATTGTCGTCGGGAAGGTTGCCGCGGATGGCGAAAATTGCGGGGCCGCAATCGAGATCCACGCGCATCGCATCGAGATCAAGGCCGTAGGGAAAGAGCGCCGCCAGCGCGTCGAGTGCGGGCTTCAGCCGGTCGGCGATCTCGAGGGCAGTCTCGATCTCAGCCTGCCTGTCTTTCAGGTATCGGGCGATTTCCCAGGGGCGCGCCGGAACCGGCGGCATAAGGTTCTCGGAGACGAAGGGCCGGAGCGCGTCGCCGATGGTGGCCGCGTCGCGCTCAAGGCGGCAAGCTTCGAGAACGACCTGCCATTCCTCACTGGAGGCCGGCGCCGCGCCGTCGAGGCGCACCGAGCCGGTCGCGGATTTGAGCGCGCCGTTGAAGAGACCGAACCCCACGGGTTTCTGCCCGGAGGCGCCGCGCGCGGCGGCCTGCTGAAAATCCTCCTGTCCGCAGGCGCCCCGGTCAAAGCGGACGCGGGAGATGTCCTCGAGTGCGCGCTTCTGCGCGACGAAGCCGAGCGTCGCCGCGATGGCTTTGCGGTCGATCGGGCCGGCCGACTCGAGTGAGCGGATGGCGAGGTCTCTCGCGGCGCTCGGGGCTGCTTCGATCAGGACACCCAGAGATTCGAGTTCAGCGAGCACCGCGCGAGCCTGTGCCTCGGCGCCGGTGCTGTCGAAGGCCATGGTGGGCGCTGTGCTGTAGTCCACGATTTCGCGCGCGTTCCAAGCGCGTTTCGTCTCGTGCGCTGCAATGATCTCGGCCGTGGTCGGCAAATCGTCGGGCTCCGGGAGGCCGGCGCCGGCATATACGATGTCGGCAGCAAGCGCGGGCATTGCAGTGCGGAGCCTATCGAGGAGATCCTCGAGCTGGGCCGGCGGCGTCTTTGCGGGCCTGTCGGTGAACCAGTCATGCACCTCGGCGCCCTCGCCCAAGATATCAACGAGCTCCATCGGCGTGTGGGCCGCGCCGTTCCAGGTTTGCTGGGCGAGGTTGGCGCGCGCGATCTCAGCGAGATCGTCGTCAGCCTTTGCTGCGGTCCGGTCGCACTCAGCAATCTGTCGCTCGAGGTGGGCCTTGCGCGCCAGCGCCTGATCTGTATCGAGATCTACCACTTCGCGGGAGAGCTCGGACACGGCCTCCTGGAGTTGCTGTGCGCTTTCACGGTCGGTGCCAACCGAGGCGATGACGAGCGGCTGAAGCGCCTCAGGAAGCTTCTCGCGGACGGCGGCGATGGCCTCGGGTGTCCGGGCGGTGACGAGCACGCGCTTGCCCATGGCCATCTGGTGGCTGATGATGTTGGCGATCGAGTGCGACTTGCCGGTGCCCGGCGGGCCGGAAACTCCGACGACATGCAGCTCGGGGTCGTCGATCATGTCAGAGATCTTGCCCTGCTCCTCGTTGAACGGAAGCGGGAAGAAGTGAACCTTTTGACCGGCTGGAAAGGGGGCGTGCGGCGCGGCCTCGGTGCCTGGTGAGGCAGCACCGTCCGGGCTTCGGCTTCGGCGTGGCTCGCCTGAGGCGGAAGGTTCCCAACCTTTGGCCGTGGCGCCGCCGAGAACGGCGCTGTCGAGCCCAAAGGCGGAGACGTCGGACCAGGGCTTGTCGGGCGGGGGCGCAGCATATCCCTTGATCGAGGCAGGCACCTCCGTGGCCTCGTCATCGACGCGGGCGCGTAGCGCATTGAGGTCCTGAACGCGCGCTTCGGTCGACCGGGGCCGCCCGAAGACGGCCCAGCTGGAGGTGATCCTGAGATCCTCTCCGGCGGGAGCGAGGCTTTCGCCGGCTGCAAGATCGTCGCGGCTTATATGGGTTGCGCTGCTGGAAAGGTTGTTGGCTGCGGTGTCGAGGAGCGGCTCCCAGAGTGTGGTGAAGGGGGAGAACTCGGCATCGCCCTTGAGAAGCTGAACAAGGCGGTCCTGGAGCTCGCTCTGGAGCTTCGGGGACCCGTCGATGTCGAGTTCGAGATAGGGTTTCAGCGACAGGCGCGGCGCGAGATCGCGCGGACGGATCGCGATGGCGCCGCCATCCTCGACCTCGATATCCACCAGTTGCTCGATGAGCGGCATGTCGAGCCGCTCTGTGCCACGCACCCAGCGGCCGATCCCGATCCCCCAGACCAGCTCAGGCGGCGTGCCTTCGGAGGTGTGGATAGCAGAATGAATCTTGAAGAGATCGTTGTAGACCGATATCGCGCGCCGGACGGGGCGTTCCTGCCGGGCCCAGTCAGACCAGGAACCGCCCGCGTAATGCTCGTAGTCGCGCCGCATCTCGACCAGTTTCTCGGCATGGAGAACTACACGCACGCGGTTCTCGACCTCGATCCCGTCCTCGACGATCGTATGCACGTCGTCGGGATTCAGCAGCCCACCCTCGGCGAGGTCGGACGCTTCCTCAATCGTCACTTCGACCGCAATAGCGGGTTTGATCTGGGGCCGTCTGTCGGGATCGACAGGTTTCGAGGTGAGAAATTGCGCGACATGCTCATCCGGTTCGGGCGGCCTTGTTTCCCTTTGGCGATCGATTCGGAGCCAGGCGCCGTCCTCGCAGTCGAAGTGGAGCCCCGGCAGGCCGTCGAGATCACCTTCGTGAAACACCCCGAGGCCCGATTGCATCGCCATCTGCACCTTGGATCGCGCGGTCAAAACGCCCTGGGCAAAGCCGAGAAGCCCGGAAAGCTTCCGGCGGTCCTCAGGGGAAATGTCATTGTCGGCAATATAGCTATTGGTAGGCATAATCGGCGTAGAACCCCTAACTTACTGACCTCCTTTGTTCGGCGAAACCGGACCCCGGGTCAATCGGAGACAGGCGCTATATACGGGGTTTTCAATTTTCGCGCGAAGATCTTAGCAGAACCAGATTTCTCGAAAGAGACAATCCATCCTTTCAGTCGCTCTGACATTTGAAGGAGGAAGCTTCTGCGTCGGCGCTCTGGCCGCAGAGGCACCAGATCATGCTACTATGTTTTTCGCAGGAGGTTGAGTTGCTTGATCCGCTCTTCGTCAGTAGCGAAGACGGCAAAGGGAGCCGTCGCCCGAGATACAGCGTTCACCGCCATGGCACCTTCCGCACCGCGCTGACACACAGGCTGTAGCACAATGGGCATTTTGTTCGCTTCCGGCTTGACACCATATACTAAGATTTGCTACTTATTATTTTAATATCAACCACTTAGATCGAAATCCTACCACCCCAGCCATCGGCCTCTCACACAAGAAAACAAGCACCCGGCGCACCCGTTAGCCCCGAAAAGGCCCCCGGTTTCGGCCCCATTGTTTTGGCGTGTTTTTGAATGGGTGTCTCGGGTGGATCGGCAGGCCCCCAGCAGACCGCTGGAGGCCATCGCCACGGGTTAGAGCAAGCTGAACTGCCCCGTTTTCGGCCGCAGTGTTTCACGGCAGTGTTCTTCTCGCGGCGTTCCCCCATCAGTCCTACCATGATCGGCCAAAGACACCCTTTTCGCTCAGCCAGAAGAGATCAGACATGTCACCGCTCTGTTTTCCGGCGGTGAATCAAGTGGCTAAGCGGAAATCAATGGGGCCTGACCCTAGCCATGGCCGCACTGGCAGAGAACGAAAATTCATCCCGTCCTTCCGCCCCGCCCGCGCCTCCGGCGTGTCTGCCGCGCTGCAATCAGCTGGCGGGGCTTGCATCCGCACGGTCCGGCCCGTAATCAGGCGTCGAAGCGGAATGCACGCATACCGTGCGTGACTAACGCGAACACTCAGACACTGGAAAACCGCCTTTCTGTGCTTCCGGAAGGCGGCCTGAACAGCCTGCACAGTCACTGGCTGAAGAGTGACGCTGGGTCAACTATGATACCAGAAAGCACGCAGCCCTGCTCCTTGATGCTCCGCTCTGAATCCCCCCGTCAATATTTTACAATCAGCAATTGCAAAATAAATTAAGGCAATGCAGTATGATGGTGATTTAATATCAGATGCAACAATCGTTCAGTGGGGTTGACGGATGACTGTCTTTCTCAAGATTTGCCGGTTTGGGGCTTTTGGCGTCTTTGATGCGCTGGGAGCAAATGTACAGCTGGGGGCCAAGCACCAGGCGCTGATGGCGCTGCTGTCCACGGCCGATGGAGGGATACGGACGCGGGCGTTTCTGGAGAAGACACTGTGGTGCCTGGCACAGCCGGAGCAGGCCAAGGCAAGCCTGCGCACGGCACTGTCGACGCTGCGGCGGCACCTGGGCCCGGAGGCGGCCAAGCTGCTGTTTGCCAACCGCGAACGGGTCATTCTGGACCTGACCCGGGTGGAGCTGGACAACCGCACCGGAACTGCGGAGTTCATGGAAGGCTTTGAGCTGCCTCATGAATCCGTCTTCAACAGTTGGCTGTCGGACACCCGGGCGGAGTTTTCCCGCAGTTCTGCGCAACCGGTGCCGCAGGCTGGTGCCGCTCCCGGGCGGGTGATCCTGGACAGATTGCTTCCGTCGATTGCGGTTCTGCCCTTTGTTCACCGGTCGCCGGGAGCCGCGGATGCTCCGCTTGGGTCGCTGATGTCCGAAGAGCTGTCGCGGCACCTGTCGCGCAGCTGGGCCTTCTCGGTGACGTCCTATCTGGCCTCACGCCAGTTCGACCCGGAAACGGTGCGCCCGGCCGAGGTGTCCTCGGTTGCCGGCGTCGACTACCTGATTTCGGGAACGGTCACCAGCGACGGCGGCCGGTTCCGCGCCGAAATTGACCTCCATGACGCGGTCCTTGAGAAGGTGATCTGGTCACGCAGCTTTGAAGGCAGCAAGAGCAGCCTGATGGAGGGGCGCAGCTCTGTCCTGCGCAACGCAACGCTGCAGATCGGCCAGACCGCCGCAGGCGAGGCAGTCCGGCTGGCCGGGTTCAAGCCGCTGAAGGCGCTGGAAAGCCATGTGCTGCTGATGGCGGCGATTTCACTGATGCAGGAAATGGACGCGGGCAAATTCCAGCGCGCGCATGAAATCCTGTCTCACCTGCTCGAGCGCGAGCCGAACCATGCGCTGCCGCTGACCTGGATGGGATTCTGGCATGTTATGCGGGTGGAAAAGGGGCTGTCGCCGAACCGGGAGGAGGACAGCCGTCTTGCCAGCAGGATGGCGGACGCGGCCATCGAAGCAGCGCCCGCTTTTTCACTGGCCCACACCCTCAAGGGGCTCATCTCCAGCCACCTCACCTTCCGGTTCGATCTGGCGCAGGATGCTTATGACCTGGCACTGCGCGACAACCCGAACGAAGCTCTGGCGCTGCTGATGAAAGGGGCGACGCTGGCGTACCAGGATATGCCGGAGGCGGCGGTGCAAATGACGGATGCGGCGCGGCAGCTAACCCCCTTGGGACCGCAATGTTACTATTTTGACGCGATTTCGGCCTTGGCACATTTGTCAGCCCGCAATTACGGCCGCGCGATCGAACTGGCCGACCGCTCGCTGGAAGCCAAGGGCGCCTTCCCGGTGCCGCTGCGCTCCAAGGCGATTGCCTTGCAGATGTCCGGACGGGGCGACGAGGCCCGGAGCACGGTGCAGAAGCTGCTGGAGGCAGCGCCGAAATTCTGCCTGTCGCAATTCCAGCGCGACAACCCCGCCGCGATGAGCCCTGCGGGGCCGGAATGGGCGTCTGCCCTGCGCCAGGCGGGGGTGCCGGAGTAGCCCTGGCCGGGCGCTGCCACGCCCAGGCTGCCGGTTGACGCTGGGAAATGCACATCTGGCCTCCATCTTTTGCCGAAAGGCCAGGATAAACGTGTTAGCATCCGGCGAGACCCGGCGGCTGGCCGGGCCAGTAACGACCCGCAAAGGGCGGCGCAGGGAGAGGGCGTGAGCGAATATCTGGCATTTGAACGGCGCTTCTCGGGGTTCGGGCCGGCGGTCCGGCCCGAGGAACGGACACAGGAGATTCTCGACATTGTGGACGGCTTCATGCACCGCTGGGGCTACTCCGCCCGCAATCTGATCGGCGCAGAGCTGACAGCGGGGCATCTTGGCGGCAGTCCGGAAGGGGCCCCGGACCTGATTTTCCGAATGGCGGCGCTGGACTATTTTGAAATTGTCATCCGCAGCCGCAACGGCACCGTCAGCTATGGCGGCTGGCTCACCGGCACCTTACCAGTCTCGGTGTCCAGTGAGCAGGTCAACGGCCGCCCGGTTCTGCTCACCACCTGCTGCGAGGGCGGCCGGATCCGCCATGAGTTCGACCCGCTGGCCGGCTACCGTCCGGTGGCGGATGCCGTGAACCTGCCTTTGCATGCTGTGCGCCGGCTTTCGGACCTGGCCTAGGCGCAGTCCCAATGCGCCTGCGGCCATCCGCTCCGGCACCGCCGCGCCGGGCTCCGGCAAGTAAAATGCAACGGACTTTCCCGCGGCTGCTCATGCTTTCTTTAGAGTCTTGCTGGTCTTCTAGCAGACAGAAGCAGGCGGGCGGACCTGCACCTGCAATCCCTGACCAGTCCCGCCCCGTGCGCCAGCGGGTGCCCCATGACTGGCCCGGGCTCGGATAGATGCGGGCGGATGCATTGGGTGAGACGATGACTATTCAGAAAGATGTTCCGGCGCGGCGCCGCTTCCGGTTGTTTTCCAGTATTGGCGCCAAGATCACGCTGATCCTGATGACGATGGGCGCTGCCTGCGCCGTGGGCGGTGTCCTGGTCACACTGGTGTTTACGCAGACCGGCCGTCAAATGCAGGTTCTGACGCAAGAAAAGGTGCCGCAGCTGGAGCTGAGCAGCCGCCTGGTAAATGCCGCAGGCCAAGCCAAGAACACGATGATCGGCGTTCTGCAGGCCGGATCGGTTGAGGATCTGGCCCAAGCCGAGGAAAAGGCCGCTGCCGCTATCGCGCATCTCGACAGCACTGTCGCCGGGCTGCCCGCCGGTGAGCAGGCCCAATTCGCAGCCGAGGCCGCTGCCGCCGCTGAACGGCTCAATAACCTGATTGCCGCGCGCAAAGGCGCCTTCGGCAACCAGGTTGCAATCGACACCCGGACTGCCCGCCTGCAGACCCTCAGCCAGGCGGTGCAGGACAAGCTTGTCATGGTCGCCTCCAAAGCCCGCGACAGCCTGATGGACGGCGGCGAAGAGACCATCATCCGCGTCGATGAGGTTCTGAACGATCTGGTGGAGCAGCAATTCGGCGGCCTGCAGACGCTTCTGGAAGCGCGCGCGGACATCAGCATCCTGTCCGGCGCGGCGCTGGCACTGGGGCATGTGCGCGACGTCCCGACGAAAGGCGCGCTCAAGAACATGGCCAAAGACGCGCTCAAGCGGCTGGAGCCGGTGCTGGGCAGGCTCGAAGAGCTGGGACTGGACGCAGGCCGGGTGCAAAAGGTCCGCGAGTCGGTGGAGCTGTTCCGCTATACGCTGACGGCCAGCCGCAAGGAGCTGAAGGACAGCCGCAAGGAGGTTCTTGCCGCCCGCAATGCCAGCGTGCGCCCGCTGACGCAGGCGATGGAGCGGATGGTGTTCACCCTGTCGGTCGCAGCAACCCAGGCCAGTGCTGACAACCGCACCGCCATTCAGGGCCTGCTCGATAACCAGGTCGGCGTGCTGCAGCAGCTCCTGGAAATCAACGGCTGGATCAGCGCCTTTCAGGTTGCCGCGCTGGACATGGCCGCAGCGCATGAGATTTCCGCTGCCCGGGCCGCTGCCGGACCGCTGCAGGACGCCGCCGCTGCGCTGGCGGGCTACAGCGGATTCAATGACGGGGTGTTTGCTCAGGAACTGGAAGGGATGATCGCGCTTGCCGACCCCTCGCAAGGCCTGCCTGTGTTCAAGGCCGCTGCGCTGGAAGCCGCTGCCGAAGCCGCCGCCGCGTCGCAGGCCACCGTGGATGCCGTGCTGGAATTTGCCGGCAAGGCGACCGCACTCGGCGCCGAAAGCCAGCTGGAAATCGCCTCGATTGCGGACGGGCTTGCCAGCGACGTGACCGCAGCGCAGCGGCAGCTGCAGATCCTGGCGGCTGTGGCGGCGGCGGTGTTTGTCGCGGCACTGGTCCTGACCCGGATCCTGATCCTGCGCCCGCTGGCCGATATCAGCGGCACAACTGAGCGGCTGGCCGCCGGAAACCTGCGCCCGGTGACCGGATACGAGCGCTCCAGCGATGAGATTTACCGGATCGCCACGGCGCTGTCGGTGTTCCGCGACGGTCTGGTGCAAAAGGCCGAAGTGGAAGCCGCAGCCGAAGCGGAGCGCGATGCGCGCCTCGCCGAGCAGACCGCCGCGGTTACGGCCATCGGCAGCGGGCTGGAACGGCTGTCGCAGGGCGATCTGACCTACCGCATCCGCGGCGAAATGGGCGAGGGCTATACCAAGCTGCGCGACGATTTCAACGCAGCGCTGGAGAAGCTGGAAGCCTCGGTGCGCAGTCTCAGCGCCAGCGGCCAGTCGATTGCCGGCGGCAGCACCGAAATTTCATCGGCGTCCCGAAACCTCTCCGAGCGTTCGGAGCACACTGCACAAACCCTGGCCGGAACCGCGGCGGCGGTGAACCAGCTTTCGGTCTCCATCGCCGGCACCGCCCAGGCTTCGGGCGAAGCCTCCGCCTCGGTCGAGGCGGCACGCCAGAACGCCAATGAGAGCATTGAGGTGGTCAAACGGACCTACGGCGCGATGGAGGCGATCAAGGAAAGCTCCGATAAGATTTCCCGGATCATCGGCATGATCGAGGCGATTGCCCAGCAGACCAACCTGCTGGCGCTGAACGCAGGCGTCGAGGCGGCCCGGGCAGGCACCGTCGGCAAGGGGTTTGCCGTGGTCGCCTCGGAGGTGCGGACCCTGGCGCACCGGTCCAAGGAGGCCGCGACGGAAATCGCCGCCTTGGTGGAGGAAGCGGGCCAGAACGTCGAGCTCGGCGCCGATCTGGTCGAGCAGACCCGCGCGGCGATCACCGACATTTCCGCCTCTGTCGCCAGCGCTGCGGACCTTATGAAGTCCATTTCCGAGGCGTCCTCGGAACAATCCGGCAGCTTGCAGGAGATCAACACGGCGATGGCCAATCTCGACGACGCCACCACCCGCAACGCGGCACTGTTCGAGGAGGTCACCTCCTCCAGCTTGGGGCTGTCCAAGGAAGCTCAGGCCATGGCTGGCGCCATCGGCGCCTTCCGCACCCAAGCCGCGGCCCCCGGACATGGTGCCAGCGGCCGGGAGCAAGAAGACATCTGGAGGCTGCAGGCCTGAGGCGCCGCTGCGCACCTGCCACAGCGCGGCCGGGCTGCATTTGCCCGGCCAAATCAAGCAGCGGCCCGACAGCGCCCTCCCCGTTCTGAGCTGCGGCTGACGTATTCACCTAATCAGGCGAGGAGGACAAAGGCGGCGCTCGAAACAGCCCTGCCCTACTCCCCGGCAACGAAGCGGTAGCCGCTGCCGGCCCTTTCTGCCCGCCCGATGCCGCCGCCCGGCAAGTGATAGCCAATCAGCCGCATCTGCTCCGCGGCCAGCTGGTCCAGCAGGTGCAGGCGCGTGGCAGCCGCAGTTTGCGGATCCTGGTCGGAGCCGACCGGCCAGGCGGGTTCGGCAAAGCTCACATGGTGATTGCCTACCGCGTCGCCCAGGATCAGGACGCTTTCACTGCCGCTGCGGACTTCAAACGCCATATGCCCCGGCGTGTGGCCGGGGGTGGCGCGGGCGGCAACGCCGGGCAGGATTTCCGCCCCATCGGCGAACAGCTGCACCCTGTCTTCCAGCACCTCCATCCGGCGGCGGGCACCGGCGGCCATGGCAGCGCGGCTGCTGCCGATGGTGGCGGCCGTGTCCGGGTCGTACCAGTAATCCCATTCCTCCTGCCCCATCAGGAAGGCCGCCTCGGGAAACAGCAGTTCTTCGAAATCGTCCAGCACCCCCCACAGGTGATCCGGATGGCAATGGGTAAAGACCACGTGGGTTACGTCCTCGGGGGCGACCCCGATGGCCTCCAGTGCCCCTGGCAGCTTGCCCGCGCTGTCCTGAAACCCCGGCCCGGAGCCTGCGTCAAACAGAACTACCCGGCCTTCGTCCCTCAGCAGGGTCACGTTGACCTCAGGCATCAGCGGCCCGGCCCCAATTCCGTAGCGGGTCAGCAGCGGCTGCAGCGCCTCCGGGTCAAGCCCGCCAAAAATGAACTCCGGCGGCAGAGTCAGGTGTCCGTCCGACAGCGTTTCTATCGTCTTTGCCCCCAGTTCAATGCGGGCCAGCGCCCATCGCGGCGCCACTGCCGCAGCCATCCCCGCCGCAGCCCACAGGCCGAAATTCCGTCTGCTTAAGGCCATCGCCTTTCCTCCCGCTTCAGTCAGCCTGCATCAAATGCAAATATTCCATTTGATGAATTATACGGCAATCCAACAGCAAGGCAAACGCCTGCTTTGCGGCAGTCCGGTCAGAGCAGCCAACAGCGCCGCTACCTCAGCCCCAGAGCGGCGCAATGGCTGCGCAGCACGGCACAGAACCGCTGCGCGGCGGCGCTCAGCCGGTGCTCGCGGCGGGTGCACAGGCCAACCGGGCCCAAGGTGCTGTCCGTGTTCACCGGCAGCGCGGTCATGGTGCCCGCCTGCAGATCCGGCCGCACAACACCGTGGCTGATGATCCAGACCGCCTGATGCGCCAGCACGAAGCGGCGTCCGAAGGAAGAAGAGACCGTCTCGACCGGGAAACGCGGCAGCGACAGCCCCTGCTCCAGAAACATCCGCTCCACCAGAGGCCGGATGATCGAACCTTCGGAGGGCATCAGCACCGGATAATCCTCAAACACCGCGGACGGCAGATGGGCAGCGCCGGCCAGCGGATGGCCTGCTGCGACGACCACGGCCACGCGCTCGCGGTACAAGGGGTCGAATTCCACCCCGGCCATTGTCTCCGGCGCGGGCAGCCGGCCGACCACCACATCCAGGCTGCCGCGGCGCAGCTGGTCGATCAGATACTGATTGCCGCCGGACATCACCACGAACCGGCCCGGCGCCCTGCCTGCGTGCAGCTGCGCCAGCGTGTCGGGCACCAGATCCGCAGCCACCGTGGGCAGCGCCCCGATGGAGACCTGCGGCCCCTCCGCCTCCCCCAGGCCCTGCAGCAGCGCCACCCCGTCCCGCGCCAGCGCCAGGCTGCGCCCCGCATGATCCCGGAACAGCTCTCCATAGCTGCTGAGCCGGATGCCGCGGCCATGTTTTTCCACCAGCGGCTTGCCGCACACCGCCTCCAGCTCTCGCAGCGCCCGGGTAACGGCGGGCTGGGTCATGCCCAGCGCCTCAGCCGCCTGGGTGACGCTCATCTTGCGGGCGACTTCGACAAAGACTTCGAGATGGCGCAGCTTCAAAGAGGACGAAAGTCGCATATCACTACAGGTATCATTTCATGCCTGATTGGGGATTATACAGATCACCAGCGGTATGCGATACTCCCAAGCAAAGGGAGACCGCAATGACGCAAGACCGATACGACCGCGGCATGCAAGTCCGGCGCAGGGTGCTGGGCGACGCCCATGTGGACCGCGCCGAGGCCGCCAAGACGGCGCTGGACCAGCCGTTTCAGGAGCTCATTACTGAGGCCGCCTGGGGCACGGTCTGGGCGTCGGACCGGATTTCCTTGCGGGAGCGGTCGATGCTGACATTGGCGCTGCTGGCGGCGACCGGCAATTTCGCTGAGATCCCGATGCACATCCGTGCCACCGCCCGCACCGGTGCCAGCCAGGCAGACGTGCAGGAAGCCTTCCAGCATGTGGCCGTCTATGCCGGCGTGCCGCGCGCCAACCAGGCGCTGAAACTGGCCAAGGAAACCTATGCCGCAATGGCAGCCGAAGAGGAGGAGCCCGCATGAGCACGCCGCCGAAACAGGGGGAGTTCTATCAGCGCGACCGCCGCTGGCACCCCCCTGCCCTGTCGCAGGACTACAAGACCTCAGTCACCCGCTCGCCCAAGTTTCCGCTGATCAGCCTGGAGAACACCGCCAGCGAGATCACTGGCCCGGTGTTCGGGCACAACGATATCAACGCCACCGACAATGATCTGCTGAGCAACTTCGCCCAGCCCGGCGAAAGCCCGATCGGGGAGCGCATCATCGTGCATGGCCGGGTGCTGGATGAAAACGCCCGCCCGGTGCCGAACACGCTGGTGGAGATCTGGCAGGCCAATGCGTCCGGCCGCTACCGGCATAAGAAGGACAGCTATCTTGGGGCGCTGGACCCGAATTTCGGCGGCTGCGGCCGGACGCTGACGGATGAGAATGGCTGCTACCATTTCCGCACCGTGAAGCCCGGCGCCTACCCCTGGCGCAACTGGGTGAACGACTGGCGGCCCGCGCATATCCACGTTTCGGTCTTCGGCAGCGGCTTTGCCCAGCGGCTGATCACCCAGCTCTATTTCGAGGGCGACCCGCTGATTGCCCGCTGCCCGATCGTAAACACCATCCCGGACCCGGAGGCGGTTGAGATGCTGGTGGCCCGGCTCGACATGAACGCCACCATTCCGCTGGACACCATCGCCTACCGCTTTGACATCGTGCTGCGCGGGCGGCGGTCCACCCTGTTTGAAAACCGGCTGGAGGGGAACTGATGCGGCAGAAGCTGGAATACCTGAAAGAAACCCCCTCGCAGACCGCTGGTCCCTATGTCCATATCGGCCTCGCCCCTGGTGCGGCGGGGTTTGAGATCTATGATCAGGAGCTTGGCTGGGACATTGCAGGCCCCAATGCCAAGGGCACACGCATCCGGGTCGAGGGCGTGGTGACCGACGGCACCGGCTCGCCGGTCAAGGACGTGCTGCTTGAGGCCTGGCAGGCCAATGCGGACGGCATCTATGCCCACCCGGAGCACCCCGGCGAGGTGGAGGACGGATTCCGCGGCTGGGGCCGGGTGATCACTGATTTCGAGACCGGCGAATGGGGATTTGACACCGTGAAGCCCGGCCCGGTCATGGGCCGGAGCGGGCAGATGATGGCACCGCACATCAATCTGTGGATCGTGGCGCGCGGCATCAACGTCGGGCTGAATACCAGGGTCTATTTCGAGGACGAGGAAGAGGCCAATGCGGCAGATCCGGTGCTGGGTGTGATAGAATGGGAGCGCCGCCGCGCCACCCTGATCGCCAGGCGCGAGGCGCGGGACGGCTTGGCAGTCTACCGGTTCGACATCCGCCTGCAGGGCGAAGATGAGACCGTGTTTTTCGACATCTGAAGGGGAATTTCATGAGCAAACCCTGCATCATCTGCGTGGCCATCACCGGCTCTGTCCCGACCAAGGAGAACAACCCGGCGGTGCCTGTCACCATTGAAGAACAGATCGAAAGCACGCAGGAGGCGTTTGAGGCCGGCGCCTCGATTGCGCATTGCCATGTGAGAAATGACGACCAGACGCCAACCTCGGATCCGGAAAAATTCGCGCGCCTTATGGAAGGGCTTCAGAAACACTGCCCCGGCATGATCATACAGCTGTCGACCGGCGGCCGCTCCGGCGCGGGGCGCGAGCGCGGCGGGATGCTGCCCCTGCGCCCCGACATGGCATCGCTGTCGGTCGGATCCAACAACTTCCCCACCCGGGTCTACGAGAACTCCCCCGATCTGGTGGATTGGCTGGCTTCTGAGATGCGGACCTATGAGGTGAAGCCGGAGATCGAGGCGTTTGACCTGTCGCACATCCACCAGGCGGTGAAGATGAACCGCGAGGGGCGCATTCCCGGCACGCTTTACGTCCAGTTCGTGATGGGGGTGAAGAACGCGATGCCGGTGGATAAGGACGTGTTCGACTACTACGTCAAAACCATGCAGCGGCTGGCGCCGGAGGCCCAGTGGTGCGGCGCCGGGGTTGGTCCGGGGCAGATCCTGGTCAACGAATGGTCGATTGCGGCGGGCGGCCATACCCGCACCGGGCTGGAGGACAACATGCGGCTCGACCGCGAGACGCTGGCGCCCTCCAACGCAGCGCTGGTGAAACGGGCCGCAGACCTGTGCGCGAAATACGAGCGCCCCGTCGCCACCTGGCAGCAGGCCCGCGAGATCCTGGAGCTGCGCCCTGCCTGAGGGCGCCCGCTTCGGGCCAGCGGCCCGAAGCCACGCCCAAGGCCGCCAGGCGGCCCGTCAGGGCAGCCGCGGGCGCGGGAGTGCCGCGCCGGGCTTGCTCAACCCTCGCCGGACAGATCCTTCAGGATCGGGCAATCCGGGCGGCTGTCGCCTGCGCAGCCTTTGACCAGTTCGCCCAGCGTGTCGCGCATCGCCTGCAAGTCCGCGATCTTCTCCTCGATCTTGGCCAGATGCTCCAGCGCCAGCTGCTTCACATCGGCGCTGGCACGGCTTTCATCCTCATAGAGCGCCATCAGTGTTCGGCAGTCCTCGATGGTGAAGCCCAGCGCCCGGGCCCGGCCAAGAAACGCCAGCTTGTGCAGATCGGTCTCAGCAAAGCAGCGGTAGCCGTTGGCGCTGCGGTGCGGTTTGATCAGGCCGATATCCTCGTAGTAGCGGATGGTCTTGGCGGGCAGCCCGGAGCGGCTGGACACGTCCCCGATGTTCATGCGCGTGCCTCCTGTCCGCCTGCGGCAGCCGCTGTGCGGGCAGTTTGCCCCTCCTCTATCGCCGGTTTCAGGCGGCGCAGGCGCAGCGCGTTCGACAGCACGAACACACTCGACAGCGCCATCGCGCCCGCGGCCAGCGCCGGCGACAGCAGCGGCCCGCCGAAGGGATACAGCACCCCGGCCGCCACCGGGATCAGCAGCACGTTATAGCCAAAGGCCCAGACCAGGTTCTGGCGGATGTTGCGCATGGTGGCGCGGCTGACCGTCAGCGCATTCACCACCCCGCGCAGATCGCCGGAGACCAGCACCACATCGGCGGCCTCGATCGCCACGTCGGTGCCGGTGCCGATGGCAATGCCCGCATCCGCCGTCGCCAGCGCAGGCGCGTCATTGATGCCGTCGCCGACGAAAGCCAGGGTGCCGTGTTCCTGCTGCAGTTCTGCAATTGCGGTCACCTTATCCGCCGGCAGGCATTCCGCCTTTACCGCGTCAATGCCCAGCTGCGCGGCAATCGCCTGCGCGGTGGCCGCAGCATCGCCGGTGATCATCGCCACCTTCAGCCCCTGATCATGGAACGCCTTGATCGCGGCAGGCGTGCCCGGCTTGACCGGGTCGGCCACCGCAATCACCGCCGCCGCCCGCCCGTCAATCGCTGCGTACAGCGGGGTTTCGCCGCGTTCTGCCAGCCGCTGACCCTCAGCCTCAAGTGCGCCCAGCGCAATGCCTTCGCGGACCATCAGCCGGGCAGCGCCCACCAGGACCTCGCGCCCCTCGGCCTGGGCCCGCAGGCCATAGCCCGGGATCGCCTCAAAAGAATCCGCCTTGGGCAGCCCCTTGCCTGCCGCTGCCGTGATGGCGCGGGCGATGGGATGCTCCGACTGCGCCTCCGCCGCGCCGGCCAGACGCAGCACTTCGTCCCGGCTGAAGCCATCGGCACAGACCAGAGCAGTCAGCGAGGGGCGCCCCTCGGTCAGGGTGCCGGTCTTGTCAAGCGCCACCACCTGCACTTCCTGAAGCCGCTGAAGCGCGTCGCCCTTGCGGAACAGAACACCCATCTGCGCCGCGCGCCCGATGCCCACCATGATCGACGTCGGCGTCGCCAGCCCCATCGCGCAGGGGCAGGCAATGATCAGCACCGAGACGCCGGCCACCAGGGCCAGCGGCAGCGACGGCGCCGGGCCAAAGAGCGACCAGGCCAGAACGGTCAGCGCCGCAACCACGATTACCGCGGGCACAAACCACAGGGTGATGCGGTCGACCATCCCCTGCACCGGCAGCTTGGCGCCCTGCGCCTGCTCGACCATGCGGATAATCTGCGCCAGAACGGTGTCGCGGCCCACGCGGGTGGCGCGGAATTCCAGTGCCGAATTGCCGTTGATGGTGCCCGCCGTCACCTCATCGCCCGGAGCTTTCGCCACCGGCACCGGCTCGCCGCTGATCATGCTTTCGTCGATGTAGGAGCTGCCCGAGACAATCTCGCCGTCCACAGCGATGCGTTCGCCCGGGCGGACGCGGATCAGATCCCCTGCCCCGATCTCCTCCACCGGCGTCTCCACCGCCTCGCCAGCGGCGACAACCATGGCGGTGTTCGGCTGCAGCCCGGCCAGCTTGCGGATCGCGGCGCCGGTGCGCCCCTTGGCGCGCGCTTCCAGAAACCGGCCGGTCAGGATCAGCACCACGATCACCGCTGCGGCCTCGTAATAGACATTGGCGGTGCCCGCAGGCAGCAACCGCGGCGCAAAGGTGGAGATGACCGAGAATCCGTAAGCCGCTGAGGTGCCCAGCGCCACCAGCGCGTTCATATCAGGCGCGCCCCGGAACAGCGCGGGGAAGCCCTTGGTGTAGAACTGCCGCCCTGGCCCCGCCAGCACCAATGTGGCGAGGACAAATTGCAGCAAGTAACTGTTTTGCATACCGATGTTTGCCGCCACCCAATGGTGCAGCGCCGGGACTATGTGGCCGCCCATCTCGATCAGGAAGACCGGCAGCGTCAGCACAGCGGCGATCAGCACCTGGCGGCCCAGCGCGGCGATCTCATCCGCCTTGCGCTGGCTTGCCTGCTCTGCCTCATCCGGTGCGCCGCTGCTCAGCCGCGCCGGATAACCCGCCTCTGTCACCGTGCGGGCCAGATCGGCAGCGCGGGCCGCCCCGGTCAGGAACCGGACCTGCGCGGACTCATTGGCAAGATTGACGCGCGCCTCCAGCACGCCTGGCACCGCCAGCAGCGCCCGTTCCACCCGTCCCACACAGGACGCACAGGTCATACCGCTGAGCGTCAGGGTCACCTCGGACTCTGCCGCCGGATAGCCTGCGGATTTCAGCGCCTCCGTCAGCTGAACCAGTTTCACCTCCGGCGCGGCCTCGACCTGGCCGGTTGCGTTTGCAAGGTTCACGGAAGCCGCCTCAACCCCGTCAACGGCCGCCAGCGCACGCTCGGCGCGCCCGGCGCAGCCTGCGCAGCTCAGGTTGGTGATTTGCAGTGAAATACGGGTATTTTCTGACATGGGAGACCTGCGGTTTTGTCCTATGCTGGATCATATGAGGGTTCCAGTCAGAGGAAGGTCAAGACCCTGCGGCAAGATTCCTTCCCAAAACTGGAAGCCTGCGCGCAAGCCGCTGGAAAACGCAGTTTCTTTCGTGCTTGACCGATGGCGCGGACCGCTGCTCAGCCGTCGCATTCGGGGCAAAGCCCTGCACGCCGGGACTGATAGGGTGCCGAGGCGGCGCTTGCGTGCGCCGGCCTGCAAATGTAACGCTGAGGCAATCAGATCCGCGGTGCTGCTGCTGGCAACGCATTCACCCCGGTCCCGCCCTGCGGCGGCCCGGCCCCGGAGAATTTGGACGAAGGACCAGTCACATGATCAAAACCCGCGCCGCCGTTGCGGTAGCCCCCGGCAAACCGCTGGAAATCATGGAGGTGAACCTCGAAGGCCCCAAGGCCGGTGAGGTTCTGGTGGAAATCAAGGCAACCGGCCTGTGCCACACCGATGAATTCACCCGGTCGGGCGATGACCCCGAAGGCATCTTCCCGGCGATCCTGGGCCATGAAGGCGCGGGCGTCGTGGTTGAAGTCGGCGAAGGTGTGACCAGCCTGAAGCCCGGCGACCACGTGATCCCGCTTTACACGCCCGAATGCCGCGAGTGCGAATACTGCCTCAACCCCAAAACCAACCTGTGCCAAGCGATCCGCTCCACCCAGGGCCAGGGCCTGCTGCCGGACGGCACCACCCGCTTCTCGATGCTGGATGGCACCCCGATCCATCACTACATGGGCTGCTCGACCTTCGCGAACCACACCGTTGTGCCGGAAATCGCGCTGGCGAAAATCCGCAAGGACGCGCCGTTTGACAAGGTCTGCTACATCGGCTGCGGCGTCACCACAGGCATCGGCGCGGTGATCAACACCGCCAAGGTGGAAATCGGCTCCCGCGCGGTGGTCTTCGGCCTCGGCGGCATCGGCCTCAACGTGATCCAGGGCCTGCGGCTGGCCGGTGCCGACCAGATCGTTGGCGTCGACCTGAACCCGGGCAAGGTCGAAATGGCCACGAAATTCGGCATGACCGATTTCGTCAACCCGGCCGAGGTGGAGGGCGATCTGGTGGCGCACCTGGTCGAACTGACCGGCGGCGGTGCGGATTATACCTTTGACGCCACCGGCAACGTGCAGGTCATGCGCACCGCGCTGGAATGCGCCCACAAGGGCTGGGGTGAAAGCATCATCATCGGCGTGGCGCCCGCGGGGGCCGAGATTTCGACCCGCCCGTTCCAGCTGGTCACCGGCCGGGTCTGGAAAGGCACCGCCTTCGGCGGCGCGTCCGGGCGCACCGACGTGCCGAAGATCGTCGACTGGTACATGGACGGCAAGATCGAGATCGACCCGATGATCACCCACAAGCTGACTCTGGATCAGATCAACGAAGGTTTCGACCTGATGCACGAGGGTAAGTCGATCCGCGCCGTGGTCGAATTCTGATCCCCAGGATTGATGTGAAACAGATGAAACGCAGGCCCAGGGGCCTGCGTTTTTTTCGCGCAAAAGTTGTCAGCTGACAATCAGTGTTCGCTTGCGGTTTCCACCGCATCCAGCCTGACACCGTACCCCCAAAGCCGGCGCAGGTGCTTCAGCACCTCTTCCTGATCCTCTTCATCCAGGTGGATGCCGTCGCGCACGGTGTGGGTCAGCTTCAGCTCCCGGTCGCCGCGCAGGTCCGCGTCCGTCACCTGAATGTCCGGTTCCAGATAGGCCAGGTCATACTGTTTGGCCAGATCGCGCCGGATCGCCTTATAGCCGGCCCGGTTGTGGATCTGACTGACAACCAGATTGGGCAGATCCGCGTCATTGGTCAGCGTGAACAGCTTGAACTTGCGGATCAGGTTCGGCGACAGGAATTGCTGGATGAAGCTTTCGTCGCGGTAATTCGCCCAGGCATCGCGCAGCACACCGCGCCAGTCCGGGTTGCCGGCAAAATCCGGGAACCATTCGCGGTCCTCATCGGTGGGGTTCTGGCAGATCCGGCGGATGTCCTGCATCATCGCAAAACCCAGCGCATAGGGGTTGATGCCCGAATAGCGCGGATCGTCGTACTCCGGCTGCATCACCACATTGGTGTGGCTGTGCAGCATCTCCATAAAGGCGCCTTCGGTGATCTGGCCCTGCTCATAAAGCTTGTTGATGATGTAGTAATGCACAAAGGTCGCGCAGCCTTCGTTCATCACCTTGGTCTGTTTCTGCGGATAGAGGTACTGCGCCAGCATCCGCACGATGCGCAGGATCTCGCACTGCCAGGGCTCCAGCTTCGGGCTGTGCTTCTCCAGGAAATACAGCAGGTTTTCCTGCGGCAGGTTCATCTGCTTGCGGCGCGCGCTGAAGGAGGCGTCCTCTGGCTGTTCCAGCTTGTCCCGGCCCAGGGTGGAGTCGGTCCAGATATCCAGCACGCTCTGGCTGCTTTCATAGCCCTCGCGCACCTTCTGCATGGCGACCAGCTCCTCGCTGGTCGGCTTGGGCGGACGGCCATAGCGGAACACGCCCTGAGATTGCAGCGCATGGGCGGCGTCCAGCACCTCCTCCACCGCGCTGAGGCCGTAACGCTGCTCGCAGGCGGCAATGTAGTTCTTGGCAAAGGCCAGATAGTCGTGAATGCCCGCGGCATCGGTCCATTGCTGAAACAGGTAGTTGTTCTTGAAGAAATGGTTATGGCCAAACGCCGCATGCGCCATCACCAGGGTCTGCATCGCCATGGTGTTTTCTTCCATGTTGTAGCTGATGCAGGGGTTCGAATTGATCACGATCTCATAGGCCAGCCCCTGGCGGCCGGTCCGGTACAGCGTCTCGTCGCGGGCGAAATGCTTGCCGAAGGACCAGTGCTGGTACATCAGCGGCAGCCCGACGCAGGAATAGGCATCCAGCATCTGCTCGGCCGAGATGATTTCGATCTGGTTGGGATAAACATCCAGCCCGAGGTCTTCGAGCGCAATCTGCTCGATCGCGTCGCGCGCCTTCTCCATCAGCTCGAAGGTCCATTCCGGCCCGTCGAACAGCGGCGTGCGCGCCGTTTCAGCTGCCTGCATACTGCGCTCCCTTAACCTTGGGGAGGAAGAACTCCCGGAAAATCGGATAGATATGGCCCGGCTGCGAAACCCGCTGCATCTCGAAATGCTGCGCCTGCGCTTTCACCTCGCGGTAGTTCTGCCACAGGTCTTCGCCTGCTTCGGGGTTGTTCAGCAGCATCTCCGCCGCCTCATCGACGATTTCCACATAGGCATAGAACTGGCTGACCGGCAGCAGGTCATTCAGCAGCAGCTTCTTGCAGCGCGCCGAGTCATTGCCGAAGTTTTCGCCGTCGGAGGCTTGGGCGCCGTAGATGTTCCACTCGTCCGGCGGATAGCGCTCTTCGATGATCTCCTTCATTTTCTCCAGCGCGGTGGAGACAATGGTGCCGCCGGTTTCGCGGGCATAGAAGAAGGTCTCCTCATCCACTTCCTGGGCGTGGTGGGTATGGCGCACAAAGACGAGTTCTGTGTGCTCATAGCAGCGCTCCAGGAACAGGTGCAGCAGCAGGAAGAAGCGCTTGGCCAGATCCTTTTCGCGCTCCTGCATGGAGCCGGAGACATCCATCAGGCAGAACACCACGGCGCGGGAGTTGCGGATCTTTTCCGGGACAAAGGTGTCGTAGCGCAGGTCCAGCGGGTCGATATAGCCGACCACCTTGCGTTTGCGGATGATGCCGTCGAGCTTCTTCCGCAGTGCCTCCAGGAAGTCTTCCTGCGGCGGGGTGCGGTCGTCCAGCGCCTCCAGTTCGGCGATCTGCTCCTCCAGGTCGCGCTGGGACTTGGTGGTGGGACGCTGCAGGGCGATCCGGCGGCCCAGAGAGTTGCGCATGGTGCGCACCAGGTTGAGGTTGTTGGGCGTCCCAGCAGTTGTCAGGCCGGCGCGGCGGGTTCCGATTGTCTCGGTTTCCACCGTAGCTTTTTCCACAAGGTCCGGCAGTTCCAGCCCTTCGAACAGGATTTCCAGATATTCCTCCTGAGTCAGGGTGAAGGAGAACTCGTCCTCGCCATCGCCTTCCTCAGAGGCCTTGCGGCCGCCCTGTCCGGCGCCGCCTTGGGGCCGTTTGATGGTGTCGCCGACAACAAAATCCTTGTTGCCGGGCAGCACGTGGCGGCGCAGGCCGCCCTTGGAGGAATGGAAGAACCGCGGCTCCTTCAGCCCCCGTGCCGGGATCGTGACCTTTTCGCCGCCGTCCGGGACACCGCTTCCGCTTTGGATCGACTTCCCCCGGACCGACTGGTCGACGCGCTCCTTAATATTCTCCCGGGCCCGCCGCAGGAATCGCTGGCGGTTCCCGAGGCTCTTGCCCTTCGGATTGGCGCGCCTGTCGATGAAATGATGCATGTTGCACAGCGCTCCTCTTTAGCCCGCCTTGTTGACGCGCATGTACCATTCGACCAGGCGCCGGACCTGGCGGTCGGTGTAGCCGTGGCCGCGCATCCGCTCGACGAACTCCTGGTGCTTGCTTTCGGTCTTGCTGTCCTTCTTGGACCCGAAGGAGATCACCGGCAGCAGTTCCTCGACCTGGCTGAACATGTGCTTCTCGATCACATCGCGCAGCTTCTCATAGGAGTTCCAGGCCGGGTTCGACCCGGTGTTGGCACGGTGGCGCAGCGCGAACTTGACCACCTCGTTGCGGAAGTCCTTGGGGTTGGCGATGCCGACCGGCTTCTCGATCTTGCTCAGCTCCGCATCCAGCACCTCGCGGTTGTAAAGCTGGCCGGTATCCGGATCCTTGTAGTCCTGCTCTTCGATCCAGGCATCGGCATAGGCGATGTAGCGGTCAAAGACGTTCTGGCCGTATTCGGTATAGCTTTCGAGGTACGCCTTCTGGATTTCGTTGCCGATGAACTCCTCATAGCGCGGCGCCAGCTCGGTCTTGATGAACTCAAGATACTTCTGCTCCGTCTCCTGCGGGAACTGCTCGCGCTTGATCATCTGCTCCAGCACATACATCAGGTGCACCGGGTCCGCCGCCACCTCGTTGGTGTCGAAGTTGAAGGTGGTGGACAGCACCTTGAAGGCAAAGCGTGTGGAGATGCCGTTCATGCCTTCATCAACGCCGGCGCGGTCCTGGTATTCCTGCACCGTCTTGGCCTTGGGATCGGTGTCCTTCAGGCTTTCGCCGTCATAGACGCGCATTTTCGAGTAGAGGTTGGAGTTCTCATGCGGCTTCAGACGGGTCAGCACCGAGAAGCGGCTGAGGATCTTCAGCGTCTCCGGCGCGCAGGGCGCGTTGCGCAGCTCGCTGTTTTCGATCAGCTTTTCATAGATCGAGGTTTCATCCGAGACCCGCAGGCAGTACGGCACCTTGACGATCGACACCCGGTCGATGAAGGCCTCGTTGTTCTTGTTGTTCTTGAACGACTGCCATTCGCTCTCGTTCGAGTGCGCCAGGATCAGGCCGCTGAACGGGATTGCACCAAAGCTTTCGGTGCCCATGTAGTTGCCTTCCTGGGTCGCCGTCAGCAGCGGGTGCAGCATCTTGATCGGCGCCTTGAACATCTCGACGAATTCCAGAATGCCCTGCGTCGCGCGGTTCAGGCCGCCGGAGAAGCTGTAGGCATCCGGATTGTCCTGGCTGAAATGCTCCAGCTGGCGAATGTCGACCTTGCCGACCAAAGTGGAGATGTCCTGGTTGTTCTCATCGCCCGGCTCCACCTTGGCGACACAAATCCGGCGCAGCCGCGACGGATGCAGGCGCACGACCGAGAATTTGTTGATATCGCCGTCAAATTCATCCAGCCGCTGCACCGCCCAAGGCGACATCAGCCCCGGCAAACGGTGCTGCGCAATGCCGTATTCTTCCTCCAGCACCTTGCCCATGCGGACGGGATCGAACAGGCCCAGCGGGCTTTCGAAGATCGGCGAGATCTGATTGCCGGCCTTCAGCACATAGATCGGCTGATCCTCCATCAGACGCTTCAGGCGTTCCGCCAGCGAGGATTTGCCGCCGCCGACCGGCCCCAGCAGGTAAAGGATCTGCTTTCGCTCTTCCAAGCCTTGCGCGGCGTGGCGGAAATAGCCGACGATCCGCTCAATCGTGTCTTCCATGCCAAAGAAGTCGTGGAAGGCGCTGTACCGCTTGATCGTTCGGTTTTGAAAGATCGGCCCGAGACGCGAGTTCTTGGACGTGTCTACCAGTTCCTCTTCGCCAATTGCCTTCAGCATCCTCTCGGCGACGTTCGCGTACAGGCTTGGATCGTCGCGGCAGGCATTCAAATACTCCTGCAGCGGCATTTCCTGCTCGCGCGTTTCGCCGTACTGCTCTGCAAAAAGTTCGGCAATGTCTTTCATCGTGGATCAAGCCTCCTGGTTAACTGGCGCCGTTCCTCCTGGCGTTCCTTCGCACGCGGACAGAGGATGCCCAGCACGTGGGCATAGGTGTCCGCGTCAGTGTTGAGTTCTGATTTCTGCTCGGCGCCGCTGCTGGCGTTATACGTCCGGCTGGCCGCTCTTGGCGGCGGCCTGCGCCCGGTCACCAGGGCTGTCGGCGTCGTCTTTACTTACTCTCGAGCTTACACCAATTACGAACTTCTTCCTATCTGAAAGTGGTGTACTTTTAATTAATTGCCAGAATCTTTTGCGGGAAATTTTCATCACATCAAAGCGACCGCCACTTTCCGGCGGCCCTTCTGCAACGCGGCATTTCAGGGGTTTACGGACGTGCTTCCGCCCGTGGGGGATTGCTGCGGCACAAGCTCACCCTAAAGGGGGAAACCGGGGCAGAATGCCTGCACTGAAGGGCGGGCCGCAACCGGAACTGGCCCGGCTGAAGGCGCAGCCCGCCCTCCCGGCCGGATGAAAAACCTTAAAAAATCTGCGGCAGACAAGACACGGTTGCCGCCCTTTTTGCCGCAGCAACGGCGCCTAGATACTGGACAGGCTGCAAAAAATCGTCTCAGTATGGCCTCAAAATGGCCGCAAAAGACGGTCGATGGGCAAAACTACAGGCAACGGAACCACGCAAAGCGCGCCTTATTCACGGCGCCGCAGCGTACAGATTGAGCGGTAGAACAATGAGCACGGTTGCATTTATCACCCGCAACATGGCGGGCACCACACGGCATGGGAACTTCTCCGAAGGCACGCCAGCGCGCATCGACGCCGCTTCGGCCAAGGACATCTCGCTGAATCTCAGCCCGGCCGACGTCGAAAGCTATGCCCGCCGCGGCAGCGATCTGCATCTCACCCTGGCCAACGGTCAGGAACTGGTGCTGGAAAACTACTACGCCTTTGATGCCACCGGCGGCAAGAACCTGTTCCTCAGCTCCGAAGGGCAGTTCATCGAGGTGGTGCTGGAGGACAAATCCAACGGCATGCTGTTTGCCACTTATGAGCCGCTCGACCTGACCGGCAAGTGGAGCGCCTACGACGAGATGGTCTTTCTGGACGTCGACCGGATCGAGCCGGTGGTCGCGCCGCTGGCCGCGCCGCTGTTCGGCGGCCTGGGGGCCGCAGGGGCCGCAGCAGGCGTTGTCGGCGCTGCTGCCATTGCCGGCGGAGGCGGCGGCGGAGGCGGCGGAACCGGTGGCATCGTGCCCACCGTGAATGACCCGGAAGCCACCTACCCCGTTTCGGGTTCCACCAGCACAGCAGTTGAGATCACCGGCACCGGCGCGCCGGGCTCCGAAGTGACCGTTACCGTCGGAACCTCGTCCCAGACGACAACCGTCGATGAGGACGGAAACTGGGGCGTGACCTTCCCGGTCGATGAGCTGCCGCCGGACGGCAACTACGAGTCGACGGTTCATGTGGTTGACCCGAACGGCACCGAGTTTGACCTGGACGGCCCCACCGTGGTGATCGACACGGTCACCGACGTGACCCTTGACGAGGGCCAGGCCGGCGGCGATGACATGATTAATGCGGCAGAAGCCGCCGACGGCGTCACCCTGACCGGCACCGCCGAAGCGGGTGCCACTGTCGAAGTGACGTTCCAAGGCGTCACCCGCACCGTCACCGCAGCAGAGGACGGCACCTGGAGCGCGGATTTCGCCGCATCGGAGATCGTCGCAGGCGAATACGATTCAGAAGTCACCGTGACGGCGACCGACAGCTTCGGCAACACCGACAGCGTCACCGGCACCATCCGCGTCGACACCGTTACCGCGGTGGCGATTGATTCCGGCCAGGCCGGCGGCGACGATCTGGTCAACAGCGCTGAGGCCACCGCAGGCCTGACCCTGACCGGCACCGGCGAACCGGGCGCCACGGTCAGCGTCACTGTGGAGGGCGTCACCCGCAGCGCCACGGTGGACGCGGACGGCAAATGGGCCGCGGAGTTCGAAGCAGGTTCGCTGCCTGCCGGCGAATATGACACCACCGTCAGCGTGACCTCGACCGACGCGGCCGGCAATACCGCGACGGCGACCGCCGACCTGCGCGTGGACACGCTGGTGGACCCGCTGACGCTGGAGGCCGGCAGCATTGAGGGCGACAACGTCGTCAACAACACCGAGCGCAGCGACGGGGTGACACTGACCGGCACCGTGGAACCGGGCTCGACCGTCGTCGTGCAGCTGGGCACTGCCACCGAAACCGCGACGGTTGACGCCGACGGCAACTGGAGCGTGGATTTTGCCGCCTCCGACATTGCCCAGGGCAGCTATGAGGCGGACATCACCGTTACCGCCACCGATGCCGCAGGCAACACCTCGGCAATCCGTGACACGCTGACCATCGACACCGAGGTGACGCCCTTCACCGCAGACAGCAGCCAGACCGAAGACGATGTGCTGAATGTCGCGGAGCGTGCCGCGGGCCTTACCATGACCGGCACTGTGGAGGCCGGTTCCAGCGTCGCGGTGACCATCGGCGGCGTGACCCGGGCTGCAACCGTTGATGCAGACGGCAACTGGAGCGCGGTCTTTGACGCGGATGACCTGCCCCAGGGCGACATCACCGCCACCGCTGAGATCACCGCCACCGACGCGGCCGGAAACACGCAAACGCTGACTGAAACCTTCGGCATCGACACTGAGTATGACGCGCCGAGCGTCGGCAGCGTCATCAGCACCGGAGCCGGTGTCAGCGGCTTCTTCAGCGAGAATTTCGAAACCGGCGACACAGCGCATGAGCTGACCAGCGGCGGCGGCGTCGCTGACGTCACCGGCTCTGAAACGGCCCTTGGCGCAGGGCAGACCCTGTTCAGCTTTGATGCGGATGTGCCGGACGGCTCGCATCTGGTGGTCAACCGCGTCGATGATGCAGGCAACAGCTCCGGCACGATGGTCGTGCTTGAAGACGGCGCCGACGCAACCGTGCTGGACCACGCGGGCCTGTCGCAGTTCAACATTGACGAGCTGAACCTGGTGCATGCCGACGGCGTCGACCTGACCCTGACCGAAGCGGACATCAACGCGCTGTCCGGCAACTCCGATACAGTGATTGTGCATGGCGGGTCGGATGACACGCTCACCATCACTGGCGCATCCCAATCGGGCACCAAGACCATCGATGGCGAGGCCTACAACGTCTACACCATTGGCGATGACGGCACCACGCTGATCGTTGACGAAGACATCAACACCGTGATCTGAACGGCCGGCCCGGCGGCGCCTACCGCCGGGCCCAACACACCAAAAGCCTTGAACACAAGGGCAAGGGGCAGGATGCAACCGGGACGCTTTCTTTGCGCCATCGCAGTGATGTGCAGCCTGTCGGCCTGCGCCCTGTCACCGCTGTCCGGCGGCCCGGAAACCACGGCCGGCACGGCCCCGCGCAGCAATTTCGCACAATCCGGCGAAACCTCCTCCGAGGTGATCCGGCAACTGATGGAGCGGCGCTCGCTGCTTGCCGGGGACAGCGCCTACGGGCAGGTTGCCACGGCTGCCATCGCCGCCTCTTCCCGCGCTGCCGAGGCTGAGCTGATCAGCGCCAAGCTTCGGGCCGAAGCGGCCTCCAAGAACTGGCTTCCCACGCTGGGGCCTTCGGTCAGCCTGACCGACCTGGGCGATCTGGTGGCAGGGCTGCTGATTGAGCAGGTGCTGTTTGACAACGGCCGCCGCAAGGCCGAACGGGCCTTTGCTGCCGCCGACGTCGAGGTGGCCGCGGTCAGCCTGTCTGAAGACATGAACGGCCGGGTCGAGACCGCCGTCGGCCTTTATGCAGCCGCGCTGCGCGGCGACGAGAAGGCAGCCTATGGCGAGCGGGCGCTGCGCCGGATGCAGGACTTCCGCCGGATCGTGCAGGGCCGTGTGGATGGCGGCGTGTCGGACCGTGCCGATCTCAATGTGGTGGACAGCAAGATCAGCGGCATCCGCACTGCCACGGCCACCGCCCGCGACGCGGCCGCCACTGCCCGCGCGGAACTGCAGGCGATGACCGGCCAGTCCTTCCCGCAAAAGCCCGCGCATCTGGACATTGGCACGCCGCCGGAGCAGGTGCAGTTCCTGTCCGTGCTTAGGGCCAGCGCCGAAGCGGACCGCACCATCGCCCAGGCCAAATCCGGCCGCGCAGGGCTGCTGCCGCAGATCTCAGCCGCGGGCAACGTGACAACAGACGGCTCCGGTGCCGGGCTGACCCTGGGCACCGGCCAGCCGCTGGGTC
Organism: Leisingera daeponensis DSM 23529; assembly: GCF_000473145.1. Classification (NCBI taxonomy): domain Bacteria; kingdom Pseudomonadati; phylum Pseudomonadota; class Alphaproteobacteria; order Rhodobacterales; family Roseobacteraceae; genus Leisingera; species Leisingera daeponensis. The sequence continues at coordinate 3,859,543 of NZ_KI421500.1, read as the reverse complement.
TGGGCACCCCGGCCGCGCTTCAGGCGCTGGAAGCCTCCAAGGAAGCCGCCAAGCGCCAGATCGGTGAAGCCGAGGAAGCTGCGCGCCGCACCTACAGCCGGCAGGTCCAGCAGATCGCCTCCTATCAGCGGCAGGAGGGCGAGACCGCCGCGCTGGTGCGCCGCAGCCGCGAAACCTATGAGCTGTTCCAGAAGCAGTTCGAAGCGGGCCAGCGCCCGGTGATGGAAGTGATCCAGGTCTATGAGGAGCTGGTGCGCCGCGAGCAGGCCTTTATCGACGCGAAATACGAGGTGGTGCTGATCCAGCTGCAGCTGGCACGCGACCTGGGCCTTTTGGCCGATGGGGACAAGATTTGACGGACACGACACAAAAGCCCCCCAGCCCCCTGCCCGCCTCCGGCAAGAAGCCGGTGCTGCGGGCGGTGCCAGTTTCCAGCCCGAAGGTTGCGCCGCAAGGCGGCATTCAGCCAGCCAACACCCCTGCCCCGGCGCCCGGTCCCAAGGCGCAGATCAAGCCGCGCACGGACAACCGGCCCAAACCTCAGCCGCAGGACGCGCCGCCCGAAGTCGGCTCGCTGCTGGAAGGCGCTGCGGCCCGCATCCAGCACCGCGCCAGCCTGATTGCCACCCTGGCCGCCCTGAAGGGCAGCGACGTGCCCATCAGCGACGTTGCCGCCTTCCTGTGGAAGGAAACGCCGGGCGATCTGTCGCTGCACACGCTGGCCAAGGCGGTGCAGGCCTCAGGGCTGCAGCCGAAAATCCTGGAAAAACAGTTCCTTGCCCCCGCCCTTTGGCCTGCGCTGGCGATCATGTCCGGCGGCCAGTGCGTGCTGGTGCTGAGCCAGGCCGAGGATGTTCTGACGATTTACGACACCTCCTGCGCGGACAACCGCACCGAGGTGCCGCTGGACGAGTTCAGCCCCTATTTCACCGGCACCGTGCTGTCGGCCCGTCCCTCGCTCAAGCAGATGGCCGCACGGCACACGCCGCAGATCGACCCGGGCCACTGGTTCTGGAGCGAATTCCCGAAATACCGCCGCCAGGTGGGCGAGATCATGCTGGGGTCGCTGGTGGCGAACATCCTCGCCGTCTCTGTCGCGCTGTTCTCGCTTCAGGTTTATGACAGGGTGGTGCCGCATCAGTCGCATGCAACCCTGTGGGTTCTGGCGATTGGCGCCTTCCTCGCAATTGCGCTGGAGGCGATGCTGAAGCTGGCACGTGCCCGGCTGACCGATGCGGCGGGCCGTCAGATCGAGCTGTCGGTGCAGCACAACCTGATGCGCCGCCTGATCGGCATGCGCTCTGACAAGAAGCCCCTGCCGCCTTCGGGCCTGTTTGCCGCGATGCGGGATTTCAGTTCGGTGCGGGAGTTCTTCACCTCCTCCACGATCTCAACATTGGCCGACATTCCCTTTATCGCGGTGTTCCTGCTGCTGGTCGCCTCCATCGCCGGACCGGTGGTCTGGGTGATCGTCGCAGGCGGCATCCTGATGCTGCTGCCTGCCTATTTCATGCAGAAGAAAATGATCGCGCTGACCCGCCAGACCCAAGGCGCAAATGCCAAGGCCGGGCGGCTGCTGCATGAGGTGGTGACAGAGCTGGACACCGTGAAGACCCAGCGCGGCGAGGAACGCGTGCTGCGGCTGTGGGATGAGCTTAACACGCTGTCGTCGCATTCCGCGACCGAGCAGCGCAAACTGTCCAGCGCCCTCACCTACTGGTCGCAAGGCGTGCAGCAGGCCACCTATATTACCGCGGTGGTGCTGGGCACGCTCTTGGTCTTTGCGGGCGAGTTCACCGTCGGCACCATCATCGCCACCGGCATCCTGACCAGCCGGACGCTGGCGCCGCTGACCCAGTTCGCCGCCACGCTGGCGCGCTGGAGCAACGTCAAGGCGGCGCTGGAGGGATTGGACGCCATCGCCCAGGCACCGCAGGAAAAGGAACAGGAGCGCACCTATCTGCGCCGCCAGAAGATCGAAGGCCGGTTCGAGCTGCGCGAGATCCTGTTCCGCTACGACGACGACGCCGCCCCGACCGTGGACGTGCAGGCAGTCGCGATCACCCCGGGCCAGCGGATTGCGGTGCTGGGGGTGAACGGATCTGGCAAATCCACCCTGCTGAAGCTGCTGTCGGGCCTGTATGCGCCGGACCGCGGCCGTATCCTGCTGGACGGCACAGATATGGCGCAGATCGACCCGCGCGATCTGCGCGCGAACATCGGCTACCTCAGCCAGGACGTGCGGCTGTTTGCCGGCTCCCTGCGCGACAACCTGAACCTCAACCAGCTGGAGCGCGACGACGACCGCCTGATGGAAGCGCTGGAGTTCGCGGGCCTCGGCGCCCATGTGCGCAACCACCACAAGGGCCTGGACCTGGAGATCAGCGACGGCGGCCATGGCCTGTCGATCGGCCAGCGCCAGTCGATCGGCTGGGCGCGGCTGTGGCTGCAAAACCCCTCGGTCGTGCTGCTGGATGAACCCACCGCGGCGCTGGACCAGACGCTGGAGCGCACCCTGGTCAGCCGCCTGGAAAGCTGGCTGGACGGCCGCACCGCGGTGATCGCCACCCACCGGATGCCGATCCTGTCGCTGACCAACCGCACCCTGATCCTGCAATCGGGCCGGATGGTGGTGGACGGCCCGCGCGACCAGGTTCTGGCGCATCTGGCCGCCGGAGAAGGCAAATGACCATGGCTCTGCACGATCCTTACGGCAACGCAGAAACGCCGCGCAGCGCCAGCCGGATTATCTATCTGGCGCTGGCCGCTGTTCTGACCTTCCTGATCTGGGCCGCCTTCGCCTCCATCGATGAGATTGTCCGCGGCGAGGGCCAGGTGGTCTCCTCCTCCCGGGCGCAGATCGTGCAGAACCTTGAGGGCGGTATCCTGGCGGAACTGCATGTGCGGCAGGGCGATATCGTCACCGCCGGCCAGGTGCTGGCCAAGCTGCAGGACACCAAGTTCCGCGCCGCCGCCGACGAACTGCAGAACCAGATCGACGCGCTGGACATCAAGCGTTTCCGGCTGGAGGCGCAGATGAAAGGCGCCTTTGAGTTCTCCGTGCCAGAGATGCTGGCGCAACGCTCGCCCGGCATTCTGGCCTCGGAACGCGGTCTGCTGACCGCCCGCCAGACCGACTTCACCAGCCGCCGCGACAGCGCCCGGCAGATCATGGAGCAGCTAAACGGCGAACTGGCCAATATGGAGCAGCTCTATAAGCAGAAGATCGTCGCGCTGATAGAAGTGAACAAGGCGCGCAAGGCAGCCACCGACGCCCGCGCCAAGTACAACGAGATCGGCACCCAGGCCGAGCTTGAGCAGGCGGAGGAGTATTCGCAGACGCTGCGCGACCTCACCACGCTGCGGCAGGAGCAGCGGCTGGCGGTGGACCAGCTGAACCGCACCATCATCACCTCTCCCATGGCCGGCATCGTCAACAGCCTGGCGGTGACCACCATCGGCGGCGTGATCCGTCCCGGCGAGGAGATCCTGGAGATTATCCCGCTGGGGGAGGAACTGTTTGTGGAGGCACGGGTAAAGCCCGAGGATATTGCCAGCGTGCAGCCCGGCCAGGACGCCACCATCAAATTGTCGGCCTATGACTACACCATCTACGGCTCGCTGCGCGGCAAGGTGGATTTTGTCTCAGCCGACACCTTCGAGGATGAGCGCAACCCGCGCGCCGAGCCCTACTACCGGGTGACGGTGCGGGTCGACAAATCCGGCTTCACCGAACGCCAGCAGTCCATCGAGATCCGGCCCGGCATGCGGGCCACGGCAGAGCTGCAGACTGGCGCCAAGACCGTTCTTCAATACCTGCTGAAACCGCTCTACAAATCCCGGGACGCGCTGCGCGAGCCCTGATGCTTCCAGCGCCTGGCAGTTCGGCAGCAGGCCTGCGGCTGTTTCCCTAACCGGCGGCGGCCGCTAGCCCGCCCGCTGCATCAGGTCAAGCAGCGATCCGTCCAGCGCGGTGCCGATCGTCACACGCCGCTTGCCCATCGCTGCCTTGGCAGAGATCACCGAGACCAGCCGCGGCGGCAGGCCGGGGCGCATCTCCAGCACCGGCGACCCGGACGCGCCAAAATCCACCAGGCAGGACAGCACCAGGGTCCGGCTCTGCCGCGCCAGCACGCTGCAGGACCGCTCCAGTCCCGGCTGGGAGGCGCGCCTGCGGGTATAGGACAGAACTCCCAGGGTATCGCCGCGCTCCGCGTCCTGCGACACCGCCAGCGGCCGGATCCGGCTGCGGCTGATCGGCCGGTCCAGCTTGAGCACTGCCAGATCGCTGCCGATCTGATGCGTGCCCGCAGGCCGGTAGCGGTACTGCGGATGCACCACCGCCTTCACCACATGCCGCAGGGCCACCACCTGCCGCCCCGACAGCCCGGCCTCGAACCGGACCGACGACGGGGCGACCCGCACCCCGGTGCGCGGGTCGAACAGGCAATGCGCCGCCGTCAGCACCAGGTCCGGTGCCACCAGCGCACCGGTGCAGATGTTCCCGTTTGCGAAGTTCAGCCGTCCGACGGCCTCCCACCCTTCAAGGGTTGTTGTGGCGCCTGGCCGCGCATCCTGCGCAGCGGCGCCGACGGGCATGCCCAGGGACAGGCATGCCGCCATCGCAGCAATGAATAGTCTCATGACCCACTCCAGCTTCCCACAAAACCATCGTCATTCAGGCGTGCGGCTGGAATGAGGCCCAAAAGTGCATCCGATAGACGAATTTATGGACTGATTGCGGCAGCGTTAACAATTCCCTAATCCCACGCTCATTGATGCTTAACCATGGCAAAAAACGCCTGCGCATTGCCAGAAAAACCCGAAAACCCCCGGCAATAATCCAGAAAATCCCCGTAAACGGGGGAAAATCCAGTGTTACCAGACCGGTTTTCCGGCACCGCGCTGCCATTGCGGAATCGATTCGCTCCGCCCGCCCCGTTAACGATTTATCCGTTCCTGGTCCGGCAGCGCTCCGCCGTAACGCTGTGCGCGGCGCCGCCGCAATCGTTAAGAGCCAGACCGTCCGGGCGCCTGCGCTTGCCCAGGCCATCAGGGACCAGACAGCAGCGCAAAGAGCCGCCACAACCTCAAGGTGACGCGAAGGAAAATCGAAATCCTATCGTAAAAGCGCAGGATCGTTAACCGATAAAAAATCTATCTGACGTTGAAATTGTGACAAATCGCATCACTGGCATCTGACCGGCGACCGCCGCTGGATGCCGCTCCGCTGGAGGTCAAATTGAAAATTCTGAGATCCATGAAACTCGCCCACAAGCTGCCGCTGCTGATCGTCAGCACTGCGCTTGTGCTCACAGCCGTGCTGATAGCCGTCAGCACCAGCAACTTCCGGCGCGGGGTGCTCCAGAACAGCGAAATGTTCATGCAGTCGCTGGTGGAGGACCGGGGGCTGGCTCTGCAATCCTATTTCGAAGGGATCGAAGCCGCCATTCTGACGATCGCGTCGGTCCCCTCCACGGCCGGTTCAATGAAGGATCTGACCGCGACTTGGGCCACCAGAAGCGGCGAAGGCCAGGCTGAGGTGCAGAACCTGTCGATGTTTGCCTCCGCCGCGTCGCCCTATGACATTCATTTCAAGCGCACTCATTCGGCCTTTCAGAAGGTGATGGAGCGCATGGGCTTTTATGACATCTTCCTGCTCAGCCCGGCAGGCGACGTGGTGTTTTCGGTCACCAAGGAAAGCGATTACGCCACCAACATGGTGACGGGCCCCTACCGCGAAACAGGCTTGGCCAAGGCATTCCGGATGGCCGAAGCCGGCGAACCCGGACGGGTCTATTTTTCGGATATCGAAACGTACGACCCCAGTGCGGGTGCCCCGGCCGCGTTTGCGGCGACCCGGATCGTGGATGACGCGGGCCGGTTTTCCGGTGTGTTTGCATTGCAGGTGGCCATTGACGAGATCGCGAAGATCACAACAAATTTCGGCGGCAAGCTGGAGAGCCTGGATGTCTACCTGATCGGCGGCGATTTTAAGGCCCGCACCCAATCCCGCCTCGAGGGCCGCCACGGCGTGCTGGAAGAACTGCCGAACCTGCCCTACATCGAGACCGCCTTCGGCGGCGGTTCCGAGGGCAGCGCGTCAGCTGCGGAGAACGAACGGTCCGTCTCGTTCCACCCAGCCGTGCAAAAGCCGGACGGCCGCACGGTTGCAGCCGTCACCGGGCCATTCAGATACCGCGACCTGAACTGGGCAATCGTTGCCGAGCTGGACCGGGAGGAAATTCTGGCGCCCGCGGTCCGCCAGCGCCAGATCATGCTCCTGATCTCCCTTGCCTGTGCTGCGGCTGTCTCCTTCCTCGGCTGGCTGTTTGCGCGGTCGATCACCCGTCCGATCGACAAGATCTGCACGCATATGGAGGCTGTTGCCGCAGGCGACCTGGACACCCGCATCGAAGCGGCCGCGCGCAACGACGAAATCGGCAAGATCGGCAAAACGCTGGTGTCGATGCAGGCCGACCTGAAGCAGGCGCGCATCGCCGAAGAACGCCGCAACGAGCAGCAGCAGGAGCAGCAGTTCGTGGTTGAAAGCTTGAGCGCCGGCCTCGTGCGGCTGTCCGCAGGGGATTTTTCGCAGCCGATCACCGAGGCCTTTCCAAAGGATCACGAACAGCTGCGCCACGACTACAACCTGACCCTGGAAACCCTGAAAGAGACCGTGCAGCAGGTGATCGAGGCGGCCCGCAGCATCCGCAACGGCGCCGAAGAGATCAGCCAGGCCTCCGATGACCTTTCGCACCGCACCGAGAGCCAGGCGGCGACCCTGGAACAGACCGCGGCGGCGCTGGATGAGCTGACCGCGTCGGTGAAATCCGCCGCCGAAGGCGCCCGCAGCGTCGAAGCCACCATGGAGGAGGCGCGGGCCGAAGCCGAGGCCAGCGGCTCCGTGGTCGGCAACGCCGTGACCGCCATGACGGAGATCGAGCAGAGCTCGAACCACATCAGCCAGATCATCTCTGTGATCGACGATATCGCCTTCCAGACCAACCTGCTGGCCCTGAACGCAGGCGTCGAGGCAGCGCGGGCAGGCGAGGCCGGCAAGGGCTTTGCCGTGGTCGCGAGCGAAGTCCGGGCGCTGGCGCAGCGCTCGTCCGACGCGGCGATGGAGATCAAGACCCTGATCAGCGACAGCTCCAAGCAGGTAGAGCGGGGGGTGGATCTGGTCGGCAAGGCCGGCGAGGCGCTGCAAAGCATCGTCAAACGGGTCACCCATATCTCGCAGCTGGTTTCCGGCATCGCTGAGGGCGCGGCGGAACAGTCGACCGGGCTCGCTGAGATCAACACCGGCGTCACCCAGCTGGACCAGGTGACCCAGCAGAACGCGGCCATGGTGGAAGAGGCCACTGCCGCCGGCCATATGCTGCACACCGATTCAAACAAGCTGGCGGAACTTGTGTCGCATTTCACGATTGAGGGGCAGCATGCCCCCCGCGGCGGCCGCATAAGACCGGAACCGGCCAGTGCACAGGCTGCTGCGGCGCCAAAGGACAGCTGGTGCGATGACCCCAGCCTGCCGGCAGACAGTGCCGGCCAGGCCATGGCAACGGGCACCGGCGGAGCAGGGAAATGGGAAGATTTCTAAGCCTCGCGGTCGCACAGCCCGCGGCACTGCCCGCCGCGCACAGGCAAGCCTGAGGCAGCGGTGTTGAAAGCAGAGGCCGGACCGCAGTTCCGGCCTCTGGCCCGGCCAAAATTCCTCAGCTGAAAGCGCGGGCAGGACTTATCCTGCGGGCCGGATACCGCCGCTCTCCTGCTGCCCTTCATGGCCTTGCGCACCCGCAAAGCCAGGCCGAGCATCACTGCCTCGGGATGCCCATGGCACGCGCTCCGCGGCAAGGCCGCGGCAGCGGATATTCATGCCGCTGCCGCTACGCGCTGCAGGCTTATCTCCGGGCCACAAAGATCCTGCGGCGGCCCGGCCGCGCCCTGCCCCGGGGCCGTTGGGCCGCTGCAGCGGCCCCAATCACAGCGGGACAGGCAGCTCAAGCTGCAAATAATTTTCGCGAAATTCCCTGCTTCTTCCCCCTCCGGCCTGCTACGCGGCCTCCCGAGACGCAACGGGTTCGCAAATATCATTTGGCAAACGTGTCCTTAACGTAAAATCCCGGCAGCCGCTCCCTGCACTCAGTTTTCCTTAATCAAATGCGTCAAGATAATAAATCCATACGTGAAAATAAGCGAATATAGTACCGCCTAGAGTGTGAGGTCCCGGGCAGCTCGTCCGGGTGCAGCTTAGTATTAAAAGGTATCAGGATGAGAAATACTCCGTTTTCCAGCAAAGGCGCCCCGCCGGTTCTGCGGCCTGTCAATCTGAACATCCTCTCTGTCGATGACGATGAGATTGACAGGCTGCGCCTGAACAAACTGTGCCGCAAAGCCGGGATGACTGCAGAATTCCACGAAGCCGCGACCCTGGACGAAATGCGCCAGCAGCTGGACGCGGAGCAATTTGATCTGGTGTTCCTTGACCACAACCTGGGCATGGACACGGGACTGGACGCGCTGAGGCTGCTGGTGTCGCATGAAGATCAAGTGCAAGCGGTTCCCATCATGCTGACAAGCGCGACGAATTACCATATCGCCGTCGAGGCCATGCGCCGCGGGTGCGCGGATTACATTGTCAAGGATGAGCTGACCACGGATTCCCTGATGAAATCCATCGCCTCAGCGCTTGAGCGGCGGGCGCTTTACGGGCAGCTGTCGAGCGCACGGGCCTCGGAAAAGGAGCTGAGGCGGATTTTCCAGCGGTTCATTGTCGGCTGCGGGCCCGACCTCCGGCTGCTTCTGAGCCGGACGCTGGCCGGGGTGCGCGTGATCAAGTCGCAGGCGCGTCAGGATGACAGCGTGCCCGCCTCGATACTGTCCGATGTCTCGATGCTGGAACGCAGCTGCAAGGATCTGGTTGTGTTCATGGATGATCTGGACAGCGTGATCGACGACACCCGGGCGTTTGCCGCCAAAGCGTCGCCCAACTTGCTGCAGTAACAGCCAGCCGCAGGTGCGGGCGGGCCCGGAGGTCGAGTGCAAGTCCTTCTCAAGAGGCTCGCCCCCTGCCCCTCCAAAGGCAAAAGGGCTTCGCAGCGGACCGCGGCAGGAAACTGCGCCGTGCAGAAAAAGCGAATAGCGGCAGGCGGCAGAATTGCCCTTCGGTCCGGCGGGCCAGCGGAACCCGCCTCCGCCTATCTTCGCCGCTGGACGCCCTGGAACAAGGAAAATGCACGATGACAGTCAACAGCGCCCCGGCCCGCCGCCCTGCCCTGAACATTGTGCTTGTCGAGGACGACGAAGGCGACGCCAAGGCCCTGCGCCGCGCTTTTGTTCGGGCCAGGATCGCCAACCCGATCCAGCGGTTCACCGATGGTGTCGAAGCACTGGCGTTTCTGCGCGGCGAAATGAGCCAGGTGCCGCCGCCCAATTTTGTGGTTCTGAGCGACATCAACATGCCGCGCAAGAATGGCCTGGAACTGCTGGAGGAAATCCGCGCCGATCCTGTGCTGCGCAAGATCCTGTTCATTGTTCTGACGACGTCCGAGGACGAAAGGGACATTTCCGCGGCCTATGCCAACAATGTGGCCGGCTACATCCTCAAGTCCAACGCCGGAGACATGTTCGTCGATCTGATGGCCACGCTCGACCACTACTGGCGCATTGTTGAACTGCCCGAAATTCACATCACAAAGGTGTCCGATGACGGTTCTCAATATCCTGATCATTGACGATGACGCTGGTGACCGGAAACTGGTGCGCAGGTTTTTGCTGCAAATGCACCCGAACGCCAAGGTTGCCGAGGCGGACTGCGGGAAAAGCGCCCTGTCTCAGGCCGGCCTCCCGGTGGATGTGATCCTGCTGGATTACCTTCTGCCGGACGGCACCGGTCTGGACCTCATCGCGCAGCTGACGGCGACGTGGCCGCGGGCGGTATTGTTCATGACCACCGGCCAGGGGGACGAGGAAATCGCCAAGAGCGTTATCCTGGCCGGCGCAAGTGATTACATTCCCAAGTCCGCGATCACTTCCGAGGCCCTCCAGCGGATGATTGCAAACGGGCTGAAGGTTGCTGAAATGCGCTGGCGCATCCAGGAGCAGCAGAATGAGCTGCGGCTGTTTTCCGATGTGCTGGTGCATGACATGCGGGCGCCGCTGCGCGCCATCAAGTTTCTCAGCGACCAGATACAAGAGGACTATGACAACGGGGAATTTGACGAGGTTGCCCGGCAGCTGGGCCTGATGAAGAAGTCGGTCCGCAAGACCTCTGACCTGATCGAAAGGCTGGCAAGCCACATCAACCCGCACAGCAACGGAACTGCTGAATATGTCTCTGTCGACAGCCTGTTCGACAGCCTGCGCGCCGTCATGGCACAGGATCTTGCGGCGTCCGGCGCCCGGATCGAATGGCTGTCCGGCGGGTTGAGCGTCTCGTGCTTTCCGCCGGACATCGTGCAGCTGCTGCAAAACCTGATCGGCAACTCCATCAAGTACAGCGGCGGCAAAACGCCTGAGATTACGGTGACGGCTGAACCCGCTGCCGGCGGCGTGATGATTTCGGTTGCGGATAACGGCATCGGCGTTCCGCCGGAGTACCGGGAGAAGATCTTCGAGCCATTCAAGCGGTTGCAGCGCGGCAGCGACCAGCCCGGTACCGGTCTTGGGCTGGCCACCTGCGCCAAAATCGCCAAGCGTCACAACGGAGCGATCTGGTGCGACCCCCATGCGGAAGCCGGAACGACAATCCGGTTTCTGGTCTGCCTCGGGAAATCCCAGGCGCAGAGACCGGCCTGACGGCGCGCGCCCTTTCGGCGGGCGCTGCTGGCGGCTTGGCCTTTGGCGGCGGTCAGGTGCCTGCCTGCGCCGGGAAATGCGCCAGCAGGGAGGCTTTTGCCTCCAGGATATGCGCACGGGTCAGGTCCGAGGCCAGCCGCGCATCGCCCGCCTCGCAGGCCTCCAGGATGGCAAGATGTTCCCGGCCTGCGCGCTCCATGCCGTTGCTCATCACCAGCTGCGCCCGGATGTAGCGGTCGATCCGGTCCATTGCGCCGCTGGCCGCCTCGCGGAAGAAGGTCAGCCGGCTGGCGCTGTACAGCCCGTCATGGAAGGCCCGGTTCAGCACCCCCCATTCCATCGGATTTTTCGAGGCATCGAAGGCGGCGAAATCGGCGCGCGCCCGGGCCAGCAGCTCTGGCGGCATCCGCGGCACCGCATCGCGGATGATCTCCGGCTCAAGCAGCGCGCGGAAATCAAAGATTTCGGCAGCCTCATCCGCCGACAGGCCGGCCACCACGGCGCCCTTGAAGCGCTGGGTCCGGACCAGGCCGTGTTCTTCCAGCCGGTTGATCGCTTCGCGCACGGGCAGCCTGCTGGTCTTGAAATGGCGGGCTATCTCATCCTGGCGGAGCGGCTCCCCTTCTGCCAGCCGTCCTTCGACGATAGCCTTGCGCAGGGCCTCGAACACCGCTGCCGAGGCCGAAGCCGATTTCGAGATATCCACAGGGTCCAGTTTCATGGCAGCGCGCCTCCTTTCCAGAAGGTGTATGCGAAGCGGCCTGCCTGGAAAAGCGGCTTAACCGGCCATAGGGTCCGGCAGCCCGGCGGGCGGCTTCCCCGTCACACTTCCAGCGAGACCCATAGAACCTTAGCGTCCTCCGCGCTGACCGAAACGCAGCCATGACCCATGCCACTGTCGTAATAGACGGAGTCGCCGGGCCCCATGCGCAACGGCCGGTAATGCTCGGTGTAGAGGATCACCTCGCCGCTCAGCACGAACATGAACTCCTCTCCCTGGTGGCGCACCCAATTGTCGAACTCGGTGACATCGCGGGCCTTGATGGTGCTGATGTAGGGGACCATGCGCTTGCTGGTCAGCTCGCTGCACAGCAGTTCATGGTCATAGGTGGCGGTTTCCTTGTGCTCACCCTCGCCGGTGCGGGTAAAGTCCCGACGCCCGGTGACGCCGCTTTGCCCGGACTGCAGGAACAGCTGCGGCGTTTCCAGTTCCAGCGTCTGCATCAGGCGGCGGATGATCTCGAAACTGGGCCGGGTCTGATTGTTCTCGATCTTCGACAATGTCGAGCGCCCGATGGCCGCAGCCTTGGCGGCTTCCTCCAGCGTCAGGCCCTTCTCCTTGCGGGCGTCGCGAATCATTTTCCCCAGGACTTCCCCGTCCGGAGCTTCCATGGCCTCGGGGCCCAGCCCTGTTTCTTCTGAGGGAATTGGTTCCATCTGTGCGAATTCTCCTGTTCCGCAAGCAGCTTAGCTTTGATGTATTCGCGGGTCAAAATTTCCGCATAAGTACTTTTAGTTTGCAATAGGGAAAAAGTTTCCTATAGGAGACGCAGCGTCGTATACGGCTGCATACGTGCCGGTCTTGGACCGCATTTCGGAGGAGAAACCAAATGAGCGCTTATGATCTGATCGTGATCGGGGCCGGTCCGGGCGGTTATGTCGCAGCGATCCGTGCGGCGCAACTGGGCCAGAAGGTTGCTTGCGTCGAGGGCCGCGGCGCATTGGGCGGCACCTGTCTGAACGTCGGCTGCATCCCCTCCAAGGCGCTGCTGACCTCCTCCGCCAAATATGCAGAGCTGTCCCATCTGGCCCAGCATGGCATCGCCGTTGAGGGCGCCAGCCTTGATCTAAGCGCGCTGATGGCCCGCAAAGAAAAGATTGTCGGCGACCTGACCAAGGGCATTGCCTTCCTGTTCAAGAAGAACGGCGTCGACCACATCGAGGGCTGGGCCAGCATCCCCGCCCCCGGCCAGGTGCAGGTGGGTGACGACACCTACACAGCCAAGAACATTCTGATTGCCACCGGGTCGGAGCCTGCCACCCTCCCAAACGTGGAAACCGACGAGGTGGACGTGCTGAGCAGCACCGGTGCGCTGGCACTGGACGCCGCGCCGGAGCATCTGGTGGTAATCGGCGCCGGTGTGATCGGGCTTGAACTCGGTCAGGTCTGGTCACGCCTCGGCTCCAAGGTGACGGTGGTGGAATACCTCGACCGCATCCTGCCCGGCATCGACGGCGAGATTGCCAAGCTGTCCCAGCGCGCGCTGAGCAAGCGCGGGCTGAAATTCCAGCTGGGCCGCGCGCTGAAAACCATCGAAAAGGGCGCAAACCGCCTCACCCTGACGCTGGAACGGGCCGGCAAGGGCACAGAAGAGCAGATCGAGGCGGACAAGGTTCTGATCGCCATCGGCCGCCGCCCTGTGACCCGCGGCCTGGGGCTGGACGCGCTGGGGGTGTCCATCAATGCCCGCGGCTTCATCGAGGTGGATGAAACCTTCCAGACCTCGGTGCCCGGCATCTTTGCCATCGGCGACTGCGTGCCCGGCCCGATGCTGGCGCACAAGGCCGAGGAAGACGGTATTGCCTGTGTGGAAATCATGGCGGGCGAGCACGGCCATGTGGATTACAACACTGTTCCCGGCGTGGTCTACACCGACCCGGAGGTCGCCTCCGTCGGCCAGACCGAGGAAGCGCTGAAAGAGGCCGGCACCGAATATATCACCGGCAAGTTCGCCTTCATGGCCAACTCCCGCGCCCGTTCAACTGGCGAGACCGACGGTGCCGTGAAGGTGCTGGCGACGCCCGACGGCAAGATCCTCGGAGCCCATATCTGCGGCGCCCACGGCGGCGATCTGATTGCCGAACTGGTGCTGGCGATTGCCAAAGACGCAACGGTCGAGGACGTCGCCCGCACCTGCCACGCGCATCCGGCGATGGGCGAGGCGGTGAAAGAAGCCTGCCTTGATGCGCTTGGCCGCGCCATTCACGCCTGATCCGGAGAAAATTGTCAGATGACAATTCAGCTGCGCCCCCGACACCCCGAAAAGGCCCACAAGGCCGACAGCGCCATCCCGCGCAAACCGAAATGGATCCGCAAGAAGAAGATCGAAAGCGCGGACTACTACGAGACCCGCAATCTGATGCGGGAGCATGATCTGGCGACCGTCTGCGAAGAGGCCGCCTGCCCGAACATTGGCGAGTGCTGGTCCAAGCGTCACGCCACCATGATGATCATGGGCGAAGTCTGCACCCGCGGCTGCTCCTTCTGCAACGTGACCACCGGCAAGCCGGACACGCTGGACGCATTTGAGCCCGGCCGGGTTGCGGCAGCGGTCAAGAAGCTGGGCCTGCGCCACGTGGTGATCACTTCCGTCGACCGGGATGATCTGGCCGACGGCGGGGCGGAGCATATCGCCCAGACCATCCGCGCCACCCGCCACCAGAACCCCGGCACCACCATCGAGGTGCTGACCCCGGATTTCCTGGGTAAGGGCGAAGCGGCGCAAGCGGTATTCGAGGCGGCGCCGGATGTGTTCAATCACAACCTGGAGACCGTCCCGCGCCTCTACCCCCGTGTGCGCCCCGGCGCACGCTATTACACATCGCTCCGGCTGCTGGACGACGCCAAGCGCGCCAACCCGCAGCTGTTCACCAAGTCCGGCATCATGGTCGGCCTGGGCGAGACACTGGAGGATGTGCGCCAGGTAATGGACGACCTGCGCGCGGCCCAGGTCGATTTCCTGACCGTGGGCCAGTACCTGCAGCCCACCCCCAAACACCACCCGATCGACCGTTTCTGGTCGCCGGAGGAATTCGAGCAATTGGAACAGATCGCGCGCTCCAAGGGCTTTTTGCATGTGTCAGCGACACCGCTGACCCGCTCTTCGTTCCACGCGGATGAAGATTTTGCCGCCCTGAAAGAGGCCCGTCAGATGGCCTTGGCAAAGGGCAAATAACCTTAACGCAAGCGGGAGGAGACCCATGGAAGCGTTAAATTCAATTGTAAAGGAAGTTAACGGCGTGGTTTGGGGGCCGATGATGCTGGTCCTCATTCTCGGCGTCGGCTTCTTCCTTCAGGTCGGCCTGAAGTTCATGCCGATCCGGAAACTGGGCATGGGCTTTGGCCTGATGTTCAAGGGCCGTGAAGCAACCGGCGAAGGCCAGATCACCCCGTTCAACGCGCTGATGACCGCGCTGTCGGCCACCATCGGCACAGGGAACATCGCGGGCGTTGCCACTGCCGTGTTCCTCGGCGGCCCCGGCGCGCTGTTCTGGATGTGGATGACCGCGCTGGTCGGCATGGCCACCAAATATTCCGAAGCCGTCTGCGCCGTGAAATTCCGCGAGCGCGACGAGGAAGGCAACTACGTCGGCGGCCCGATGTATTACATCAAGAATGGCCTCGGCGCGAAATGGGCCTGGCTGGGCGTTGCCTTTGCCGTGTTCGGCTCCATCGCGGCCTTCGGCATCGGCAACGGTGTGCAGGCGAACGGCGTGGCACAGGTTCTGGAAACCAACTTCGGCTTCAACACCTCCATCACCGGCATCGTGCTGATGGTGCTGACCGGCGCCGTGATCCTGGGTGGCATCACCCGCATCGGCGCGGTGGCGGGCAAGCTGGTTCCGTTCATGGCGGTCAGCTACATCCTCGCCGGCCTGATCGTTCTGGCCGTCAACGCGGACGCCATCGGCACCGCTTTCAGCCTGGTGTTCACCCATGCCTTCACCCCCTCGGCAGCCGAAGGCGGCTTTGCCGGTGCGGCGGTCTGGGCGGCGATCCGCTTTGGCGTGGCGCGCGGCGTGTTCTCCAACGAAGCAGGCCTGGGGTCAGCCCCGATCGCGCACGCAGCGGCTGAAACCAAAGGTCCGGTCAACCAGGGCCTGATCGCCATGCTGGGCACCTTCATCGATACCATCATCGTCTGCTCGATCACCGGTCTGGCGATCATCGCTTCCGGTGCCTGGACGTCGGGTGAATCCGGTGCGGCGCTGACCTCGCTGGCGTTCGAAACCTCCCTGCCGGGCGTCGGCGGCTATCTGATCGCCATCGCGCTGTCGATCTTTGCCTTCACCACCATCCTTGGTTGGTCCTATTATGGCGAGAAGTGCATGGAGTTCCTGTTCGGCGTGAAGGTCATGCTGCCCTACCGCATCCTGTGGATCATCGCGATCTACTTCGGGGCCACCGCCGACCTGGGTTTCATCTGGCTGCTGGCTGACACGCTGAACGCGATGATGGCCATCCCGAACCTGATCGCCCTGGCCCTGCTGAGCCCGATCGTCTTCAAGGTGACGAAAGAGTTCTTTGCCACCGGCGGCAAATCGGAAGAAGCCCGCCACGCTGCTGAATAAGCTCTCCGGGAGGGCGCGTCCTGCGCCCTCCTCCACCCCGAAACCCTACAAATTCAAAGGCTGCACAGGATGACCGACGCACCCAAACGCACCCCGCTTTATGACCTGCACGTCGAGCTTGGCGGCAAGATGGTCGACTTCGCCGGCTGGGAAATGCCGGTCCAGTACCCCATGGGCATCATGGGCGAGCACAAGCAGTGCCGCGAGAAGGCCGCGCTGTTTGACGTCTCCCACATGGGCCAGGTGATCCTGCGCGGTGAAAACGTGGGCGAGAAGCTTGAAACGCTCTGCCCGCAGGCCTATGCCGGCCTGAAAGAGGGCAAGGCGCGCTATGGCTTCTTCACCAACGAGGACGGCGGCATCATGGACGACCTGATCGTCTCCAACGCCGGTGACCACTATTTCGTGGTGGTGAACGCGGCACTGCGCCATCAGGACATCCCGCATATGCAGGCCAACCTGGACGGCGTCGAAGTGACCGAGATCTTCGACCGCGCGCTGGTTGCCGTGCAGGGCCCCAAGGCCGAGGACGTTGTGGGCGGACTGTGCCCCGCGGCCCGTGATCTGAAGTTCATGGAAACCACCGTGGCAGAGATTGACGGCGCCGAGTGCCGGATTTCGCGCCTGGGGTACACCGGCGAGGACGGCTACGAGATCTCGATCCCGGAAGCGGATGCCATCCGCATTTCCAAACTGTTCCTGGCCCATGACGACTGCGAACCCGCAGGCCTTGGCGCCCGTGACTCCCTGCGCCTTGAGGCCGGCCTCTGCCTCTATGGCAACGACATCGACCAGTCGACCTCGCCGGTCGAGGCGTCGCTGTCCTGGGCGATCCAGAAGCGCCGCAAGGAAGAGGGCGGCTTCCCCGGTGCCGCCCGCATCCAGAAGGAACTGGCCGAAGGGCCGTCCAAGAAACTGGTCGGCATCAAGCCCGAAGGCCGCGCCCCCGCCCGTCAGGGTGTGGAAGTTCAAAGCGAAGGCGGCGATACTCTCGGCACCATCACCTCGGGCAGCTTCGGCCCCACCGTCGGCGGCCCGGTCGCCATGGGCTATGTTGCGGCAGACCATGCCGCGCCGGGCACCAAGGTGAACCTGATCATCCGCGGCAAGGCGCAGCCGGCTGAAATCGTCGCCCTGCCCTTCGTCACTCAGAACTACAAACGCTAAGACATCATCAGGAGAGTCAAAAATGGCCACCTATTATTCTGAAGAGCATGAATGGATCACCGTCGAAGGCGACGTGGCAACCCTGGGCATCACCCAGCACGCCGCCGACCAGTTGGGCGAAGTTGTCTTTGTCGAGCAGCGCGAAGCGGGTGAGGAATTCGAAAAAGGCGGCGAGATCGGCGTTATCGAATCGGTGAAAGCAGCCTCCGAAATCTATGCGCCGCTGGATGGCGAAGTGATCGAGGTGAACGAAGCCCTGGCCGACAACCCCGGCGCCCTGAACGAAAGCCCGGAGGGCGACGCCTGGATCTACAAGATCAAGATCTCTGACGCTTCCCAGCTGGACGATCTGATGGATCTGGACGGCTACAAGGCCCTGATCGGCTAAGCATCCGCTCCCCGCCGGAACCGTCCGGCGGGGTCCATTGCCCCAGACATTGCCCTAGACAAGGACCTCTGTAATGGCCTTCAAACTTACCGATTACGAAGCCTACGACTTCGCCAACCGGCGCCACATCGGCCCCTCGCCGCGCGAGATGGCCGACATGCTGCAGGTGATCGGCTTCAAAACCCTGGACGAGCTGATCGACGCCACCGTGCCGCCCGCCATCCGCCAGAAAGAGGCGCTGGACTGGGGCCCGGCAATGACCGAGCGCGATGCGCTTTTCCACATGAAGCAGGTGGCCTCCAAGAACAAGGTGCTGACCTCGCTGATCGGCCAGGGCTACTACGGCACCACCACTCCGGCGCCGATCCTGCGCAACATCCTGGAAAACCCGGCCTGGTACACCGCCTATACCCCCTATCAGCCGGAAATTTCCCAAGGCCGTCTTGAGGCGCTCCTGAACTTCCAGACCATGGTCAGCGACCTGACGGGCCTGGACATCGCCAACGCCTCGCTGCTGGACGAAGCCACCGCAGCGGCGGAGGCAATGGCAATGGCGCACCGCGGTTCGCGCTCCAAGGCAAACAATGCGGCCTTCTTCGTCGACAAGAACTGCCACCCGCAGACCGTCGCCGTGATCCAGACCCGCGCCGAGCCCCTGGGCATCGACGTGGTGGTTGCCGATCCGGACGAGCTGGACCCGGGTGCAGTCTTCGGGGCGATCTTCCAATACCCCGGCACCTACGGCCATGTGCGCGATTTCACCAAGGAAATCGAAGCCATCCACGAGCACAACGGCATCGCAGTTGTCGCTGCTGACATCCTGGCGCTGGCGCTGCTGAAGTCGCCCGGCGAGATGGGCGCGGATATTGCCATCGGTTCGACCCAGCGCTTTGGCGTTCCGATGGGCTACGGCGGCCCGCACGCGGCCTATATGGCAACCACCGACAAGCTGAAGCGCGCCATGCCGGGCCGCATTATCGGCGTGTCGGTCGATGCGCGCGGCAACAAGGCCTACCGCCTGGCGCTGCAAACCCGCGAACAGCACATCCGCCGCGAAAAGGCCAACTCCAACGTCTGTACCGCACAGGCGCTGCTGGCCGTCATCGCGTCGATGTACGCGGTCTACCACGGCCCCGACGGCATCAAGGCCATCGCCCAGTCGGTGCACCGCAAGACCTCCCGTCTGGCCGCGGGCCTGGAGGAGCACGGCTTCAAGGTCGAACCCGAAGTGTTCTTCGACACCATCACCGTCGAGGTCGGCCCGCTGCAGAAAACCGTCATGGAAGCGGCCGTTGCCCGCGGTGTGAACCTGCGTAAAGTGGGCGGGGACCGCATCGGCATCTCGCTGGACGAGCAGACCCGCGCCGAAACCATCGAAGCGGTCTGGGGCGCCTTCGGCATCGAGAAGAAGGACGACAGCGTCAAGAACCGCGCCTATCGCCTGCCGGATTATGCGCTGCGGGAAAGCGAGTACCTGACCCACCCGATCTTCCACAAGAACCGGGCCGAGGCAGAGATCACCCGCTACATGCGCCGCCTGGCCGACCGCGACCTGGCGCTGGACCGGGCAATGATCCCGCTGGGTTCCTGCACCATGAAGCTGAACGCAACGATCGAGATGATCCCGGTCACCTGGCCGGAATTCGGCAACCTGCATCCCTTCTGCCCGGAAGACCAGGCGCAGGGCTACCACCAGATGATCGCCGATCTGAACGACAAGCTGTGCCAGATCACCGGCTATGACGCGATCTCCCAGCAGCCGAACTCCGGTGCGCAGGGCGAATACGCGGGCCTTCTGACCATTCGCAACTACCATGCGGCAAACGGCCAGGGCCACCGCAATGTCTGCCTGATCCCGACCTCGGCCCACGGCACCAATCCCGCCACCGCGCAGATGGTTGGCTATAAGGTGGTTCCGATCAAGGCGGATGACAAAGGCAACATCGACGTCGCAGACTTCCGCGAGAAGGCGGAGAAACACTCTGACCATCTTGCAGGCTGCATGATCACCTACCCGTCCACGCACGGCGTGTTCGAGACCACCGTGCAGGAGGTATGCGACATCACCCACGAGCACGGCGGCCAGGTGTACATCGACGGCGCCAACATGAACGCCATGGTCGGCCTGTCGCGTCCGGGTGACATCGGCGGCGACGTCAGCCACCTGAACCTGCACAAGACCTTCTGCATTCCGCACGGCGGCGGCGGCCCCGGCATGGGTCCGATCGGCGTCAAGGCGCATCTGGCAGAGCACCTGCCGGGCCACCCGGAATACGGCACCGCCGTGGGTCCGGTCTCGGCAGCGCCGTTCGGCTCGCCGTCGATCCTGCCGGTCAGCTGGGCCTACTGCCTGCTGATGGGCGGCGCAGGCCTGACCCAGGCGACCCGCGTGGCGATCCTGAACGCCAACTACATCGCCGCGCGCCTGAAGGACGCCTACAAGATCCTCTACACCTCGGAAACGGGCCGCGTTGCGCATGAGTGCATCCTGGACACCCGCCCGCTGGCGGATGAGGGGAACGTCACCGTGGACGACATCGCCAAGCGCCTGGTCGACTCGGGCTTCCACGCCCCGACCATGTCCTGGCCGGTGGCGGGCACCCTGATGGTGGAGCCTACCGAATCCGAGCCCAAGGACGAGCTGGACCGCTTCTGCGATGCCATGCTGTCGATCCGGCAGGAAGCGCAGGACATCATCGACGGCAAGATCGACGCGCAGAACAACCCGCTCAAGCACGCGCCGCACACGGTGCGCGACCTGGTCGGCGAGTGGGACCGTCCCTACAGCCGCGAGCAAGCCTGCTTCCCGCCGGGCAACCTGGGCGTCGACAAGTACTGGCCGGTGGTGAACCGCGTGGACAACGCCTATGGCGACCGTCACCTGGTCTGCACCTGCCCGCCGATGTCGGAGTACGAAGAAAACGAGGCCTGATCCGTCAGGCCTCCCGCCCCGCCGGCCCGTCCGGCGGGGCACTCCCTGCAGCGCCCCCGCCGCGCCGCATCCCCGCATGACCCGCTCAGAGGAGAGAATGATGTCCCGTCTCGAACCGCTGACCGTGCCAGCCTCCCGGCAAACCGCTGAAAATGCGGCGCAGGCCCGCCTCCACGACGTTGAAATCATTCTGCCGCAGTCGGAGCCCCCTGCCGCGGCCCAGATGATTTGCGAAGTGTTCCGCGCCGCCAACGATCTGTTTCCCGACAGCGGCTACCGCACCGCCGTGCGCAACCTCAGCTCGCAGATGCGCGCGGTTCCCGCCGGCTGGAACCCGCAGACAGTGATATTCCTCGGTGGCATCGCCAGCCGCTGGCCGCTGAATTCCGGCGAAAAGGCCAGCCTGCAGCGGATCTGCCGCCAAGCGCAGCGCTGCCTGTTTTCCGGCAGTGCGGTTTTCCTGCTGCCAGAGACCGGCATCAATGCACCGGTTGAAAGCGCGGTGCACGCAAACTTTGCTGCCGCCGCAGAGGAAGAGCAGCTGGCTTGCGCCCCCGCAGGCACCCTGACCGCCACGTCGGGCCGGATCAGCACCGCTGTCAGCAGTTTTGCCGCGCTGCGCGTGCTGGCCGCCTTTCTGCGCGCCGACCGCGGCCCCTTCATTGCCGATGCGGTGTGCGACTATCTGGGCCTTACCTTTGGTCCCGTGTCGGAGCAGTCCAAGGTTTCGTTGCAACTGCGCCAGACCGCCGGCGGCGACGCGCTGATCGTCAAGATCCTCAACCTGATGCAGCAGAACCTCGAAGAGCCGCTGCTGATCCGAGATATTGCCCAGCAGGCCGGCGTTTCGCCGCGCAAGCTGGAGCGCCGCTTCCAGCAGAAGGCCCGCACCAGCCCGCTGGCCGCCTACCGCAAGCTGCGCATCGAAAAGGCCCGCCAGCTGCTGCTGCACACCACCCTGCCGCTGGCCGAGATCGTCGCCGCCACCGGCTTTGGCTCCCGCAGCAGCCTGACGGAATGGTTCAAGCGCGAGTACAAGACCAGCCCGCAGGCGTTCCGGAAACAGTATTATGCGGACCGCCACCCCGCAGGCTCCATGGCCTGACAGCATCCGGTCCTGCTCATGAAAAAGGCGGCCCTGGGGCCGCCTTTCTTGGTTTCTTGCGGGGTCAATCGCCTGCGCCGCCGCCTTCGCTGCCGCCTGACAGGGCGTTTGGATCGAAGACGTTGCCGAAGCCGGAGGAATTGCCCTGCGGTTCCGGCTCCGCTTCAGGCTCCGCCTCGCTGTTGCCCGACAGGTTGCCGGGGGCGAAGGCGCCGCCGAAGCCGGTGCTGCTGCCGGACGGAGCGGCGGGGGCCGGAGCGGCCTCGCCCTGCTGGTCCAGCTGCTCCTGACGGCGCAGCTCGCGCTGGCGGCGAAGCTCCTGGATACGCTGTTCGGCCTCCAGCCGCTTCTGCTCCTGCACATCGGCGATGCACTGGGCCGGGCTGTAGACCGCGGCGGTGCCCACCACCGCCACCGTGGCGCAGGCCACCGCGACCAGCGCCACCGCCGCCCAGTTGGAGCTGAGGAAGCCAGGCAGCCGCAGCTTTCCGCTTTCCAGCTCTGCCACCGTGGCCTTCTGGCGCGCCGCGGCCACCAGTTCCTTGCGGCGCAGGCTGGCCTCGTTGGCGAGCGCTGCAATCACCGTCAGCACCACGATGATGAACGCCAGCGCAGAGATCGCAGGCGTGATGCCATAGCGGACCTTCTGGGCCAGTTCGATGGTCAGCGTCGGGTATTCGCCGAAGGTGAAGGTGGTGGTGTTGTAGTTCTCGAAGCTCGCCAGGAAGGCCAGCACCGCAGCACTCGCAATCGCGGGGCGCATGAACGGCAGCAGCACCTTGCGGAAGGCCTGGGCGTGGCTGGCGCCAAGGTCCAGCGCCGCCTCGGTCAGCGCCACGTCATAGCGCTGCAGGCGGGCCACCAGCACCAGCATACAGTAGCTGGCGATGAAGGTGGACTGGCCGATGATGGTCAGAAACAGCCCGTTGGAGAGCCAGCTGTCCGCCCCCAGCCCCAGGACCCGGTTGATACGGTCCCAGAACACCAGGGTGGAGATCCCCAGCACCACGCCGGGGATGAGGATCGGCGCGATGATGATGGTGTAATAGGTGGCGCGCAGCTTGGGCCAGATCTGGGTCAGCATCAGCGCCCCTGCCAGCCCCATCGCCACCGACAAGACCACCGTGCCCGCCCCCACCAGGATCGAGTTCCAGATGCCGTTCAGGATCCGCTCGTCGCGGAACAAGGCCGCGAACCACTCAAACGTCAGGCATTCCCAGGGGGTCATCCGCGGGAAGGCGGGCGAGTTGAAGGCGGTGGCCGACATGATCACCAGCGGGCCCAGCAGATAGGCAAAGAAAACCCCCAGATAGACCCAGAGGCTGAGGCGCATAAAGGTGAACCGCTTCATTTGCCGATATCCCCCATGTTCACCTTGAACAGGCGCATGACCGCCAGCACCAGCAGGATACAGGTGACCAGCAGCACCACCGCATAAGCCGCGCCCTGCGGCCAGTCGGAGTTGTCATTGAACTGCTGATAGATCAGCTGGGTGAACCACAGGGAGGAAGGCCCGCCCAGGATCTGCGGCGCCGCCAGCGCGCCGGCCGACAGCATGAACACCATGGTGCAGCCGGAGGATATGCCGGGCTTGGCATAGGGAATGACCACCCGCTGGTGGATCTTCACCCAGCTCGCGCCCATGTCGCGCGCCGCCTCGATCTGGTTGCGGTCGAGGCTTTCGATCACGTTGTAGATCGGGAAGATCATCAAGAGGATGTAGGCGTATCCCAGACCCGCATAGAGCGCGATATCATTGCGGATGAAGTCGAAGGGTGTGTCGAAAACCCCCAATCCGACCAGCATGTTGTTCAGCACCCCGGTCTCGCCGAAGATGATGCGCAGCGCAAAGGCGCGCAGGATCTCGTTGATCCAGTAGGGGATGATCAGCATCAGCGCGAAGATGCGGATGTGGTTGCCCTTGGTCTGGGCCAGGTAATAGGCGATCGGGTAGCACAGGATCAGGTTGAAGACAGTGACGCAGACCGCCGCCACCAGGGTGCGGAAGAACACCCTGAGGTCGACCGCGTTGTAATCCTGGCTGCCGCCCTCGGGGCCGTAAATCAGGTATTTGTAATTCTCCAGCGTGTAGACGTCCCTGGGCCCGCCGATCTCCGGCGGCGGCAGGTTGGGCCGGAACGAGAAGTCGAGCATCGACAGCTGCGGCAGGATTATGAGACCGATGGTCCAGAACAGTACCAGCCCCAGCATCAGGCTGCCCATACCGGTGCCGTTGCGTTTGAAGAACTCCCTCAGGAAGCTTGGCATGGCTCAGCCCCCCCTCATTCCGCGGCCAGCTCACCGGCTGGCACGATGACGGCGTTTTTCGTCTCGTATTCCAGGGTGATGTTCTGGCCGGTGTGATCCTCGAACGACTGCCCGAGGTTGGGGATCGAGACCTTCAGTTCCTTGCCGCCGTCGCCTTCCATGAAGATGTTGAAAGCATTGCCCTCGAATTCCTCGTGATTGACCTTGGCGGTCACAAAATGCGTGCCGGTGGCACCTTTGGGGGCAAGGGCAAAGGCTTCGGGGCGGATGAACATCATCGCGGCGTCGCCTTCCCTCATCCGGCCCTGGTTGGCGGTGGAAATCCGCGCCACCAGATCGCCCGACCGGTTGGTCTGGATCAGCGCCTCATTGCCCATGATCCGCTTGACCTTGCCGCGGAACACGTTGTTTTCGCCCACGAAAGACGCGGCAAAGGCGGTGGCAGGATCGTTGTAGATGGCCTTGCCGTCGCCGATCTGGTCAATAACGCCGGCCCGCATCACCGCAATGTTGTCGGACATGGTCAGCGCCTCGCCCTGGTCGTGGGTGATGTAGATGAAGGTGATGCCGACCCGCTGCTGGATTTCCCGCAGTTCGGTGCGCATGTGCTGGCGCAGCTTCAGGTCCAGCGCCGACAGCGGCTCATCCAGCAGCAGCACGTCAGGTTCTGCGCACAGCGCGCGGGCAATCGCCACCCTTTGGCGCTGACCGCCGGAAAGTTCGGAGGGCAGCTTGCCGCCCTGGCCGGGCAGCGCGATCATGTCCAAAAGCTCGTCCGCGCGCTTGCGCCGCTCGCGCGCAGAGGCGCCCTTGATCTCCATCGAGAAGGTAATGTTCTCCCAGACCTTCATCAGCGGAAACAGCGCCAGATTCTGGAAGATCAGCGCGGTGGGGCGCTTGTTCGGCCCGATCCCCTTCATGTCATTGCCGCCGATCAGTACCCGGCCGCCGCTTGGTTCCAGGAAGCCCGAGACCGCGCGCAGGATAGTGGTCTTGCCGCAGCCCGACGGCCCCAGAAAGGAAAAGAAATCCCCCCCGTTGATGGTCACATTGGCATCGCGCACGGCGACAAAGTCACCGAAGCGGATCCACAGGTTCTCGAGATCAACACCGACCCCTGCACTCATTTGGCTTCTCCCTAAGATGCAGACCTCCATTCCGGTGGCATGCCACCGGCCCCGCAAGAGCTGCTCTCCGTATCTGTTCGTATGTGATGGCGCCGCAAAATCTGCGGCTGGCCCCAGAGCGTGCCCCGGGGCCAGGCTATTCAAGCGCGCGGCTTAGGCGCTCTTGAACTTGTTGACGAATTCGGTGCGCACGTCGGCGTACCAGGGCGCCTCGGCCGGCCAGGGGTTCAGATTGGCCAGGCTGTCGCCCGGATAGGCTTCAGCGAAGTTCTTCTTGTAGACATCGCCGGAGAAGCCGTCAGCGCCCAGCACCGGCGAGTTGTAGCCGTGGCTGTCGATCGCCTTGCCCGCGGGCTCCTGCTGGAAGGCATAGTCGATGAAGGCATAGACCTGCTCCTCGTTCTGGGCGCCGACCGGCATCGACATGCCGTCGACCCAGGCCATCGCACCTTCGACGGGCGCCTGGTAATGCACCGGCTCGCCTGCGGATTTCAGCGCCAGCGGCGGGCCGTCCCAGGTCTGGCCGACCACCACACCTTCGTTCAGAAGACCGTTCTTCTGAGTGTCGGCGTCGTTCCAGATCAGCTTGATCCGGTCCTTGCGCGCCACGCACCAGTCAGTGACCTGACCCCAGACCTTGCGCATGGTTTCCTCGTCGTCATAGGCGGCCCAGATCGAGCCCGGCTCCATCTCGCCCGAGGCTTCCATGTAAAGCCCTGCGCCCAGCATCATCGAATGCGCCCGGCCCATGGTCTTGCCCGCGTTCTCCTCGCTCCAGACGTCGCCGTAAGACGGCGCATCGCCCGCGGGCAGCCATTTGTCGGTGCGGTAGGCAATGCCTTCGGTGCCCCAGATATGCGGCAGCCAGTGGACGCCTTCACCGCCAAAGTTCCAGGCATCGGTGCCGATCTTGGCCATCGCCGGGTTCACGGCGTCGATGTTCACCTTGCTCATATCGAAGGGCTTCAGCAGTTCCAGCGGCCCCCACTGCAGCGAGCGGTTGTTGGTGGGCGAGACGATATCGAAGCCCTGCCCCTTGGTGGCTTTCATCTTGTTGATGATTTCCTCGTTGGAGCCGATGCCGGTGTAGTTCACCTTGATGCCGGTCTTCGCCTCAAAACCGGAAAGGAATTCCGGCGGCAGGTAGTCCGACCACATCAGGATGTTCACTTCCCCTGACGACGCCAGCGCGCTTTTCGAATAAAGCGGCGCCGCCAGGGCCGCAGCCCCCGCAGCTTTCAGCACAGAACGCCGCGAAACAGTCGACTTTACTGTCATTTGATCAATTCTCCCTTTGGACTGGTATTTGTTATTTTTTGTTTTGTTGAACGGTGAAACCTTGCGGAGGCTTGCATCGCCCCGACAGTGACAGTTTTGAAAAACGATAAGGCCAGATTGCCCGCAAAGTTTCCCGGCATGACGCCAGTTTCAGCACAGTTTGAAGCCATCTGCGACATTTCCATTGGATGAGCCTCCACCGCTGCCCCGGCAGTGTGCGTTTGCCCGGGGCGGCACGTCAACGGCCAAGTGCCTTCTGCACCGCCACCGGATGCGCGGCCGGCCCCGGCGGCACTGGGATGGCCGCCTGTTACGGCTGACAATGCCCGGCCGTTTCTTTCATATCCTGCAAGAAAGCTTTCGAATTTCTGCGAAACCGGGCCGTCTGCATTGCCGCCGCCTGCGTCTGGGCGCTTAGTCAGTACAGGCTACACCGGAGGCCCCTTGTCATGAAATCGCGCACCAAGGTTGTGGTGATCGGCGGCGGCATCGCCGGCTGCTCCACACTGTACCACCTCACCCAGGAAGGCTGGAGCGACGTCGTGCTGGTCGAACGCAACGAGCTGACCAGCGGCACCACCTGGCACTCGGCCGCGCAGGTCACGAATTTCGGCACCAACCAGACCATGATCGGGCTCAAGTCCCGCTCCATCAGCCTCTACAAGGAGCTGGCCGAAGACCCGGATTATCCGATCAACTATCACCACGGCGACGGCGGCATACGGCTGGCCAATACCGAGGCGCAGATGCAGGGGTACCGGCATTTCGCTTCGATGGCGCGCGGCATGGATGTGCATTTCGAGATCATCAGCGCCGAGGAATGCGGCCGCCGCCACCCGCTGATTTCCACCGGCAACCTGCTGGGCGGCCTGTGGGATCCGCTGGATGGCGACATCGACCCGGCGCAGCTGTGCCAGGCCTTGGCCCGGCGCGCCCGAAAAGCTGGTGCCGAGGTCTACCGCAACACGCCAGTGACCGCGCTGACCCAGCACAAGGACGACACCTGGACCGTGCATACGGATCACGGCGATATCGACTGCGGTATTGTGGTGAATGCCTGCGGCTACAGGGTGAACGAGGTCGGCGCGATGATGGGGGTGCATCACCCGGTCGCCTCGATGGAGCATCAGTATTTCCTGACCGAGGACATTCCCGCCATCAAGGAGGCCCGCCACCGGATGCCGCTGATCCGCTGCCCGATCTCCGACTACTACTGCCGCCAGGAAAAGAACGGGCTGCTGATCGGCTTTTATGAGCAGGACTGCAAGACCTGGGGCATGGACGGGATTGACCCGGATTTCGTCAACGCACTTTGCCCCGACGACTTGGAGCGGGTGATGGACGTGCTGGAGGGCGCGTTCGAGAGGATGCCCGCGCTGCGCGAGACCGGCATCCGCGCGATCGTGAATGGCCCGATCACCTATACCATCGACGGCGCGCCCCTGATCGGCCCGGTCCCGGGCAAGCGCAATGCCTACTGTGCCATCGGCCTGCGCGCAGGGCTTGGCGAAGGCGGCGGCCATGGCTGGCTGCTGGCGCAGATGATCGTGCATGGCGAGGCCTGTTTTGACACCTGGTGCCTGGACCCCCGCCGCTTTACCACCCATGCCAACGCAGAGCTGACCGCGCTGAAAGCCGTGGAAGACTACCAGAACGAGTTCCGCTTTCATTTTCCGCATGAGCACCGCCCGGCGGGCCGGCCGGCCAAGACCACGCCGCTGACGCCGGTGCTGGCCGCCGAAGGCGCGGAGTTCACCGTGGTGAACGGCTGGGAGCGGGTGGACTACATCAAACCCTCCCCGGATTTTCACCCCTCGCTGACCTTCAACTTCGACGAGGCCTTCGGCGTGGTCGCTGCGGAAGTAAAGAATGTGCAGGACAACGTGGGCCTTGCTGAGGTCAGCGGCTTCAACCGGATCGAGATCACCGGCGCGGACCGCCACAGCTTCCTCGACCGGATGTTCTGCGGCACCGTCACCCGCCGCGCGGGCCGCGTCGGGCTTGGCTACCTTCTGAACTGTCACGGCATGGTCAAGGGCGAGGCCACGGTGGCGAACCTGCCTGCCTCTGACCGCGGGCCGGAGCGGGTCTGGTACGGCTCTGCCGCCGCCAGCGAGTTTCACGACATGGACTGGCTGAGCCAGCACATCCGCACGGGCGAAGATGTGCAGTTGCGCGCCCTCACCAATGACCAGACCATCCTGGTCCTGGCAGGCCCCCGGTCGCGGGATGTGCTCTCTGCCTGCGCCCGGGGCGGCTGGTCGCGCGAGGCCTTCCCGTGGCTGTCGGTGCGCGAATGCTTTATCGGCATTGCTCCGGCAACGGTGATGGGTGTCAGCTTCTCAGGTGAGCTGGCTTATGAGATCCACGTCCCGAATGCCTCGCTTTATGCTGCCTATCTGGCGCTGCGCAAGGCCGGGGAGGCCTTCGGGCTGAAGCTGTTTGGCGCCCGCGCGGTGGAGTCGATGCGGATGGAGAAAGGGTTCCTGCATTGGAAGACGGACCTGATCACCGAATTCGACCCGTATGAGACCGGGCTGGGCCGTTTCGTGAAGCTGGGCAAAGGCGGGTTCATTGGCCGCCAGGCGCTGTTGAAGCGCCGGGCCGCGGGGCCGCGCAAAAAGCTGGTCACGCTGCACGTCGGCGCCACCCATGCCCCGGCCCGCAGCGGCGCCTCGCTGATGCAGGGCGACAAGGCCGCGGGCACCGTGACCTCGGGCGATTGGGGGCATCGGGTCGGGATGAACCTGGCCTATGCTTTTGTGGTGCCGGAACTGGCGGCTGAAGGCAGCACCATGCAGCTCGACCTCTGCGGTGATCTGGTCTCCGCCACCGTCATCGCGCCGTCCCCATACGATCCGGATTTTGACCGCCTCCGCATCTGATCCTTTGCTGGACCGCAAACTCCGGGGACCTCCCCAGGCGTTTTCTTTGCGTCATCCAGCTTCAAATCAGCTGCGGCCCTTCCATGGCACCAGCCAGTTCTCGGCCTTGCGCATCAGGATGTCGATGCCATAGCCGATGATCCCGATCATCACGATGCCCATGATCACGATATCGGTCAGCTGGAACTTGGACGCGGCGATGATCATCATGCCCGCGCCCTTCTGCGCCGCCACCAGTTCGGCAGCCACAACCGTGCCCCAGCAAACGCCCATGGCCACCCGCGCGCCGGTAAAGATTTCCGGAAGCGAGTTGGGCACGATCACATGCCGCATGATCTGCCACTTGGAGGCCCCCAGCGAATACGCCGCGTGGATTTTCGAGATGTTCACGCCGGAGACCCCGGCCCGTGCCGCAATCGTCATGATCCAGAGTGCAGCCAGGAACAGCAGAACGATCTTGCCGGTTTCCCAGATGCCGAACCAGATGATCACCAGCGGGATCAGCGCCAAAGGCGGAACCGGGCGCATGAATTCCACGATCGGGTCAAACCAGCCGCGGAACCAGCCGGACAGGCCCATGGCATAGCCGAGCGGAATACCGACAATCGCGCCGGCAACGAAGCCGGCAATCACCCGCGCCAGCGACCAGCCCAGGTGCTGCCACAGCGAGAAGTTCTGATAGCCCTCGGCTGCGATTTCAAAGAACCGCGCCACCACCGTTTCCGGGGCCGGCAGCCAGATCGGGTTCATCTGCATCCCCGCACTGGGGGTAAAGCTGATGGCGCCCTTTCCGGTCAGCGTCACCGTGCCGTCGCCGGTGTCGACAGCCGTGCCAGGACCGATCGGCTCGCCGTTGATGGCCACGACTTTGGCGCCTTCCTTGCGTTTGACCTCGTCATTGCTGTCGAAGATCAGGGTCGTGGACCGCCCGGCCTGTGCGGCCAGCGCATCGTTTTTGGCAAAGCCGCTGCCGGGGTCCACCTCGAAATTGGAGCTGGCCTCGCCAAATCCGGCCACCCGGACGGCGACTTCCGCATCGTCGGTGCTGCCCGTGGCGTCTTCCAGCGTGTAGGTAAAGCTGGTTTCACCGGTGAACGGCCCGGGCACATGAAGCGGAAACAGCTTGGAGCCGGTGAAGGCCGCCCAGATCACGAAAATCACCAGCACCGAAATGATCGAAGCCGCCCGGTCCGGGCTTACAGCGCTTTCGTCGCCGAATGTCACGGTCTTCAGGCTGGTGAAATCATGCCGCGCCTGCATGCCCTTGCGAATGAATTTCACCAGGAAAAAGGCGCCGGCAAACAACGCGATGTAAAACAGCAGAACCGTCATGCCACCTGCTCCGTCCGGCCCATGATCTCCTCTTCCATCTCCCAGATCATCGAAAGGATCTCATCGCGGGTCTCGGCAAAGCCTTCGGATTTCTTGACGTCGCGCAGGTCGGCATTCACCCCGCGCTCGGCAAAGGGCAGCTGGTATTCGCGGTGGATGCGGCCCGGGCGCGGCGCCATCACGATCAGCCGTTCGCCCAGCAGCAGCGCCTCCTCGACTGAGTGGGTAATCAGGATGATCGTCTTGCCGGTTTCCTTCCACAGCTTCAGCACCAAACCTTGCATCTTTTCCCGCGTCAGCGCGTCCAGCGCGCCCAGCGGCTCGTCCATCAGGATCACATCCGGCTCGTTCGCCAGGCAGCGGGCCAGCGCCACCCGCTGCTGCATGCCGCCCGACAGCTCGTAAACCGCTTTTTCCTTGAAGTCCTGCAGGCCGACGATGTCCAGCAGATGGTCGGAGATCTTCTCGCGCTCGGCCCGCCTCATGCCCTTCATGCGGGGACCGAATTCCACGTTGTCGCGCACGTTCATCCATTCGAACAGCGCGCCCTTCTGGAACACCATCCCGCGCTCCGCGTCCGGTCCGGTGACCACATGCCCGTTCAGCTCCACCACTCCCTCAGTGGGGGCCAGAAACCCCGCCAGGATGTTCAGCAGCGTGGTCTTGCCGCACCCGGACGGTCCCAGCACCGACAGCAGCTCCCCTGCCTGCAAATTCAATGAAACGTCTTTCAGCGCCTGGACGGAGCTGCCGTTGGGCAGGTCAAAACGCATGGAGACACCCTTGATGTCCAGTCCAGCCATCTTCTCCCCCTCCTGTTAGGGCTTCGCGGCCTGCGCCCTGCCCGCCCGGATGCGAACGGCCCGAAAGCCGGGCCGTTCGGTACATTCAGTTCGCTGCGGCTCAGTTCTGCGCGGCGGCCAGCGGCGCGCTGTTGACGGTTCCGTCATAGGAGTCCAGCGCCGCCTCGATGCTGCCCGCATTCACGAAGATATCGGCCACGCCCTTCATGAAGGTCTGCGCGCCGCCGCCCAGCCATTTCTCCGACAGCTGCTCCTCTGCTGACGGGAAGCTGAAGGTGGCGATGGTGGCTTCGGCATCCGCCAGGTCCATGCCTGCGTCCTTGGCGATGACCGGCAGCATCTCGTCCTTGTGATCGCCCGAATTCCACATGGCGTTGGCCTCTGCGGTCACTTTCAGGAACTTGCTCAGCAGCTCACCTTCGGACTCGACAAAACCGGCCGGTGCGCTGGTCACGTCGAACACCAGGATGCCCAGTTCCTCCTTCTCAGCACCGGTCAGCAGCACGTTGCCATGCTCCACCATCCGCCGCAGCGCGCCGCCCCAGCCGCAGACCATGTCCAGGTTGCCCTGGGCAAAGGCCGCCGCGCCATCGGCGGGGGCCATGTCGACAATTTCCATCGAACCGACATCGACCCCGAAATGCGCCATCTGCGACAGGAAGCCGTAATGCGCCGCGGTGCCGATCGGCACGCCGACCTTCTTGCCGTTCAGCTCAGCCGCACTGTCCTTGTCGATCTCCAGCGCCTCGGCCACCACGCAGTTGTCGTTGTCGGAATAGCTGACCGCCACATCCACCGCCTGGAGGTCCTGTCCGGCGGAGGTTGCCACCACAAACGGCGGCACGCCCTGGCTCACCGCGATCTGAACATCGCCCGACGCCATGGCCGCAGACATTGCCGTGCCGGTATCGAAGGAGACCCAATTGATCTTGACGCCCATTTCCTCCTCATAGGTGCCGTTGGCCTTGGCAAACTGGAAGGGCATCGGCCATTCGAGGAAATAGGCGACGGTGATCTCCTCCAAGGCAGAGGCGTGCGAGGCAGACAGCGCCGCGATGCCGGCACAAGCAGTCGTCAGCAGATACTTTTTAATCATATTGGATCTCCTCCCAGGGTTTTCCGGGTCCGTTCAATGCGGGCCTCGGACATTTATTTTTGCACGGCAAACCATATCCGGGAAGAAAATACACAGTAGAATAAAGTTGCCTTTGCGCCCAAAGTAAAACTTAGTTTCGTTTTTGACGGATATGATTTGGCGAACAGGAGGCGCAGCCTGTGCAGAAATCCCTAAGCCTGAGGTGGCTGGAGGTGTTCCAGCTTATTTCAAAGTCAGGATCAATTCAAAAGGTTGCTGCGGAAACCGGCCTGTCGATCAGCACCGTTTCCAATCACCTGCGCAGTCTGGAAAGCGCGCTGGGGGTGGATCTGGTGGATCATACGCGCCGCCCGATGGGGCTGACCCCGGCCGGAGTCGTCTATGCCCGCTACGTCCGTGACGGGCTGATGACGCTCAGACGCGGCGAGGCGGAGATCCGCTCTGGCAGCTGGCAGCACGCCACCGATCTGCGCATGGCGCTGCTGGATGATTTCGACAACGAGGTCGGACCGGAGCTGTTCCAGTTCCTGTCCACCGCCCTGCCCCGCTGCAATTTCCGCCACTACACCCGGCCCAGCCATGAGATCATCGCAAAGCTGCAGGAGCAGAAGCTGGATGCCGGTGTTGCCACCCGCCCAGCGGGGCTGCTGCCGGATCTGATCGAGTACCCTTTGATGCGCGACCCGTTCATTCTGGTGGTGCCCGCCGCATACAGCGGCAGCGTTGAGGAGCTGACCAAACCGGAGGCGCCGCTGCCGTTCCTGCGCTATTCCCGCGACCACACCATCGGCAAGCAGATCGAAACCCAGCTGACCCGGCTCAAGATCTTGCTGCCCAACCGGTTTGAGCTGGAATGCAACCAGTCCATCATCGGCCTGGTGGCCGAAAGCAGCGGCTGGACCGTGACCACCGCCGCCAGTTACCACCGCGCCCAGCGCTTTCACGACAAGGTCAGGGTCTTGCGCTTTCCAGGCAAGAGCTTTGCCCGCACGGTGTCGCTGTTCACTTCCAGCGTCTATCCCGCGGCCACGTCGCAGCTGATCCACGAAGCGCTGCAAAAGTCCCTGCGCCACCATTTCACCGATCCGATCAGCGCCCGCTTCCCCTGGCTGGCCGAGGAGTTCCGGACGCTGCCCGCGCAAGACCCGTAAAGGCGGAGCGCAATTCGAAACAAACATTCGTGTTTCTCGAAACCACTTGGCACCGGCTTGACCGTTTGGGGCCTTGGGCGCTGTTTTAAGCGCACACCGCGCCGTGCGCTTCCCCGCACAGCCGGCGGCCTTTCAAGGAAAATGGATCATGGCAATCACTTATCTGAAACAGGCCCAGCCGCGCCCGGCGGCCGAGAACAGCGATATCCGCGACACCGTCGCCGTGATCCTGGCCAATATCCAGCGCGAGGGCGAGGAGGCGGTGCGCCGCTATGCGGAAAAGCTGGACGGCTGGACCGGACCGGTCGTGGTGACGGACGCCCAGCGCCGCGCCGCCTGCAACCGCGTTTCGCCGCAGACCAAGGAAGATATCCAGTTCGCCCACGCCAACATCCGCCGTTTTGCCGAGGCGCAGAAGGCCACCATGGGGGAATGCGAGGTGGAGGTGATCCCCGGCCTGATCGCGGGCCAGAAGCTGATCCCGGTCTCAAGCGCCGGCTGCTATGTGCCGGGCGGCCGCTACAGCCATATCGCCAGCGCGCTGATGACCATCACCACCGCCAAGGTGGCAGGCGTGCCGCATATCACCGCAGTTTCGCCGCCGCGCCCCGGCAGCGGCATTCCCGACGCGATCATCTATGCCATGGACCTGTGCGGAGCGGACCTGATCCTGAACCTGGGCGGAGTCCAGGGCATTGCCGCCATGGCGCAGGGCCTGTTCGGGTCGCAGCCCGCCGATATTCTGGCCGGCCCCGGCAATGCTTATGTGGCGGAGGCCAAGCGGATGCTGTTCGGCGAGGTCGGCATCGACATGTTTGCAGGCCCCACGGACTCGCTGGTGATTGCCGACCGCTCCGCGGATGCCGAAACTGTCGCCTGGGATCTGGTCAGCCAAGCAGAACACGGCGCCGACAGCCCCGTCTGGCTGGTCACCACCTGCGAGAGCCTGGCCAAGGGCGTTATGGTCCGCGCGCAGACACTGATTGACCGGCTGCCGGAACCCAACCTCTCTGCAGCGCACCGCGCTTGGCACGAACGCGCCGAGGTGGTCCTGTGCGACACCCGCGAGGAAGCTGCGCAAGTGGCCGACCGCTATGCACCCGAGCATTTGCAGGTCCAGGCTGAGGACCTCGACTGGTGGCTGGGCCGCCTCACCGCCTATGGTTCGTTGTTCCTGGGCAAGGAGACAACCGTATCCTTCGGCGACAAGACGTCAGGCCCTAACCACGTGCTGCCGACCAGCGGCGCCGCGCGTTATACCGGCGGGCTGTCGGTGCACAAGTTCACCAAGACCGTGACCTGGCAGCGCTGCAACGCTGCTGCTTCGCGTGAGCTGGCGCTGCGCACCGCCCGGATCAGCCGGATGGAAGGCATGGAAGGCCACGCCATCGCCGCCGAGATGCGGCTGCAGCCGGAGACGGTCTGAGGCCGTAAGGAAACGCCGGTCTTAGGACGGCGTTTCCAGCCGCTGGTCCAGATCGACCGGCCCCAGCACGGCATCGTCGGGAATGCCTTCAAACCCGGTGACGGTGCCGCCATAGTGTTCCATGAACTGCGCAGCCGCCTTGGCGGTGGCGAACGGCACCACCTCCGGCGCGCCCATGCCGCCAGCCACATTGGAGCCGACGACGAAATGCGCGCCCCTGGCATCGATCCAGTTGTTGCTGCCGGGCTGCTGCCAGCTTGCCGCTGCACCCATGTCACTCACGTAAATGGCGGTGATCTCTGCCTCCCGTTCCGGGCTTTTCACATAAGCTGCCAGATCGCGCACCTGGGCAAAGAACAGGGGCGCCGGGAAGCCGTCCAGGTGGATCTGTCCCTTGGGTCCGCCGTGTTCAGCGACATTCATCTGGCAGAAGTAACTGAGCGCAACCTCAGTCAGCTCAACCGGCGCAGGCGGCGCTTTGGCCTCCTCCTCCTGGCAGGCGGACAGGATCAGTGCAGCGGCAAGGATCAGGCGTTTCATGGCTCCACCTTCCGGAATGCGGCACAGGCCAACAGGAAACCCAGCGCGGGCCACAGCAGCAGCGACAAAGGTGCAGCCCAGCCTGGCAAGGCATTTGCTGCACCCGCCATGCCGCTGGACAGCGCCACGCTTTCCGACGCCGCCACATTCCACACCCGGAACGCATCTGCCGGGTTGGCGACCATCACCCAGGGGAAGACCTTCTGTGTGAAGACCCCGCCGCTGTCCATCACCACAGCGCCTAACAGGCCAAGGTCGTAAAGGACCACAAACACCAGCCAGACTCCCGCCGACAAGCCCGCAGCCGCGGTTGCCCCGCTGCTGAGCGCAGACAGCGCGTAGCCCAGCACCAGGAACACAGCACCTAACAAGATCGAGGTCAGCACCAGCCGCGCCAATGCCACCAGGCTCTCCGCCCCGGCACCGCCGAACCAGGCGGCAACGGCACCTGCCGCGCCAAATCCGATGCACATGGCAATCGCCAATGCCGCCAGATGGGCCATCAGCTTGCCCAGCAGGATTTCAGCCCGCCCCGCGGGATAGGCCAGGAGCAGGGCAAGGCTGCCGCGGTCGCGGTCGCCTGCCACCGCATCGAACCCCATCATCAGAGCCAGAAGCGGTGCGAGGTAGACCGACAGGGTGGTCATCGAAGCAACCGAGACAGTCAGCATGTCCACGCCCAGCGTCCCTGTTGGCGCCGAGCCGGCAAAGGACAGCGCCAGCGCAAAGGCCAGCATGATCAGCGTGGCCATGAACAGCCAGCGGTTGCGGCGCAGGATCAGCATCTCAGCGCGGGCAATGGCAAAGGCACGTCTCATTTGCGGTCCTCCCCGGAGTAATGGCGATAGAGGTCTTCCAGCCGCGGCGGCACCATGTCGATGTCGGCCACAGCGTCACCCATGGCGGCGATCTTGCGCAGCTCAGCCATCTTGTCCTGCGGTGAGCACAGGATCTCGACCGAGGCGCCATTGATCCGCCGCCCGCCGGTTTCGGTTGCGATCCGGTCAGCGTGCGCGCCGCTGGCCTGCACCCGCAGCTTGACCGGCAGTCCGGCCTGCGCCGACAGGCCCGCCAGCGTGTCGTCGGCCACCTTCACGCCCTTGCGCAGGATGGCGATGCGGTCGGTGCGGGCCTCCACCTCTGTCAGCGCGTGGGAGGCGATCAGCACCGCCGCGCCCTGTTCCGCCAGCTCGTTGATGATGGCATAGAGATCCTGCCGCGAGATTGGATCCAGCCCGCTGGTGGGTTCGTCCAGCAGTGCCAGTTTCGGGCGGCCCAGCAGCACCTGCGCCAGCCCCAGCCGCTGCCGCATACCCTTGGAATAGGCCCCGATGCGGCGATGCATCGCTTCTCCCAGGCCAACCCGTCCCAGGAGGCCGTCAATATCCGCGCGTTCGCCGGCCAGGCGGGCAAACAGCGTCAGCTGCTCATGTCCCGTCAGCGCCGGGTGAAAGCTGACCGCCTCCGGCAGAAAGGCAGTGGCGGCCCGCGCCGCGGCGCTGCCGGGGGCTGCACCGCAAATGCGGATGCTGCCGCCCTCATGCCGGATCAGGCCCAGCACCGCCTTGATCAAGGTCGACTTGCCTGCGCCGTTGTGGCCCAAGAGCGCCAGACGCTCACCCGGCGCAATGACCAGATCGATGCCATGCAGCACCTGTGTCTTGCCGCGGAACTTGTCCAGCGCGCGGATCTGCAGCGGAGAGTTATCCATCCTGTTCAACCTTTCTGGCGGCATCGGGCCGCGCTGGCCGCATCAGCGGGTGGCTGTCGATCACCCCGCCGGGCAGCAGCGCCGGAAACGCTGACTGGGACCAGCGCACCAGCTGCACCGCGGGCGATCCCATCAGCAGTTTCGCCGCCGGCTGCGTCCACAGCACATGATCCATGCTGTCGTTCGGACGATAAGGCGCATCGGCGATGCCGTCCCCGTCCACATCAAAACCCGCGAAGTCGGACCAGTAGTTGCCGCGGCCTTCCTCGCTCCACTCCACCCATTTGGTGGAGACGAATTTCACCTGATGCCGGTTGCCGACAAAGGCGTTCCCAACCATCCGGTTGCCGTCGCTGCCTGCGGTAAAGTGGATGCCGATGCCGCAGCCCTCGAACCAGTTGCCGGAGAAATCATTCTTGTGCGCGTTATAAAGGAAGGTGCATTTGTCCTTGGCGCCCTTCACATAGTTGCCGCGCACCTCGCCCTGGTTAGCGTAGTTCAGCATCACCCCGTGGTCGCGGTCATTCAGCGAGACATTCCCGCTCACCTTGACCCGTTTGGAAAACATCACCGCATAGCCGAGGTGATTGCCGATCGAGACATTGCCCGAAACTTCGGAATTGTCGGCGTACATGTAATGCACGGCAAAGCGCAGGTCGCGAAAGGTGTTGTTGGTAAAGGCGTTCTTCTTGGAACTGTTCACAAAGATCCCGTCGCGGCCAAAGCGGATGTCGTTGCCGTCCACCACGGCGCCCGGCGCGTTCCAGACATAGACCCCGTTGCCGCGCGCATTCATGTGCCGGTCCAGGCGCCCCTCGATCCGGTTGCCCTGCACCAGACTGTCCTTTGCGCCGTGCACGTCTACGCCGTACAGGTTGCCCAGCAGCACATTGTTCAGGATCTTCGGCGCCTTCGCGGTTTTGGTGAGCTTGATGCCGCTGTCGATCTCCTGATGCGAAGAGCCGGAGCCAACAACCGTCAGGTTCTGCACGGTAATGCCGGGGCCAGTCACTGTGATGACCGACCCCAGCCCCCGGCCGTCCAGTGTGGCATGGCCCTGGCCATCGATGATGACAGGGCGGTCCAGCACCAGGGTTTCGGCATAGTCGCCGGGGGCGAGGCGGAGGGTGTCGCCATCCGCCGCCTGCGCCAGTGTTTCGGAAATTGCCCCTGCCCGGTTGGGCACATCCCAGTCCGCCGCCCAAGCGGGCGCCAGGCAGGAGAGAGCCGCAACAAACGATGTGGGCAGGAGCCGTTTCATGTTTATGCGCTCCGCGGCTCGACCAGCATCCGGCCGCGCATTTCCATGTGCAGCGCGTGGCAGAACCACTGGCAGTAGTACCAGTGCACGCCCGGACGCTCCGCCTTGAAGGTGACGGAGGCAGTGGCCTGCGGCCCGACTTCCATCGCGACGCCGAAGTTCGACAGGCAGAAGCCATGGGTCAGATCGTCGATGTCATCCAGGTTGGTGACGTAGACGGTGACCTCATCGCCCTGCTTGACGGTGAACTTCTCAATGCTGAAGTTCGGCGCTTGGCTCGACATGTAGACGCGCACCTTGTCGCCATCGCGGATGATGGTGTCCTGATAGTCGTCCAGATCGACGCCATCCGCCTCGGCCTGCTTGCGCGCATCTTCCCACATCGGGTCGTTGCGGTCCCAGATGCTGGCGGGGTTTACCTTGGAGCGGTGCACGATGATCGAGTCGTGCGGCTCTGCAAAGGTCGGGCCGTCGTGCACAACCTTCATCTTGTCGCCGGAGATGTCGATCAGCTGCTCGTTCTCGGGTTTCAGGGGGCCGACGTTCAGGAACCGGTCCTTGGAGAACTTGTTCATCGAGATCAGCCATTTGCCGTCCGCTTCGGCGGTTTCACCCATGGAAGTGGAATTGTGGCCCGGCTGGTACTGCACATCGACCTTGTCCAGGATCGGGTCCACATCGGCACCCGCATAGGCCTCAATCGCCTTGGCGATGTCCCATTTCACCACCTGGCTGTCGAGGAACAGGGTGGTGTAGGCATAGCCGCGGTTGTCAAATGCGGTGTGAAGCGGCCCAAGACCCAGCTGCGGTTCCGCCACGATGGCCGAGCGCGGATCGGCGTCGGCCTCAAACAGCGCGTCCAGCTTCTCGACGTCGATCACCGAGACGGTCGGAGACAGCTTGCCGTTGACGCAGACGTGCTTCTTGTCGGGCGCGGTGTTGATGCCGTGCGGCGAGTTCGGGATCGGAATGTAGCGGGTCAGCTTGCCCGGCGCTTCCTTGCGGCCGTCAACCACCTTGGCGCCGTTCAGCTCCTGGTACTCGCCGGCTTCAATGGCAGCTTCGATGGCCGCGATGTTGAAGACAACCACGTGATCCAGCTCGTTCTCGGTCATCTCGGCCAGGGTCATGCCCATTTCCGAGTTGTAGGAGGTCGAGTAGGCGTATTTGCCCTGATAATCGCAGTCGGTGTTGTCCAGGTTGCCCGAGACGATCACCTGCCAGGCGACTTCCATGGTGTCGCCGTCGATGGCGGAGAAGATGTTCACGTATTGCGACGGATCGTCCAGGATCTGGCCGTCATTGACCAGCGGCGCCTCATGCTCGCCGTTGGCAAAGACATAGCCGGTGCGCGGGAACTTCTGCGGGCGCAGGCCGTGGATGTCCTTGGCGTTGGGGATCTCGATGATCTTGTCGCATTTCATCACATCGCAGCGCACCCGGGCCACACGGGTGTTCGCCTTATCGTTCATGAACAGGTAACGGCCGTCATAGGTACCGTCGGTGAACGACATATGCGGGTGGTGCAGGTCGCCGTTGTCATAGGTTTCCTTGCCGTTGGCGGCCAGGAATTCCTTGGTCTCCGGCAGCAGGCCCTCGGTCAGGATTTTCTTGGACTCGTTGGTCTGGCCCCAGCCGGTGGCGGAGCAGCGGTTGAACACCGGGATCCGCATCAGCTCGCGCATGGACGGTACGCCCAGTATGCGCAGTTCGCCGGTCTGGCCCGAGGACCAGAAACCGTAGTATTCATCCAGCTCGCCCGGCTCCAGGTTGACGCCAGCGGCCTGTGCGGGCTTGGCTCCCAGCAGGGCGGAGCCGGCGCCGGTGGCTGCCAGGACGGCACCAGTGGCAGTGGCGCCCAAGAGGCCGCGGCGGGTGACGGGCAGTTTGTTATTCAGGTCTTCAGACATGATGTCCTCCTTCAGGAAACTTTGATCCTGTTCGCGTTGGGGTGATTGGCAGGCGGCCGGCCCAGAGCAACGTCCGGTGCGGGGCTGCCGGTCTTGGCCCGGCGTTTCAGCTGTTTGATGACAACCGGGCATTTGGCGTCGGATTGATAGAGAACCTGGCAATGCAGGCAGTTCACGCATTCGTTCGGGTTGATCTCACCCGTAGGGTGGATGGCCTGAACCGGGCACTCGTTGGCACAGGTCTGGCAGGGATGGCCGCATTCGTGGTAGCGCTTCAGCCAGTCGAACATCCGCACCCGGGCCGGGATCGCCAGCGCCGCGCCTAGCGGGCACATGTAGCGGCAGTAGAACCGTTCGATGAACAGCCCGGCCAGCAGCAGCGCCACCGCAAAGACCACAAACGGCCAGTCGCGCACGAATTTCAGGATGATCGCGGTCTTGAACGGCTCCACCTCGGCATAGGTCTCGGCCAGCGGGATCGACACCATCGAGACACCGAAAAGGCCAAGGAAAATCATGTATTTTGCAGGCCACAGGCGCTCATGCAGGCCCCACGGCAGGGTGATTTGCGGCACCTTGAAGGCGCGGGCAATCTTGTTGGTCAGCTCCTGCAGCGCGCCGAACGGGCACAGCCAGCCGCAATAGGCGCCCCGGCCCCAGAACAAGAGCGCAGCAGCTACCGCAAACCACTGAATGAACACCAGCGGATCCAGAAGGAACGCGTCCCAGGAAAAGCCGCTGCGCAAAGATCCCGCTAGCGCCATCAGGTTCACCACGCTTAGCTGCGCATTGGCGTACCAGCCCAGGAACACCAGGGTGACGGTCAGATATCCGATCCGGAACCAATAGAAGGTGCGTGCGTTCACAGTCGCCTGGAACTGGAAGAAGAACACACCCGTCAGCACCACCAGCATCACGGCCAGAACCCCGATCTCGACGGTGCGGTCCTTCCAGATCCGCTGCCACAGGGCGGCCTTGGCGGCGGCCTCGCTCGTGTCATCCTCCACCACCTTGGGCGCAGGCGCGGCGGGCAGCAGGTACTGTTCCGGCAGCTTGTAGCCCAGATCGAAGGTCAAAAACGCCCGTTCCAGCGCGCCCACGGAGCGCTGCACCAAGAGTTGCAGGCGGAAGGGTTCAGCCGGATCAAACTCCGCATCCGCCGGGATCTTGAACAGGTCCAGCTCTGCAAAGCTGGGGCTGTCCGCTGTGGCAAGCGACCCCAGCCGTTTGTGCTGGCGGTCAAAGAAACGCACCGAGGCATCGCCCTGGATCAGCTGGACACGGTCGAAAATCCCGCCACGCACATAGCCAGAGCCTTTGAAGCTGTAACTGCCGCGCCCCAGCACCAGAATGGCGTGCTCGCCCTCCTTCAGCCAGGACTTGAGGTTCTGGTACTCCGCCTCGCCCAGCAGCGACTTGCCGATGGAGGGTACAGATACCAGGGCCATGTGCATGTCGATAAAGGTGTCGTCCGGCGCGCCGCGCTCCCGCCGCCGGATCGCGCGCTGGTCGCCGGTGGCCTCGAAGGCCGTGTTGATCTGGCCAACGTCCAAAGTCATCCGCCGCACAGAGCCGTCGCCTGCCAGCGTGGTCCAGTCCGCAGCCTCCTCGCGGGCCATGTCGAGCTCACGTTTCGGCCCGTCCGCCTGCACCGGCGACAAGCCCCCCAGCCCCAGCGCGCGCGCCACCTTGATCCCCGCGCGCACCAGGCTGTCGTCGATCACCATGATCGTCACCGTCGCGCCGGAGATGATGTCGAGGTCATGGGCATCGCCGCCGGCCGCCGCCTCGGCCTTCAGGTCCAGCCCGGCATAGCTTTCGGTCAGCTTGACCATCTTGGAGTTCGGAATGCCGATCAGCACGATCGGCTCGGAGTGTTTGACCAGTTTCACACCCGTCAGCACCGCATCGGTGTCAATTGCAGCCACCACATGGATCGGCTTGCCGCTGTAGCCGGTTGTGCCGACGAAATCGGAGGTCAGAAAGGCATAGGCGACCGTTTCGCCCGCCTTCAGGACTGGTGCCACCGGCACATCCGTGCGCACCGGGCCAAAGCCGTCCGCGCCGGGCACCAGATCGGCGGGTATCAGTTCTGTCAGGAAGCTGCCGAGGCTGTCTGCCTCAGCCGGCGCAGCGAAAAGCGCGGCGATTGTCATCACAAGGGCTGTCAGCCAGCCCCGCAAGGCGCATGTCAGGACCATGGCGCCTCTCCTTTATTTTGAGTGGCTGCCATGGACGCGCCCACGGCGCGTTCGGGTTCTATTTTGTTTGCCAGCGGAGGACCGCGGCCGTCATGCCAGAATTGCGCCGGATTTGGGTACGCCGCGGCCCCCGCAGGCAGCAGTACGATGGTGTCCGCCGCATGGGTGATGCCGGAAGGCAGATGGCTTATCGGCACAGCCCCGGTTTCAGCAGCGCATAAAACGCAGGTGCCGCATTCGGGGCAGTCCTGCGTTTCTTCGCTGGCTTCACCGGCGACTTGTATCTCAACCACGCCGAACTCGCCGCAGATTTCAATCCACTCGCCGCCGGCTGCGGCCTGCCCCGCACCGGGAAAGGCCACCTGCAGCACCAGCATGAATGCCGCGCACATCCCAGCCAGCCGCCGGAACAGCCCGGCGCGGCAAACAGTGGATATGAAAAGGCTACGCGGCATCTGTTACAAGATTCTCTTGCTGCATTTGCCGCTGACACTACGGGGAACCGCAGGGCCGTTATTTGATGTATGTCAGATAAACCTGAAATTCCCGAACATTCGTCAATTCACCGCAAAACGGCCTAAGCGCCCGTCTGCTCAACCTTTCTCAAGCCGCCGGAAGGCCAGCGCGATCACTCCGGCAATCGCCATATAGACAAGCGCCAGCAGCAAGAGCGGCTCATAAACGATGAACGTATCAGCCCGAACGCGCGACGACACCGCATAGATTTCCATCACCGTGATGGTCGCCACCAGCGGCGTTGCCTTCAATTGCAGGATGGTCTCGCCGCCAAGGGTCGGCAGGACATTGCGCACCGCTTGCGGCAGCCAGATGCGGCGGAAAATGGTGAAGCGCGGCATGCCGAACGACTTGGCCGCCTCCAGCTGCCCCTTGGCCACCCCGGAAAACGCGCCCCGCATCACCTCTCCCTCATAGCCGGCGTAAGACAGCGTCAGCGCCAGCACCGCATAGGGCCAGGCCTGGCGCAGGTAAGGCCACAGCTCGGACGAACGGATCCAGGGAAACTGCGGAAACAGAGACCCCAGTCCGTAGTAGAGCAGCCAGATCTGCAAGAGGAGCGGCGTGCCGCGGATGATGGTGCAGAAGGTGCGCGCAGGGATCGACAGATACCAGGGACCAACAGCCTGCGCCAACCCCAGCGGCACCGCCAACAGGAAGCCGAGGAAAGTGGAGACCACGAGGATCC
This sequence comes from Leisingera daeponensis DSM 23529, assembly GCF_000473145.1. NCBI lineage: Bacteria > Pseudomonadati > Pseudomonadota > Alphaproteobacteria > Rhodobacterales > Roseobacteraceae > Leisingera > Leisingera daeponensis. The sequence continues at coordinate 3,815,606 of NZ_KI421500.1, read as the reverse complement.
AGATCGTCGTCCACAGCCCCTCCAGCGCCAGCGGCGCGTATTTCGGGACCCAGTCCCAGCGCAGCGCAAAGGCGCACCAAATCACGATCCCCGCGAAGACCAGCATCATCACGATACGGTGCGGTTGCATCAGCTCCTTCAGACTGATCATCGAGCGCCCCCCTTCAGAGAGGGCTGGCCGCGCCGTGCCCATTTCTCGACCCGGGCAAAAACCACGCCGGAGCAGAGCGTCACCATCAGGTACAGGAAACCCGCCGCCAGGAAGAAGGTGAAATAGGCCCGCGTGCTGCTGGCCGCCTGGCGGGTTTCCAGCGTCAGCTCGTTGAAGCCGACCACCGCCAGCAGCGCGGTGTCCTTGGTGGCGATCAGCCACAAGTTTGCCAGCCCTGGAACCGCAAAGCTCATCATCGCCGGGATCGTCACCCGCCGCATGGTCATGAAGGCCGGCATGCCATAGGATTTCGCCGCCTCGATCTGCCCCACCGGCACCGCCTTGATGGCGCCGCGCAGGACTTCTGTGGCATAGGCGCCTTGCACCACGCCCAGCACCCAGATGCCGGCCGCAACGCCGTTGATTTCAACCCGGCCGCCGCCCATCGCCTCAGAGATCTTGTTGATGATATCGCTGCCGACGTAATAAAGGATCAGGATCAGCACAAGTTCCGGCACCGCCCGGATCACCGTGGTGTAGATGGCGAGAAGATCACGCGTGACCTTCCCGCCGTAGAGTTTGCCGTAGGCCCCGAACAGCCCGATCACCAGCCCCAGCCCAAAAGCGCCAAAGGCAATCTGCAGGGAGTTGGCAAGCCCGCGCAGCAGGTTGCCGCCCCACCCCGACAGCGACAGCAGCTCCGCGCTGGCGCCGAGGCCCAGTAATTCAAGCAGTCCGGTCACGGCAGCACCTTAGTAGATGCTGGTGGTGAAGTATTTGGCCGTGATCTTCTCGTGGGTGCCGTCGGCCAGGATCGCTGCGATGCCCTTGTTCAGTGCCTCGCGCAGCGCGTCGTCGCCCTTGCGCACGCCGGCGCCGACGCCAAGACCCAGGATCGCCGGATCATCCGCTACCGCACCCTTGATCTCGCAGCAGCTGCCGGTGTCGGAATTCACAAAATCCGCCATCGCGATGCTGTCCGCCTGCGTCGCGTCAATACGGCCCGCGACCAGATCCTGGTTTGCCTCGTCCTGGGTCTGATAAACCTTCAGCTCTGCTCCGGTGAAATGCGCCTGCGCATAGGCCTGGTGCGTGGTTGAGGCCTGAATGCCAAGGATCTTGCCGGCCAGAGAATCCGGCGTTGGCGCGATGTCCATCGACTTGTCCGCCACGATCACCGCGGGGGTGTTGTAGTAGGGATCAGAGAAATCAATGGTCTTCTGCCGCTCCTCGGTGATCGACATGGAGGCCATGATGGCGTCGATCTGCTGGCCGGTCAGCGACGGGATGATGCCGTCCCAGGCCACCGGGGTGATCACGCAGTCCAGTTCGGCGGCGGCACACACGGCGCCGATCACCTCGACTTCCCAGCCAACCCAGTTACCGGAGCTGTCGAGCGAGGCAAACGGCGGATAGGGTTCCGCGGCGATGCCGATCTTGACCTGTTCCGCGGCGGCGGCACCGGCGGTAAGGGCAGCAGCTGCAGTGGCAGCGGCAAGCAGTGCTTTCAGTTTCATTTTCTTCTCCCAGTTGGTTTTTTGTTTTGGTGACAGTGGATCAGGCGACTGAGCTTAAAAACTGCTTGAGCCGGTCTGATTGCGGGTTGCCAAAGACCTCGGCAGGCGGCCCCTGCTCTTCGATGCGGCCCTGGTAAAGATAGACAACGTGGTTCGCGACTTCGCGCGCGAATTTCATCTCGTGGGTGACCAGCAGCATGGTGCGGCCCTCGGCGGCCAGATCACGGATCACCGTCAGCACTTCGCCCACCAGTTCCGGGTCCAGCGCCGAGGTCGGCTCGTCAAACAGCATCGCCGACGGGTCTACCGCCAGCGCCCGGGCAATCGCCGCCCGCTGCTGCTGGCCGCCGGACAGATAGGCAGGGAAAGTGTCTTCCTTGCCGCCCAGCCCAACCCGCTCCAGCAATTCGCGGGCGCGCTCAACGGCCTTCGCCTTGGGCACTTTCAGCACATGCACCGGCACCTCGATCACGTTTTCCAATAGGGTGCGGTGGGTCCATAGATTGAACTGCTGGAACACCATCGCCAGCTTGGTCCGGATCTTTTCGATCTGCTTCTGATTGGCCGGGCTGCCGTCAGCCCGCATCGCCACTTCCTCGCCGCCGATCACGATCTTGCCGGAGCTTGGCGTCTCCAGAAAATTGATGCAGCGCAGCATCGTCGACTTGCCGGAGCCGGAGCCGCCGATGATCGCCACTACATCCCCCTGCCGGGCTGTCAGGTCCACGCCCTTGAGCACCTCCAGATTGCCAAAGGACTTGTGCAAATCCTCTACCCGGATGGCCTCTTGGGGCGTGCCGGTCTCCGGGACGGATGCGGCGGCAGTGGCTGTATCCATTGTTGTGTCACCTTGAAATTTCCGATTGCAGTAAGCCGCGACTCCAGTAATTATGCAAGCGTATAATTTCTATGCCAAGCAAAAACAGGAGCTGGGGTGAGCGACGACCGCCGCAAATTCAAACGCGAATCCGCCGGGACCAGGAAGGAGGCGCTGATTCTCGCCACGCTGGAACTGGTGGCTGAAAACGGCGTGCGCGGGGCCACGGTGCGGGGCATTGCCGAGCGCGCCGACGTCACCCAGGGCCTGATCCGGCACTATTTCAGCTCCAAAGAAGAGCTGATCATCGCCGCCTACGAACATCATATGACCGCCATGACCGACCAGACCTTTGCCCCCGCGGCCGGGGCAGACGGCACGGCGCTGGACCGGCTCACCGCCTTTGTGACCGCTTCTCTGACGCCGCCGGTGGTGGATCCGCGGTCCATCGCGCTTTGGGCGAGTTTCCTCAACAAGGTGCAGCAGGATGAGCAGATGAAGGCCACCCACGAACGCACCTATGGGTATTTCCGCGACTTTCTGGAGGGGCTGATTGCAGCCGCGCTGCAGGAAGCCGGGCGTCCCGCCGCGCCCGCCCGGCTGCGGCAGCTGGCGATTGCCTGCAACGCGGTGATCGACGGGCTGTGGCTGGAGGGCGGCGCCCTTCCGGACGCCTTTGCGCCGGGCGAGCTGGCAGACATCGGACGGCAATCCGTTGCCGCGATCACAGGTTTGAATTTGGAGCAGGAGGCTGCAACGGCATGAGGCTGACAGCAATCACCGAACGGCTGGCCGGACTGGGCGGCGGAAAATGGGAAGTGCATCTGAAAGCACGGCAGATGGCCGCGGCCGGGGCCGACTTGGTGGAAATGACCATCGGCGAGCCGGACGTGCCCACGCCGCCGGAACTGCTTGAGGCCGCGGCGCAGGCGATGCAGGCAGGCCGTACCGGTTATTCCGACGGCCGAGGCGAGGCGAATCTGCGTGCCGCCCTGGCCGGGACCTATTCCGCCACCCGCGGGCGGGAATTCGGTCCGGAAAACATCCTGTGTTTCCCTGGCACCCAGACCGCGCTTTACGCGGTGCTGCAAGGCGTTGCCGAACCCGGCACCGAGGTATTGGCGGGCGACCCGATGTATGCCACCTACGAGGGCGTGATCCGCGCGACGGGTGCCGAAATGGTGCCCGTGCCGCTGCGGCCTGAAGCCGGCTTCCGGATGCAGGCCAGCGACATCGCCGCCCGCATCACCCCGCGCAGCCGCGCCATTTTGCTGACCACCCCGCACAACCCCACCGGTGCCATCCTGACCGCTGAGGACCTGCGCGAAATCGGCGAACTGGCGGTGGAGCATGACCTCTGGATCATCTCCGATGAAGTTTATGAGCATCTGGTGTTCGAGGGAGCGGAGTTCGTCTCCCCCCTCTCCGATCCGGCCCTGGCAGACCGGGTGATCGCGGTTTCCTCAATCTCCAAATCCCACGCCGCGCCGGGGTTCCGCAGCGGCTGGGCCGTTGGGCCTGAGGCTTTCTGCTCCGCGCTGCTGCCGGTCTCGGAAACCATGCTGTTCGGCAACCAGCCCTTCATCGCCGACATGACCGAAAAGGCGGTGCGCGAAGGCTCTTCTGTCGCCGCGGGCATGGCGGCCCGCTTTGCCGCCCGCGCAGCCCTTCTTGAACAGCGCCTGCATGGAGAAACCGGCCTGCGTGTGCACCGCCCGGAGGCCGGCATGTTCGCCCTGATCGACGTGACGTCCACCGGCATGGACGGCGATGCCTATGCCTGGGACCTGCTGGGGAGCGGCGTTGCTGTGATGCCCGGCTCCGCCTTTGGCGAAGGCCTCAAGCACTGGGTGCGCGTCGCCCTGACGATTGATGACGAGAGCTTTGCCGCCGCCCTCGACCGGATCGCGGCCCACGCAAACCGCAAGTCCAGGAGCGTCGCATGACCAATACGACAGTTGGCGAAGCCCTGGTTGCGGGGCTGAAGGCGCGCGGTGTCACCTGCGTGTTCGGCATCCCCGGGGTGCATACGGTCGAGCTGTACCGCGGTCTGGCGGGGTCCGGCATCCGCCACATAACACCCCGCCATGAACAGGGGGCGGGTTTTATGGCAGATGGCTATGCGCGGGTGTCCGGCCAGCCTGGGGTGGCATTTGTCATCACCGGCCCCGGCCTTACCAACACGCTGACCCCGATGGCCCAGGCCCGCGCGGATTCCGTGCCGATGCTGGTGGTTTCAGGGGTCAACGCCACCGGGACCTTGGGGAAGGGCCACGGCCACCTGCACGAACTGCCCGATCAGCACGCGTTGGCCAAGACCGTGGCGCTGACCTCTGAACACGTTGCCCGGCCCGAGGACCTGGACGCCGCTCTGGACCGCGCCTTTGCCCCCTTCACAGCAGGCCGCCCGGGCCCCGCCCACATCCAGATCCCGCTGGACGTGGCCGGAGCTTCCGCGCGGGAGGGCACTCCTCAGCCCGCGACCGCCCGGCCGCCACTCGACCCAGACCAAATTTCCAAGGCCGCAAACCTGCTTTCAAAAGCCGCCAAGGTGGTGATCCTGGCCGGCGGCGGCGCTAAGCGTGCCGGCGCAGAGCTACAGGCCCTGGCGGAACACCTGGATGCGCCGGTGGTGCAGACCGTCAACGCGCGCGGTCTGATGCACGGCCATGCGCTGACCGTCCCTGCCAGCCCCAGCCTGCAGGCGGTCCGCACGCTGATTGAGGACGCCGATTGCGTCTTGGCGCTGGGCACTGAACTGGGGCCAACCGATTACGACATGTACGCCACCGGCGGCATGGCCCGGATGCCGGGGCTGATCCGGGTCGACATTTGTGCTGATCAGCTGGCCCGGCACGCAGCGGAAATCGCCATAGCCGGCAGCGCAGGCGAGGCAGCCGCCGCCCTGCTCGACGCAGTGCCCGCGCTGCCAAAGCAAAGTGAGGGTGCCGCGCGCGCCAAACACACCCGCGCCGCAGCCCTGGAGGAAATCGGCCCGCAGTACCGGGCCCAGGTCGAGGTGCTGAACGCCATACGCGATGCCGTGCCCGGCGCGCTGATGGTGGGCGACTCCACCCAGCCGGTCTATGCCGGCAACCTTTATTACGACCATGATCGCCCCGGCGGCTGGTTCAACGCCGCCACCGGATACGGCGCGCTTGGCTATGGCATCCCCGCCGCCATCGGGGCTTCGGTTGCCGATCCGTCAGCGCCAGTGATCTGCATCGCCGGCGACGGCGGCGCGCAGTTTTCCCTGCCGGAAATCATGGCTGCCGTGGACGCATCCCTGCCCGTTACCTTTGTTATATGGAACAACCGCGGCTACGGGGAGATCGCCGCTTCGATGGAAGCCGTGAACGTGCCCGTGACCGGCTGCGACCCCACGCCTCCGGAGTTCGGCCCCGCCGCCGCCTCCTTCGGCATCCCGTACACCCGCGCCCCAATGGACCCGCAAGCCATTGCCGCTGCCCTCGAAGAGGCCAGCCGCCGCGGAACCCCTTCCATTGTCGAAATCGAAATCGAAATCACCGGATCCTCTCCGGCCCAGGAGTAACCCCATGCGAAACCCCACCTTTGAGTTTACACGCGCCATCACCCGCCGCCCGGCCTCAACCATCGCCCAGGGCCTGCGCGCCGAGGACACCGGCAACCCGAACCTAGCAACGATGCTGAAGGCGCACGCCGCCTATGTTTCCGCCCTGCGCAGCACCGGTGCTGAGGTGATCGAGCTTGAGCCGCTGGAGGCCTATCCCGACGCGCAGTTCGTCGAGGACACGGCCCTCTGCCTGCCGCAGGGCGCGATCCTGATGCGCCCTGGCGCGCCGTCGCGCCTGGGTGAAGTGGCTGAAATGGACCCCACCCTGCGCGTCTGTTATGACGATGTCCGCGAAATCACCGGCCCCGGCTGCATTGAAGGCGGCGACATCCTGGTGACCGGCAAGGAAATCCTGGTGGGCCGCTCCGACCGCACTGACGCGGCAGGCGTTGCCGAACTGGCCGAGATCGCCGCCGAATGGGGCCACACCCTGCGCGAGGTTTTCACGCCCGAAGGCGTATTGCACTTCAAAACCGACTGCTCCCTGATGGATGCGGAGACGATCCTGGCAACCAAACGCCTGGACGCGTCGGGGTGTTTCGAGGGGTACCGGGTTCTGCATGTGGCCGACGGCGAGGAAGCCGCTGCCAACGCCATCCGCTTCAACAATCTGGTGCTTATGGCCGCAGGCTTCCCCCGCACCGCCGAGATGCTGGACAAGGCCGGTTTCGAAATCGCCGAGATCGACAACACCGACTGCGCCAAGCTGGACGGCGGCATGTCCTGCCTGTCCCTGCGCTTCTGATCCCCGCGGCGGCAGGCCGGGATTTCGGTCTGACAGGCGAGTGATCGTCTAAGGGGTGCGAAACCAAGGCCTGCCGCCGGCCCCGGCGCTGTTCCCGGCAAGGAACTCCCGGCGCTCCAGGGTCTCCCTGTGCCAACGGCCGCAGGCGGGCAGCCTTGGCCGCCCGATGGGCGCTAGACATTAGCCACTTGTGGATTCAGGAAAATGGCGGAGACGATGCCCGAGCAACCTTGCTCAGAAGTATCTGAAAATACTAACTTCGTGAAGGGGTCCTGAACAGGAACCCCACAAAAAAACCACATCTCAGATTTGGATGCTCAGCGACGTCTGCGCTCATTCCATTTTCGGACGGACGGACTGGACCACGCCCCCTACGGGGGCGGTATGGTCCTGTCCGTCCGTCCGAAAAAAAGATGCAAAATCGTTTTTGTCCGGATCGCATTGGAACCATTTCCTCCTTGGGATCGGCAGCATGGTGCTGACCGGACCAATACCGAGGAATAAAACCTATGTATGAATTCGACTTCGCAAACTCCAATATGCAGCCAGAGCCAAAAATGACCCATGCGCCCGGATATGTGCCCCAGGTCGATGTGCCCTTTGCAATCAAGGGTCTTTTCAACCTGAACGAAGTTTCCATGATCGCAGGCGCTCCGGCACTTGGAAAGACCAATATTGTTGCCGCTGCATGTGCCCATGCCGCTCAGGGTCGCAATTTTGGCGGGCGTCCCGTCCGTCGAAGTGTGGTCGTCTATTACGGCGCGGAGGACCCCGAGGGCGTGCTGAAAAGGGCCCACCCCATTCTTCGCGATCCGGCTTGTGCCACGGCTCCCTTCTTCGTCGTTCATGAAGCGCCGAACCTGATGGACCCGAACATCGTGTCGATGGTTCGGACTGTCGTTGAACGTAAGAAGGCAGAGAACGACTGCGACAGGGCAGTCGTTGTGTTCGACACACTGAACCGATGCCTCGGGGGTGCAGACGAGAACCTGTCTTCGACCATGGGCACGGCGATTGGGCACGCCGACCAAATCGCCAAACAGACAAACGCTTGCGTCGTTCTCATTCACCATGTCGGCACCGGAAATACTGACCGCCCACGCGGGTCCAGCGCGCAGGAAAGCAATCTCGACGGCCTTTACATCCTCAAACCGGCCGATGATTGCCATGGCTCGAAGAAAATCGTGCTTCTGGTGCCGAAAAAGCAGAAGAATACCAAGGAAAGCGGCCCAATCCCGTTCGAGATGACCTCGTTTTTCATCGGACGCGACTCCGAAGGTGATGAGGTTTCGGTTCCATATGCGGTCGCACTTGAACCGGGTGCTTTTGCCAAGACGAAGCCAGCGGCCAACGACAACCGGAAGACCGACAACAGTCGGGCAGAGCGTCGGGAAGACTTGGCCCGCACCCTGGGTGCGTTGAGCAAGCAGGAGCCGGAAAGGTTCTTCACGCGCCCCGAGATTGCAGACCGATCAGGCGACGCCTTCAACACAGTCCGAGACAACAAGGACTCGCTTCGCAAGGCAATCGGGCGGGCGCTGGATGACCTCGTGGCCGATGGCCGCGTCGAGTCCAACGGGGATGGGTTCAGGCGCGCGCCTGATAGCCCCGTCATCGCAGAACCGATTGTTGAAACCGCCTGACGGGACTGGAATGTGCAGGGTTGCCGGGGTCGCCAGAAGGCCCCGGCACCGAGGCTCTTTCTTTCTTCGCGGCTTTCATCTTTTCGGCTTCTCGCTCGAACAAATCGAGCATCAGGCTGGAAACATGTCGCATCTGTTCAATCGACAGACCGGCAGCAGGATCGCAAAGGCGATAGCTGACACAATGCTTGTTGGCGTGTATCCAAACCATATCGAGAGACTTGTCGTGTTTTTCATTCATGGGTCCTGTTCCTATCTGATTTTAAGGCGCACAACGGACAAAATAGTCATTTTGTCCCCGCAACCAAAATCGCAGGGAAATGGCACTCTTCTCCTTCAAACACTCTGTCAGGACTTTTTCCGAAAAGCGGACCGCCGACGCGCGGCAGGCCGAGCACGGGCAGACCGCCGCTCACCTGCGATACATCACCCGTCAGCAGGCAGCGCGCTGCGTCTTGCGGGAGCGTCTGGCAGGCAAGACCGATGCGGAAACCGGCACCTTGGCAGAGCAGGAAGCCGAACGGCGGAAGGGGCGCGTTTGCGAGCGTTTCATTCTGGCCCTGCCAGTGGAAGCCACGCCGGACCAGCGCGCGGCCCTCGTGAAAGAGTTCTGCGAGACGTTCACGCAGGGCGTCGCGGGGTATGTCGCCGCGATCCATGACCAGACCGGCAACGACATCGCGAACCCTCACGCGCATGTCGTCGCCTTCGATGTCCAGGTGAAGACAGGCGGGCGGGGACGCCCACGCAGCACGCTGGGCATGGCACGAAAGAATGCCGTTGAAACGACCGCCGCGCAGTGGGCGTCGATCCACAACCGGATGATGGATGCGTGGGGATATGGCCAGGATAGCCACATCACGCATCTGTCCTTTGCCGCGCGTGGGATCGACCGCATCCCGCAGATCCATGAAGGCGCGGCCAGCCGGAAAATGGCGGGCCATGGAGACAAGATCGCACCGAAGGCCGAGTGGCATCACATCGACCAGGGGCACAGTCGCGCGGACGCCAATGCCGTGATCCGTGAAATCAACTCAATGAAGGAAATGCAAAATGAACAAACAGAACATGGGAATAGACTGGGAAGACCTCATGACGACGACCGAGCGCAGCGCCGGGATCGCCGCCAGGATGTCGGAACGCACGGTGTCAGCCGTGGCTCAGGTGTTGGAAGTCCAACGCCGCCATTCGCATCAGCTGAGCCAGTTGGAGAAGATTTGCGAGGAGATCAGAACACGGCCAGCGCCGACGCCCCAGCCGTGTTCCCACCATTCTTCGTCCGTTCCGCCGCAGCCGAAAATGCTCCTTCTCCCTTTGATCGTCGCATTCTGCGGGGGAGCCGCATTCGCTGGGTTTATCGCGAGCTGGTGATGCTTCGCGACACCCTGCGTGCGCGGCTATTCAGGAGAGACCCGGAGAACGACCCAACTCCGATGACTGCGGCGCAAATCGAAAGCATGAGACCGCGTTCCCGGATACAGCAACATTACCGCTGACGCTTCTTGGGGCCGTGTTCTTTTGCAAAGCGTCGAATGGTCTCCGATCCAACCTGACGCTCGATTTCATCGCCGCCGAGGAATCCATGCTCGAAGATTCCCCGGATGACGAGAGCGGCGGCTTCTGCATATGTGCCGCTCAATGCTCGCAGATTATGAATGGGAAAATCTCCGCTGTTCCACGCGTGAAGCAGCACGGTAGCCGCTGTGCGACTGCCGCCGGACCCCATGTCGGCAAGTTTTGCGAGGTCTCGCAATGCCTGCATTTGGCGGTCGATCAGTGCGTCGAAATCTTCGTTGCCAGCCTTGTTCATAATGTCGCTCCTTCTCCTGTTCATGCGGCTCATCTTCGACATGCCCGAGGATTTGCAAACGAACTGTTAAGCCCTGGCGGCAATCGCGCGCGCCATCTCGGCGAGCCAGATTTGCGCCGGGTAGGCCAAAAGGGATCATGGCGTTCTTCGAACGACTTTGGGCAGGAGACAGCCGCAGAACTCGACGGGCTGCGCCCGCTCGTCCCGCGCCTGACATCTACCTGTCTCTTTGTGTTCCGCCTGCCACTCGATCCGGTCTGCGCCAACCGGCAAGCGCCGCTACGCGTCGGTTCCGGTCGAGAAACCCGGTTCCTCCCACGCGCCATGCGCGCGGGTCCCTCCCATTTTCACGCCCTACACCCGGTTGACTCAGCCCGGCTCGACCGCAGGACGGGCTTTGCCCCTCCTGCTCTGCCGTCCGAAAAACATGGGTTTTTCGACGGAAGAGCAGGAAGGCCCGCCCGATTTGCGGAAGACGGCGCAAGCGCCTTTGGGTCTCTGCTGAACGGCCAATTTTGCTCTTCCAAGCCAAGGAGCAATGCCATGACGACCCCGAAGATTGACCTTCACAAGACCATCACCGACCAGATCATTGATGCCATCGAAGCCGGTTGCCCACCGTGGCGCAAACCATGGACCGGGAGTGCGGCTTGCCCCTGTCTGCCCATGCGGCACAACGGCGAACCCTATCGCGGGATCAATGTCCTTGTGCTGTGGTCCGTGGCAGCGGCGCAGGGTTTCAACTCACCCCGCTGGATGACCTTCAAGCAGGCGAAGGACTTGGGCGGTTCAGTCAGGAAAGGTGAAAAGTCGGCCCTTGTCGTGTATTTCGACACATTCAAGAAGGAAGACGAGGCAGGGGAAGAGAAAGTCATTCCCTTCACGAAGGGCTACCGTGTCTTCAACGCTGACCAGATCGACGGCCTTCCCGCCGATTTCTACACGCAACCGGAAGCCCCCAGCGACTTGGGCACCGAGCGCGACGCCGCCCTTGACGCCTTCTTTTCGGCAACTGGCGCAATCATCGACACCAGCGACGACCCGCGCGCCTTCTACGACATCGCCCGCGACCGCATCCACATGCCGCCGATCTCGACCTTCCACGACGCAGGCGGCTACTATGGCACGCTTTCCCATGAACTCACCCATTGGACCGGCGCGGCGTCGCGGCTGGACCGCTTCGGGCGGTTCGCCGACCGCAAAGCCTACGCGTTCGAGGAACTGGTCGCAGAAATCGGCAACTGCCTACTTTGCGCGGAACTCGGACTGACCCCGGACTTCGGGCAGAGCGGGGCATACATTCAGGGGTGGCTTCGGGCGATGAAAGAAGACAATCGCGCCATCTTCCGCGCGGCCAGCGAGGCGCAGAAGGCCATCGACCTGATCTTGACCCTTGGGCACCCCTCGCAGGTGGCGGCTGAATAGCCGCCCCATGCCAGCGGCGAGCACGGCCACCGCCATGCGGTAGCCGTGTCAGTCCGCGCCACCTTTCGCAACCGCTGGAAGGCGAACTGCTTGCGCCTCGCACACCGTCATGAACAAATGTCGCGGAAAACAGCGGATCGCCAGAATCCGCCAGTTCCAGATTTGACGAGGCGGGGCATGTCGCATTCACTTGATGCTATTCTTGAATCTTTCCGTGATAGCGCGCGAACCGAAAGGGAAAAGGGCACATATTTCGAACGCCTCTGCGTCGCTTATTTGACCCATGACCCAATGCAGGCAGAACACTATGAAGATGTTCTATCCTGGACCGATTGGGCCAAAGAAAACGGATGGGACGGAAAAGATGTCGGCATTGATCTGGTCGCGAAACTGCGCGGCCATGAAGGCTTTGCCGCCATTCAATGCAAGTTCTATAACCCGACCCACAAAATAGCCAAGGCGGATATTGATTCATTTTTGGCGGCTTCTTCGAAGCCGCCATTTGCGCGCCGTATAGTGATCGACGCGACAGAAGTTGAATGGTCATCGAATGCGGCGGAAATGCTGCATGGTCAATCCATCCCGGTCATCAGGATTGGCCTGAACGACCTGCGGAACAGCCCGATTGATTGGTCGCAGTTCGCAGCCCAAGGCAAGATCGTTCTGGAAGCCAAGAAGGAACTGCGCAAGCACCAGTCCGACGCGCTCGACGCCGTGCGCAAGGGACTGGCCGACCATGATCGCGGCAAGATCATCATGGCCTGCGGCACGGGCAAGACCTTCACCAGCCTCAAAATCGCCGAAGACCTTGTGGGCGCAGATGGCACGGTCCTGTTCCTTGTGCCGTCGCTCGCGCTCATGGCGCAGACGGTTCGGGAATGGACCACCGACGCGGATGTCCCGTTGCGCTCATTCGCGGTTTGTTCCGATACGCAGGTCGGCAAGCGTCGCCAGTTCAAGGACGATGTTGCCGAGATCGACATCCTGGACCTTGCTTTCCCCGCAACCACCGACCCGGCAAAACTTGCCGCTGGCGCGGCGGATGAAGCCCAGGGCCGCATGACGGTGATCTTCGCAACCTACCAATCAATTCAGGTCATCGCTGACGCGCAAGCCGATCACGGCTTGCCGCCCTTCGACCTCATCATCTGCGACGAGGCACACCGCACCACGGGCGCGACGCTCGACGGACAGCCGGAAAGCAACTTCGTCCGCGTTCATAACAACGAGACCATTCAGGCCAAGAAACGCCTCTACATGACCGCGACGCCGCGCATCTTCGGCGATGGCGCGAAGAGCAAGGCCGACGATCTGGGCATCACCCTCGCCACCATGGACAACGAGGACATGTTCGGCCCGACGCTCTTCTATCGGGGTTTCGGTTGGGCGGTTCAGGAAGGCTTGCTGACAGACTACAAGGTCATCGTCCTCGCCATGGACGAGAAACTTGTCGCGAAGTCCGTCCAAAGCCGGATCGAGGACCCGACCTCTGGTCTGATCCTTGACGACGCGACCCGCATTCTGGGCTGCTACAAGGCCCTGACCAAGGTCGATATAGCCGCCGACCTTGGGGCCGACACGCAGCCCATGCGGCGCGCTCTGGCCTTCTGCCGCGACATCAAGAGTTCCCAACTGGTCGAACGCGAGTTCTCCGCCGTTGTGTCCGATTTCCTTGGCGATGACGAGGTGATCGAGACCGAGGCCGACATCGCCCAGCACCAGCTCAACTGCCAAATCCGCCATGTCGATGGCACCTTCAACGCAAAATCGCGCGGGGAGTGTCTCGACTGGCTCAAAGCCGAGAGCGAAGAGAACACCTGCCGCATTCTGACCAACGCGCGCTGCCTCTCCGAGGGGGTGGATGTGCCCGCGTTGGACGCGATCATGTTCCTTCATCCGCGCAAGTCGCAGATTGATGTCGTGCAATCCGTGGGCCGCGTCATGCGCCGCGCCCCCGGCAAACGCATGGGCTATGTCATCCTCCCCGTGGGCGTTCCCGCCGACAAGACGCCCGAGGAAGCCCTTGCCGACAACGACAAGTATCGCGTCGTCTGGCAAATCCTGAACGCGCTCCGCGCCCATGACGAACGCTTCGAGGGCACCATCAACCAGGCATCGCTTGGGCAGGATGTCTCCGACCGGATCGAGATCATCGGCTTCGGCTCGAAGGAACTCGACGCCATCACCGCCACCGTCGAAGACCTGCCGAACAAGACCACCGCCAAACGGTCGGGCATCAGTTCGGGCGAGGGCGGCAACAGCGACGATGACTTCGTGATCGAAGACGACCGCGAACCGGAACTCCCCCTCATCATCGACGACTTCTCCCGTGCCATCATGGCGAAGATCGTCAAGAAATGCGGGGATCGTGAATATTGGGACCGCTGGGCCGGGAACCTGCGCACCATCGCGCTGGCGCACATCACCCGCCTCAAAGCCCTTCTGGAAGACCCCGAGGGCGAACCCCGCAAGGCATTCGACCTCTTCTTGGCCGAACTCCGCGACGACCTGAACAACACGATCACCGAGCAGGACGCCATCGAGATGCTGGCGCAGCATCTCATCACGCAGCCGGTATTCGATGTCCTGTTCGAAGGCCATGCCTTCACCCAGGAAAACCCCGTTTCCCGCGCCATTCAGGGCCTTCTCGAAGCCCTCGAAGACTCGAACCTGCAAAAGGAAAATCGCGACCTCGAAGATTTCTACGCCAGCGTCCGAAACAAGGTCCATGGCCTGACCAACCCCGCTGCCAAGCAAGACCTCATCCGGCAACTCTATGACAACTTCTTCGGCGTCGCCTTCAAGGAAACCCGCGACCGGCTGGGCATCGTCTATACCCCGACCGAGATCGTGGATTTCATCATCCATTCCGTCGATGCGCTGCTTCGCGACGAGTTCGGCGAAAGCCTCGGCTCCGAGGGCGTCCATATCATCGACCCCTTCACCGGCACCGGCACCTTCATCACGCGCCTGCTGCAATCCGGCCTGATCGCGCCCGAGCAACTGGAACACAAGTTCCGCCACGAAATCCACGCCAACGAGATCATCCTCTTGGCCTACTACATCGCGGCCATCAACATCGAGGCGGTCTATTCCAGCCTCGCCAAAGGGGCCTATCTGCCGTTCGAGGGCATCTGCCTCACCGACACCTTCCAGATGTATGAAAAGGGCGACATGATCGCCCAACTCATGCCCGACAACTCGGAACGCCGCCAGCGCCAGCGCGAACTGGACATCCGCGTCATCATGGGGAACCCGCCCTATTCCGTGGCGCATCACATCAACTACGGCGATCTGGATGCCAAGATCGGCAGCACCTACGCCGCCCGATCCACCGCGACCAACAAGAACGCCCTTTATGACAGCTACATCCGCGCGATCCGCTGGGCCAGCGACAGGCTCGAAGACAGCCGGGGCGTCATCGGTTTCATCACCAACGGCGGCTGGGTCGATGCCAACACCGCAGACGGGATGCGCAAGACCCTGGTGGATGAGTTCGCTTCGCTCTATGTGTTCCACCTTCGCGGCAACCAGCGCACCAGCGGCGAAACCTCACGCAGAGAGGGCGGGAAGATCTTCGGCGCAGGCAGCCGCGCGCCCATCGTCATCACCTTCCTGGTCAAGAACCCCGACGCCGCCCAGCAGGGCCGCATCTTCTACCATGACATCGGCGACTACCTGACCCGCGAAGACAAGTTGAAGACCATCGCCGCCTTCCGCAGCCTTCGCGGCATCACCGAGGCCGACGGCTGGACCGAGATCACGCCCGACGACCATGGCGATTGGCTGAAGCAGCGAGACACATCTTTCGGCAATTTTCTCAGTATCGGAGGGAAGAAAGACTCTGGGGATTTCGCGATATTCGAAGACTACTCGGCAGGTCCAAAGACGGCGCGAGATGCCTGGTGCTTCAATGCGTCGAAGGGTGTCGTCATTCGAAACATCGAGACAACTATCTCGACCTACAATAGCCGGCTTGAAGAATACCAAGCAGCGAAATCGGGAAATCCATATATCGAGCCATTTCTATTCATGTCCGAATCTCCGACCGAGATATCTTGGAATAGATCACTGCGGAACGATTTCAATAAAGAGCGCCCTCTGTCATTTGATGAAGGTCAGGTGATTGTTGCGTCCTACCGACCCTTCTTCAAGCAGTGGATGTATTTCAGCAGGCGCCTGAATGACATGATCTACAAAATGTCATCCATATTTCCAAAATACGGATTGGATAATCGGGTTATTTCGATTACGGCAGCGCGCGGAAATGCTTCGTTTTCTCTACAAATGACAGATCACCTTCCCGAACATTGCTTCGCCTCTGTCGCGGCAGGTTCCCAGTGCTTTCCGTTGCGTCTCTTTGAGAAGGTTGAAGGCGGCAATGACGATAGCCCAGCGTTCTCGTTCGAGGCGGATGATGCTGAGGTCATTGAGGGATACAAAGTCAAGCATGGGATCACAGATGCGAGCTTGAAGCACTTCCAAGCCTTCTATTCCGATCCGTCCATCACCAAGGAAGACCTGTTCTATTACATCTACGGCCTTCTTCATGCGCCCGACTACCGCGCCCGTTTCGCCGACAGCCTCTTGAAGGAACTGCCCCGCATTCCGCCGGTCAAGAAGCGCGAGGACTTCACCCGCTTCATGGAGGCCGGTCGCAAACTGGGCGACCTTCATGTCGGCTATGAAAGCGTCGAGCCTTACCCCGCCACGGTCAAACAGGGCGACCTTGCCCTTGCCCATATCCCCGACCCGGAAAAGTTCTTCCGCGTCGAGAAGATGGCCTTCGGCAAGAAGGGCAAGGAAAAGGACCGCTCGACCATCATCTACAACGGCAACATCACCCTAACGGACATCCCGCTGGCGGCCTATGACTATGTCGTCAATGGCAAGCCCGCTATCGAGTGGGTGATGGAGCGTCAGGGCGTCTCGGTGGATCGCTACAACCCCAACACCAAGAAGGGCAGCGACATCGAAAACGATGCGAACCGCTACGCCATCGAGACCATGGGCGACCCCCGCTACCCCTACGACCTCCTGCGCCGCGTCATCACCGTCAGCCTTGAAACGGTGAAGATCGTGAAGAGCCTGCCGAAGTTGGACATCTGACCCATGCCTGGAAACTACGCTACCGAACGCAAAGGTATTGCTGCCGTTCAGGCAAGGCTGGCCGAGATCGAACTGATCTGGCGGGAAACTGCGACCGGCGATTTCGGAATCGACGGCCACATCGAGTTCATTGACGAGAACAGCGAACCCACCGGCATGATGGTTGGCGTGCAAGTGAAATCGGGGCAGTCATACTTCAATGGCGAAACAGACTACAACGTGTCCTATGCCGCAAACGAAAAGCATCAGAAGTATTGGGAGCATTACCCGGTTCCTGTGCTTCTTATTCTTCACCACCCTGATCGCAAGGAAACTTTCTGGGTTGATGCTCGCCAGGAGTTTCGAACCAATAAGGCACCTGGAAAAAAGATCGTCATTCCTAAATTTAACAACTTCATGACTGCCTCGGTCGAGGACCTGTTCAAGAACGCCGGTTTGACGCAGACCGAGTATGTGAAGGAAATTCCTGATCTTCTCGCCTACATGCTGACCCGAAACACCGGAAACGCTGCTTTTGACATGTCATTCTTCGATCTATTTTGCCTGGGAATGACAAATATCTGTCGAAGTCTGTATTTTGGTATGGATCTTGCACTAAAAATTGCCGATCATAAACTTGCTATGGCGAACTCGCCATTTGGGGTTGGGGCCGGGCACTCTGAATATGACTTCCTTGAAGACTATATACGTTTTCTTGTGAGTCAAAACTTGGTTCATGCAAACTACTCCGACCTACTGATTGATCTCGAAATGCGCGAAATGGTCCCCGAGTTCATTGTCCCACTTTCACGTCGCGGCACCGCGTTAAAGAACTTGATTTCGAGTCATGAGGACGACCTCATTGGAAAGGGCGTTCTGGTGGCTACGGGATACCGAGCCGCGCAGGAAGCATTCGTCGAAATTGTGGAGATGTCTATGTTTCCCCGCTTCGAACGGGTTGCGATAGTGGGTAATGCCCTCAAATCGCAACAAAAATAATCGAAAACATCCCGCCTTTTGAGTTGCGACGGCGCCTGCGTGAGCCGCCGCCCCTCGTTCATATTTCAAATGGGCTCGATCCATTTCCCCCGGATATAGGCATCTACATCCGTTCCATTCGAGAAGGGCGCAAGATCGCCGGTCGCCCAAAGGCCCCACTTCTCCAACATCATCAGCCGCTGGTCGATGAGTTCCGGGCGGTTGTATGCCCGCTCGACCTTGCCGCCGACCGCATGGGCCAGACAAAGTTCCGCGACATCCTGATCCACGCGGATGATTTCCGTGACCCAGGTTCGGAAGGTGGATCGAAGCCCATGCACGGTCGCACCCTCGAAGATCGTCTGCAACAGTTTGCGCATGGTGTTTTCGCTGATCATGTTCTTCGGCTTCGACGGCGAAGGGAAGATAAGATCGCTGGCACCGGTCCTACGCTCTTTCGCGCGCAACAGGACATCTCTTGCGGGCATGGAGAGGGGAACGACGAACTCCTTTTTCGTCTTCATTTTCGCCGCCGGGATCGTCCAGGTTTCCAGACCAGGGTCGATCTCCGACCAGACCGCCGCGCGAACGGGACCAGACCGCGACGCGGTGAAGAGCGTGAAGAGAAGGGCAAGCGCGCCGACATCCTTTGAGTCTTTGAGCGCATGGAAAAGCCGGTCGATCTGCATGAACTCGATTGCCGTGAAGTGCTTGACCTGATCGTCTTGCTTGCGCATCAGCCCGCGCATCCCGGTTGTCGGATTGCCGCGTGTGCGCAGGCCCCGACCGCAGGCGTGATCGAACACCGTCTTGATCCGTTGCAGAACCCGGCGGGCGGTCTCGGGCTTCGTGGTCCAGATTGGATCAATCACGCGCTCGATGTCGTCCTGATTCACATCTTCGACCGCCAGATCGCCGATGGTCGGGAAGGCATAGGTTTCGAGCGTGTTGATCCACTGGGCAATGTGCTTGCCGTTGTTCTTGTTGTCTTTGAACTTGCGGTGGTGGACCTGCTTCGCCAGTTCGGCGAAGGTTGTCGCGCGGCCTTCGTCCTCGCGCTTGCGCACCTTCGGGTTGCCGCCCGCCGCAATCAGACGGCGCATCTCAAAGGATTTGTCCCGGGCATCTGCCAAGGAGATCACATTTGCCGAGCCGAGGCCGAAGTCGCGCCGCTTGCCATGCACGACGACACGGAGAATCCAGCGTCGGGCACCAGATTCATCAACTTGTAGATACAAGCCGCCGCCGTCCGTGTGTCGTCCGGGCGGGGCCTTCTTCACGAAAGCCGCGTTCAGCCTCTTTTCGACATGCGGCCCAGGCTGCTTGCCACCACGATCATCATTGACAGAAGAACCGTCCATTTTTCCATCCCACATTTTGCCCCACATCTCCCGAGAGTGGTTTGGCACTAAATGTTGGATGCCCGGTTAAGAACCTACGGAAATCTTGAGATTTTCCGCGTCTTCGGCCCCGCTGAACCGGGAAAATGGCGGAGACGATGGGATTCGAACCCACGAGACGGTTTCCCGCCTACTCCCTTAGCAGGGGAGCGCCTTCGACCACTCGGCCACGTCTCCGCTGACCCGTATATCTGCGCAAGCGTGCGGGATGCAAGGCGAAATTTCTCTTTTTCTCACAAAACGCTTTATCGGCTTCAAGCCGTTGAAATGGCGCTGAAAGACCGTGGTTTTCGATGGTATTGGATAAAAACCGGTTGCCGCTCCGACCGCGGATTTCCGGTTCACCCGCCCGCCTTTAGCAGATCCCGGGTTGCAAACTTCGGCATGCAAGTGCCTGAATGCCCCCATTCCGCTCAACAGGAATTCTCCGCCGGGTTGCACCGGGAAAGGCCACGAAAGCCGATGTTAAACCGGCCCCGGCGAGGTTCTCCGATGCGGCAGTGATCGCATTCCAGCTCGGCCACGCGATGCTCACGCTGGTGATCGCCGGCCGCGCGTTCATGCCGCTGATGCAGGAGGCGCCGTCGCTTGCCGCCGAGTCACACGTGCTGATCCAGTACAACGACCCGGAATACGCCGGCCCGCGCACTGATGCCGAGGCCGCCGGTTATGAGGTATTCCTGACCCGCGGCAATCCGGAGTGCGTAAGGCAATGCCCCGGGGACGAACGGGATGCGATCTCGATCAGCTGCACCTCCGGCACCACCGGCGGCCCCAAGGCCTGGTCTCGCACCACCGCGGCGCCTTTCTGCTAGCGCAGGGCAACACGCCGGCCACTGCGATGCGGAAACACGCGGTCTATCTCTGGGCCCTGCCGCTGTTCCACTGCAACGGCTGCATCTTCCCCTGGACGCTCTCTGCCATGGCCGGTCCCCAATGTCTGCCTTTGGCAGGAGCGGGCGGAACCGGTCTGAAACGCCCGCCGCGTGCTTCGCGCCAGCCCGCATCCAGACCATCAGCCGCATGAGTGCCCGGACGGACGAGTTGGCGTGACGCAGGTAGCAGCCTCCATTGAGAGAGGCGGAAATTGCCCAGAGCACCGCTCCAGGCCGCTCGGAATCAAAAAACAGTGCCCGGCCCGAACAGCCCGGACCGGACCGGTCCTCTGTCACTCAGGCGGAGAAGGCGCCCGGAACGTCTTTGGCCTTTACCAAGCTGCGGCCTTCACAGATCACCGTGCCGTCCGGCGCAGTGCAGCTGGCCCAAAGATCCACAAGATGCTTTTCCGGCCGCAGCCGGGTGATTTCCACTTTGGCCTCTAGTGCAGTATCCAGAGGTGCGGGCGCTTTGAAGGCCAGATCCTGCTTCAGATAATTGGTGCCAGATCCCGGCACTTCCACCCCCAATAGATAGGAGAACAAGGCCGCGATCAGCGGTTCCGGCACACTGTCGGCGCTGGCGCCGCTCAATGCCGCATAGGCCGCCAGATCTTCCCGGGTGTAGCTGCGCGTTATCCGCGCCGTCTGCCCTGTTCTCAGCATGTGATCTCTGCCTCTCCGGTCAGGCATTCCGCGCCATCCGCCACCCGTGTGACCAGCATCCTCACCAGGCCATGGGCCTCTTCGGTGATCTGTAACCTGAGTTCTTCACCTGCAAAGGCCGGGTTCGGGAACATCAGGCTCTGGCTGACCTGAGACAGCCCGGCGTCATAGCGCTTCAGCATTCCCCAAAGCCTGGCATAGATCAGCATCCCGTGGCTTACCGTCCGGCCAAAGGCCGTTTCGGCGCAAAACTCCGGATCAACATGGATCGCATTGTCATCGCCTGACACTTTGGCGAAGGCATCGAAATCTGCCTGCGTTGGGGTCCAGCGCTCCTCCAGGTTAATCATCGGAAAACTCCTCGCGCAGCTTGGGTTTGCATACTTTGCCAGCAGCCGTGCGGGGGAAGTCTTCGACAATCCGCACATGCGCGGGCACCTTGTAACCGGCCAGCCGTTCCCGGCACCACGGGCGCAATGTTTCGGGGCTGACGGTCTGGCCAGGGCGCAGCACCACAAAGGCCGCGCCCGCTTCGCCCCACTTGGCGTCGGGAACCCCCACAACCGCAGCTTCCAGAATAGCGGGATGGGCGTTCAGCACCCGCTCCACCTCCGCCGGGTACACGTTTTCGCCGCCTGAAATGAACATGTCCTTGATGCGGTCGACGATGTAATAATAGCCGTCCGCGTCCCGCCGGGCGACATCACCAGTGGCCAGCCAGCCATCCTCGGTAAGGGTCTTGGCCGTTGCTTCGGGATTGCCGAAATATCCCGGCGTGACGCCCGGACCGCGAAGCTGCAGCTCGCCCGCTCCTTCGGTATCATCCGCCACTCCGGCCAGCCGCACGTCGACAAGGCTTTGCGGCTTTCCCACCGATCCGATCTTCTCTGCCGCATGGGCCGGATCCATCAGGAAAACGGTCGGGCCGGTTTCGGTCATCCCCATGCCGTTCAGCACATTGGCGCCCTCAGCGGCAAAGAAGCGGATCAAGGGTTCGGGCAGCGGTGCCCCGCCGCAGCCGCAGCGGATCGGGGTCCAATCCAGGTCTCCGATGCCTGGCAGCAGCGACAGCGCCTGATAAACCGCCGGCACGCCGAAGAACTGATTGATCCGCCCGGACGCCAAAAGGCTCCGCACGGTTTCCGGCTCGAATTTCGGCAGAATGGTTGAGCTGCCGCCGGTCAGGAACACCGGCAAGGTGTATAGATTGATGCCCGCGGTGTGAAACAGCGGCAGAAAGCACGCGGCGCGGTCAGTAGATGCAATATCTATGGCCTGCCCGATGTTCACCGCATTGGCCCAGGCCATGCGTGCCGTTTGGATGACCGCCTTGGGCAAGCCAGTGGTGCCGGAGGTGAACAGCAGATACCAGGGCCGTTCGGCAGGCACCGGAGCCTTAACGGCGGGGCCGCCGTCCCTGATCCAGCCGGCAAGATCTTCCTCGATTGTCAGAACCGGTGCGCCTGCGCCTGCCGCGGCTTCGCGGGCCGTGGCCTGAAACTCCGTGTCTGTCAGCAGCAGAGAGATGCCTACCTGGTCCAGGGTTTCCACCAGCTCAGGTGCTGGCTGGCGCCAGTTCAGCGGGCACAGGATGATCCCGGTCTTTTGGCAGGCAAACAAGGCAATGAAAAACTCCACCCTGTTCTGGCAGATGATAGCGGCACGGTCGCCTTCTGCCAGGCCTTGCGCCTTCAACCCCGCTGCAACTGCGTTTGCCGCATCATTGATCCGGGAGAAACTCCAGTCCTGACCGGTGGAGGTGTCGTGAAAAGCCAAAGCATCGGGGGTTAATGCCGCCCGTTTTGCGGCCATATCCGGGGTCACGTCGAACATCGCATCTATCCGGTTGATTGAAGGAACTTTGCCATCCGCGACTGGGTGCCCTGCCGCCCGATCAATGTGCGGAATGCGGCGGTTTCCGCGTCCAGCCCCGCGCGGACACGGGCCAGCCGTTCGCTGTTCCAGACCAGCGACTTAGCTGCCAGGGCAGATCCCGTGTCGATGCTGCACAGCAGCTCTGCCGCCCTGGCCTCCGGATCGGCATCAACTGCCTGAACCAGCCCGAGGCGCTGCAATTCGCCTGCGCCGTGGCGGCAGTTTGCCATCAGCCAGCCTTGGGCCGGCCCGGCGCCGATCAACTCTGGCAGGAGCGCTGTCCACCCGCCGTCCGGCGCAAATCCCATGACGCCGTAGTAGGGTTGCACAAAGGCGCCCGGTTCAGCGGCAGCAATGCCGGACGCAAAAAAGATGCCTGCCGACCCGCCGGTCGCGGCCCCGCGCACCGCGGACGCAATCACCACGGGCATTGTGATCATCCGCATGACCAGGTCCTGCAGCGCCGGGACCACCGCTTCGGCGTATTGCTCCGCCCGGCCGTTTCGTGCCGCCTCATGAAACCGGCTGACATCTCCCCCGGTTGAAAAATTGCGCCCGCCGAGGATCAGTGCTTTCCGGGCGCCCGACTGCTCCAGCGCATCAAAGGCTTGGTGCAAGTCCCGCAACAAACCGGGCTCCAGCGCATTTGCGCGCGGAGCCTTCATCGTGATGCGGAAGCAAGGCTCCCCGCCTGCCAGGTCTATTTGGTCGCTGAAGACTAATCCGCTCATGGCGCCAATCCGTTGCAAATGAATTCGTGGGCCTCGGCAACAACCCGTTCGATGTCGGCCTCGTCTTCCCAAAGAACAAACCGCTCGCCCAGGGTCTTGGCGATCCCCATCAGGGCCCAGGCGCGCACCTCGGCGTCGCCCGGCGAAATTTCTCCCCTGCCGGCTGCTTGATCCAGCTGATCCGCATAAGCCTTGCCGAACTCAGTGTAATACTCGCGGTAGGCCTCCGGGTCGACAAAGCGGGCCTCCTCGACAATGCGGTACTGCAAGGGGCGGTCGCGCACCACGGTCAGATAGGCTTCCAAACCTGCGCGCTCAGCCTCCAGCCGGTTTGCAGCCCCGGCGATCCGCTCCGCGGCCTGGGACCGGGTGGCGTGGCCCATGTCCTGAACCAGTTCGCGAAAAACTTCATCCTTGCCCGAGAAATAGATGTAGAAAGTGCCCAGCGCGGTGCCGGCGGCACGGGTAATGTCCGCGATGGAGGCGGCGGCAAAGCCCTTTTGGCCGATCACCTGTTCGGCGGCAGCCAGGATTTTGGCCCGGCGCTCCTTCCCGCGTTTGGTTTTTGGCTTCGCAGTTGCAGGCTTGGTCATCAGGTCACTTCTTGGTCTTGATTTGGGGTCGATAGCCCTTCTGCAGCAACAAAGCGCCGGATGGCATCGCAAAAGGCCTCAGGCTCTTCCAGATGGGGCGAGTGTCCCGAGAACGCGAAACTCTCCACCCTCGCCCGCCGGGCCTGCGACGCGATCCAGTGCGCTGCATCCTGGCTGTAAAGCCTGCTGCGCGCGCCCGTGCAGACAAGGTAGGGGACAGCGATTTTTGCAATCGTTTCACGTTCATCCATCGCGACCAGATCGTCCCACAGCGGGCGCAGGCGGGCGGGGTCTTGCGCCAGCAGCTGGTCAATTATGTCCTCGCGGCTTGGGACCGGGGCGCTGGAGAGCGCATACATGTTGCGCGCAATACTGCTGGCCATGCGGGTCCACTGGGGCACGATTTTGTCAGAGGTCGCCAGAATGGCTTCTGCGCTTTGCCCGATCAGGCCCAGATCCCAGTCCTCATCCGGAAGCATCCGGGGGCTCATGTCGATGGTGACCAGCCCGCGCAGGCCAGCGTTTCCGTGCTTCGCCGCATAACGCCACGCGGCCCCTGCCCCCATCGACCAGCCGGCCAGAATGGGCCGGTCCAGGCTGTCGATCCACCGCTTTGCAAGGGCCGCGCAGGCGTCGAGACTGGCTTCGTCCGCCAGCCGGCCGCCATGCCCCGGCAGATCGGGGGCGTAGCATTCGAACTCTGCCCCCAGCCGCTCTGCCGTGTCGTTGAACATTGCTCCGTTCATCGCCCAGCCGTGGAGAAATAGAACGGGAATCGTCATGATACGCGCCGTTCGCGCAGCCGGCCGACAATGCCAGAGGGGAAGAAATAGACGCTGAGGATGAACAGGATGCCCAGCCACATCAGCCAGCGGTCAGGGTTCAGCAGATCAGGGATCAACGGCAGGCCGGCGGTAGCCTCAGACGCGCTGCCCATCAGATTTTGCAGATACGTCTGCGCCAGAATAAACAGCGCCGCCCCGATCACAGCGCCATACATCGTCCCCATGCCGCCAATCACCACCATCAGGAGGATGTCGAGCATGATCTCGAAGCTGAGCGTGGTATCCGGCCCGACATAGCGCAGCCAGATGGCAAAAAGGCTGCCCGCCATCGCCGCCGCCGCCGCCGAAAGGCAGGTGGCAACCGTGCGGTACCACACCACGCGGTAACCGATCGCCTCGGCCCGGAAATCATTTTCGCGGATCGCCTGCAGCACGCGGCCGAACGGTGAATTCACGATGCGCAGCAGCAGCAGGAACAGGAGAAGCGAGGCAAAAAACACCAGATAATAGTTCAAGGTCTTGCCGGTGATGCGTGTGCCTAGAAATTCACCCATGCGGTTGGCTGAGGTCAGAACGCGCGGGATATTGTAGGTCAAACCATCCTCGCCGCCGGTGATGCCCGAGAATTGCGACACAAGAACCGCGACAGCCGACGCCACAGCCAGCGTGATCATGGCAAAGAAGATCGCACGCACCCGCAGGCTGAACAAGCCGATCAGCAGCGCCAGGACAACTGCCGCCGCGGCACCCGCCAGCGATCCGGCCAATAGCGCATCAAATCCGCGCCCCATGTGTGTGGATGCAAGCGCGACACCATAGGCGCCGAGGCCAAAGAACATCGTGTGGGCAAAGCTGACGATCCCCCCGTAGCCCAGCAGCAGATCATAGCTCGCCACCAGCAGGATGAAGATGCAGATCCGCGCGGCGGTATCCAGCGGGCGCACGCCGTCAAAGATGAACGGCGCACCGGCCAGACAGATCAGGATTACCAGCAGCACTGCGGTCAGAACCGCGGAGCGCGGCTTGTCGCCGGAGAGGAGTTTGACGATCATCTTATTTCGCCTTCACGACAGGCAGCATGCCTTGCGGCCGCCACATCAGGATTGCGGTCATCAGCGCGATGTTCGACACCAGCGCCAGCTTCGGTTCCAGAAAGGCCACGTAGTTCTGCATCAGCCCGACCAGAAGCGCCCCGATAAAGGCCCCTTCGACCGACCCCAGCCCGCCAATGATGGCGACGATGAAGACCAGAACCATCATCTTTTCGCCCATCCCGGCGGTGATGACCTCCTGATAGAGGCCCCACATCACGCCGCCCAGCCCGGCCAGGGCCGATCCGGCGATGAACACGCCGACAAAGACCAGACGCAGCCTGTAGCCGAGCGCTTCGACCATGGGCCCGTTCTCCACCCCGGCCCGCACAATCAGGCCGATCTTGGTGCGGCGCAGAACCATGCGCATGGCAATGAACAGGGCCAGCCCGACCGCCACGGCCAGCAAGCGGTATTTCTCCATCGCAGCCCCGGCAAAGGTGACAGCCCCCTTCAGGGTTTCGGGACGGTTGAAGAAGATCTCGTCCGGGCCCCAGACCACGTGGATCAGCTGCTCGATCACAATCAGCCCGCCAACCGTCACCAGGATCTGCTTCAGGTGCGCGCCGTAAACCGGCTTGACGATGATCCGTTCAAATCCCCAGCCCAAGGCGCCAGTCACGGTCATCGCGGCACCGACGGCCAGGAAGACAGCGGACATGTTCAAAAGCAGCGATGCCGCCCCGGTCCACTCGCCCAGCGCAATGAGCACGGAAACCCCGACAAAGGCGCCGACCGAAACAAAGGCCCCGTGACCGAAGTTGATCACATCCATCAGGCCAAAGACCAGTGTCAGCCCCGAAGCCATGATGAAGATCATCATCCCCATGGCCAGGCCCGACACAGTCAGCGTCAACCAGGACGAGGGCGCGCCAATGGCGAAAAACCCGAGCAGGACAAGCAAGGGGATCAGCAGAACAGGCAATGCCGCATCCAGCCGTTCTGCCAGGCTGATACTGGCGAAGGTGGGTCTGTGATCGGGGGCAGCGGTCATCTCAGTGCGCCTCCATGCTGAGACCCATCAGGCGTTCCTGAAGGTCCTTGTTTCCGGCCAGCTCCGACATTGCTCCACTCCAGATCACCCGTCCGTCATCCATGACCGCGGCGCTATCGCCCAGCGCCCTGGCGACCGAAAAATTCTGCTCCACCAGCAAAATCGAGGCTCCCTGCCCTTTCAATTCCCGCAGCGCCTGGGCCATGGTCGAGACGATCGCTGGCGCAAGCCCCTTGGTCGGCTCGTCAATCAGGTAAAGCTGCCGGTCTTCGGCCATCGCGCGGGCAATCGACAGCATTTGCTTCTGCCCGCCTGACAGGTTGCCCGCCTCGCTGGTCCAGAAAGTGCCCAAAGCCGGAAATGCCCCCAGAAGCCAGTCCTTGCGCGCGCCCTCCAGCGGTCCGGAGGTGCAGCCCAGCACCATGTTCTCCTCCACCGTCAGATCGCTGAAAATACCCATGTCTTCGGGCACAAAGCCGATCCCGCCCCTTGCGCGCGCCGATACGGGGAAGCGGGTGATATCCTGGCCGTCGTACAGAATTTTGCCCGATTTGGCGGTCCACTGGCCCATGATGGTCTTCAGCGTCGTGGTTTTTCCAACGCCGTTCCGGCCCAGCAGCATGGTCACCTGGCCACGCGGCACCTCAAGGTCCACCCCTTGGAGGATATGATACTGCGCGATGTCGGTATGCACCGCCTGCAGCGACAGGATCGGGTCAGACATGATCCAGCTCCTTGCCCATATAGGCTTCCTGCACCACGGCAGACGCCATGACTTCGGCAGGCGGGCCATCGGCAGCCAGCGCGCCATTGTGCAAAACGATGATGCGGTCGGCGAGGCTGCGGATCACATCCAGCTTGTGCTCAACCAGCAGAACCGTGCGCTCCCGGTCTGCCTTGATTTCCGCAATCAGATCCAAAATCACCGGCGCTTCATCAACGCTCATCCCCGCCGTTGGCTCGTCAAACATGTAAACCGCCGGGTCCAGCCCGATCAGCAGCGCCACTTCCAGCTTGCGCTGATCGCCGTGCGGCAGCTCTGACACGAGCTGGTCTTTCTGTGTGTCCAGCCGCACCCGCTCAAGAATGGCCATTGCCGCCACGGTCAGTTCCGTGTGGCTGTCCGCCATCGAGAACAGCCCGAACCCCTTGTGCTGGCGCGACTGGATCACCAGGCGCACGTTTTCGAAAACTGTCAGGCTGGGAAACAGATTGGTGAGCTGAAACGCCCGCCCCAGCCCGCGGCGGCAGCGGCCGGCCACGCCCAGGCGGGTGATATCCTCGCCCATCAGCCTCACGGTGCCGGAACCGGCCGGGATCTGGCCCGAAATCAGGTTGAAATAGGTGGTCTTCCCTGCGCCATTCGGCCCGACGATGGCGGTCAGCTCGCCCGCGCGAAAGCTGCAGGACACCGCGTCGACCGCCACGTGGCCGCCAAACCGCACGGTAAGCGCGTCCGTTTCGAGAAGTGTCTGGGTCATTGTTTTCTATCCCTGCCCCGGGGACGGCCGCAGCGGCCGCCCCGGAGTATGGGCGGGAAGCATCCCGCGGCTTACTGGTTGCGGATCGGGATGTTCATTTCGTCCATGCCGATCTCACGCACGAGCACCGGCACGCCATAGTCCTTGCCGTCCTGGACCTCGGTGCGGAAGTGATACATGGGCTGCATGGCCTGATGATCCTCGGCCCGGAACTGCATGGTGCCTTTCGGGGTTTCCCAGGACATACCCTCCATTGCTTTGATCAGCGCCTCGGTGTCCTCTGCGCCGCCGGCCTTCTTGATCGCTTCGACAATCGCAAGCCCGGACGCCATTCCGCCGGCAGTGAAGAAGTCCGGCGGGCTGTCAAACCGCTCGAAATGGGTTTTCACCAGCCATTCGTTCACCGGGTTCTGAGGGATCTCGTAGTAGTAGTAGGTCGCCCCTTCCATGCCCGGCAGTTCTTTGTATGCCTTCAGCGCGGCCAGAATGTTGCCGCCGGTCGCGATCTCGATGCCGAAGCGCTCGGGCTCCATGGCGTTGATCTTGCCCATCGGGTTTCCGCCGCCGGCCCAGATGATGAAGAGCTTCTTCTCTCCCTCAACCTCGCCCATCCTGGTGAAAATACGCTCAGCCGCCGCCGTGAAATCGGTGGTGTCGGTCGGCACATACTCCTCGTGGGCGATTGAGGCCCCGGTCGCTTCCAGCGCTTCCTTGAAGGCCGCCACGCCATCGCGGCCGAAGGCATAGTCCTGCGCCAAGGTCGCAATGGTCACGCCCTCCCCGCCCAGCGCCACCGCATTTGCGATTGCGTCCTGCGATGAGTTGCGGCCAGTGCGGAAGATGTATGGGTTCCAGTTCGCGCCGGTGATCGAATCCGCAACCGCAGGTTCGACGATCAGAATGCGCTCATACTCCTCGGCAACCGGCAGCATGGCCAAAGCCACGCCGGAACTTACGGGGCCAACAGCGATATGCGCGTCATCATCGCCGAAAGCTTCTTCCAGCTGGGCACGGCCGATATCGGGCTTCAGCTGCGTGTCCTTCTCGATCACAACGATCTTCTCGCCGTTGATCTCCATCGTGCCGCCGGTGGCATATTCCAGCCCCAGCTGCAGGCCAATATGCGACTGGGCCGCATAAGCCTCAAACGGGCCGGTTTTGCCATAAACATGGGCAATCCGGATTTCGGCAGAGGCTGCAGACGACATCAACGCACCAGCAACCGTCAACGCAAACAAGCGCAGCATGAGGGCTCCTCCCTGATTTTTCCCTGCCAAATATGAAACATGAATCAACATTCATGTCAACGGAGGGATGATCCAGCGCTGCCGCACTGGCCTGCGCCTATCGTCAGGAAACACTGCTGCTCTAAGGCACAGGCCGCAAAGGGGTGTAAGGAACGGCCGCAATAGAATGCGCTTGCCGCGACAAGCAGGTGCAGCCTGATCCATCGTCCTGATGGACCGAAGACCCGTCATGCACTAACAATTATTCGAGCCTTTCTAATGCGGCCGCAGGCTAAGGCTTGGTCCAATCCGCAGCCGCGGTCCGGAGCGGAAACATCCGGCGGGTATCGCCGGTCCGGATACAGGACAAAACATGAAGGCCGGGGGCGCAAAGACTATTTCAATACCAGTGCAGCCTTCGCAAATGGACAAGACGTTGTAAGTGCCTGGAGAAAGGGAAACTCAATGTACCGGATTCGCCTGTTCGCCATTCGCCACTCCCGCAGTTTTGAGTGGATATACAAGCGGGTGGAACAGGTCATGATCGCCCTGGATCCGGTCCTGAGAAAAATCGGCTATGACCGGGTCGAGCGTCCTGTCGCCTTTGTCGAGAAATGCGTCAAGACCGTGCTGTTCGATTGCAAGATGTGCGGGCAGTGCGTGCTGTCCTCGACCGGCATGTCCTGCCCGATGAACTGCCCCAAGCAGCTGCGCAACGGACCGTGCGGCGGGGTGCGGACAGGCGGGTATTGTGAGGTGAAACCGGAAATGAAATGCGTATGGGTGCTGGCCTGGGACGGCGCGTCGCGGATGAAGGGCGGCGCGCAGATTGCAACCGTGCTGCCGCCGGTGGAACGCAACCTCGAAGGGTCTTCGTCGTGGCTGCGGGTGAGCCGCGAAAAGGCAGCCCATCTGCGTGAAGCCCGGGAAAAACGCCGCACCGCTATTGCCGACGCCTTTCCCGGCGCCCGCAAGAATGAACCCTCCGCTGCGCCGCTGGCGGAGGAGCCCGCACAAGCTCAGAAAGGGGCGAAATGATGGACCACAGTTTGCCCCAGCCCTATTCACCGCCGCCCGAAGGCCATGTCTCGCACAGCCGGCTGGAACGGGTGCTGCGCTCCGGCCGCTTTGCCATCACGGCGGAGCTGAACCCGCCGGACAGCGCTGACCCTGCGGATGTCTATGACGCCGCGCGCCCTCTTGGGGAGGTTGCCGACGCCATCAATGCCACGGATGCCTCGGGCGCGAACTGCCATATGTCCTCCATCGGGATCAGCGCGCTGCTGACCCGGGCGGGGTATTCCCCTGTCTACCAGATCTCCTGCCGGGACCGGAACCGGATCGCCATTCAGGGGGACGTGCTGGGTGCTGCCGCCATGGGGGTCAGCAACGTTCTGTGCCTGACGGGTGATGGTGTCGGCGTGGGGGACCAGCCGGGCGCCAAGCCGGTGTTCGATTTCGATTCCCTGTCGCTGCTGCGCACCATCCGGACCATGCGGGATGAGCGGAAGTTCCTCTCCGGGCGCACCATAACCAATCCGCCGCTGCTGTTTCTGGGGGCGGCTGAAAACCCCTGCATCCCGCCCTATGAATGGCGCCCGGAGCGGCTGGCCAAAAAGGTCGAGGCCGGGGCCGAGTACATCCAGACCAACTATATCTACGACGTGCCCCTGTTCGAAAAGTTCATGGCCCGGGTCCGGGATATGGGCTTGGACAAGAAAGTCTTCATCCTGGCCGGCGTCGGCCCGCTGGCGTCAGCGCGGGCGGCGCGCTGGATGCGCTCGAACGTGCCGGGGATCCATATTCCGGATGCAGTCATCGACCGGATGGAGAAGGCCGATAAGCCCGGACAAGAAGGCAAGAAAATCTGTGTGGAGCTTATCCAGCAGATGCGCGAGATCGCCGGCGTGTCCGGCGTTCATGTCATGGCCTACCGCAAGGAGCACCAGGTCTCTGAGATCATACAGGAGTCCGGAGTTCTAGCGTCCCGCAAACGAACCTGATTACCGGATCGGGCTGCGCGGCGAAGCCGCCAGCGGATGAGGGACCTACGTCGTGGCGACAATCCAGTCAGGCCGGATCGCGCTTCTGGCGATGTACGGCGCCACATCATGCCCCCGGAACAGCCCGTGCTCACTGATGAGAATTGTGCCGATGCCTGCGGCGGCCCCGCCCAGCACATCTGTATGCAGCGTGTCCCCCACCATCGCGATCCGGTGCCGCGGAATGCCTTCCAGCCGGGCCAGGGCGGTCTCGAAGGCGTTGTCGAAGGGCTTGCCGAAGAACATTGCCCGCCCGCCGGTGCGCCCGGCGATCTCATGCGCGATCAGCCCCGGCTCGACCGACAACCCGCTTTCGCGCGGCGCCACAAGGTCCGGGTTGGCAGCAACAAGCGGCCTTGGGTCTGCCAGCAGCGCGCGTGTCACGGCCGCAGTGTCTTCTTCGCTCCAGCGCGCCGAGGACAATAGCAAAAACCCGCCGGCAGTGCGCAACAGATCAGGGTTTTCAGCGAGCTGTGCGATCCGGACCGCGTCGGGCGCGTCGCTGAAATCATCGCCTTCCGCCGCCGCCGCGGCCCACACTTTGCCCTGCGGCAGCTTTGGCAGCGCAGCAAAGGCCACATCGCGGCTGGACACCACCTCGGACGGAGAAAAATCAAACCCGAGCCTGCGATACTTGGCCAACACACCTGCACGGGTGTAGCTGGCTGCATTGGTCAGGACGATCAGCTGTTTCCCCATGGCGCGAAGGGCGGCCATGCGCTCCACGGCACCGCTGATCGCGGTTTCGCCACGGTTCAGCACGCCAAAGGCGTCAAGGATATAGGCGTCATAATCCGCGGACGTATCACCCAAGTCATGGCCGGACTTTGAAACCGGCGGAAACACTGCCTGCGGCAGGGCCGCCCGCACGCTTTCGTACCTGTCAAACGCCCAATCCGTGCCGATCATCGTAGCTCTTTTCCCTTCAATCATCCTGCTAGCCCCGGACAGGCACACGCGCGCCCCCCGCGCCCTCTCCCTCCGTTTGCTCGCAATGCATAGGATACCAGAACGTTAAGGTATAGCGGCCTGGGTGTTTGTTTGCCGCCCGGTACGGTCAAAGAATCTTTTTGCGCAGATAGGTAGACACCACTTCCCCAAAGACCACCAGCGCAAGGATCGTCAGCAGCACCATGGAGACCTCGGGCCAATTGAAGGTGTCGATCGCGCCTTGCAGGATCATCCCGATGCCGCCAGCCCCCACAAGGCCCAGCACCGTGGATTCCCGAAGGTTAATGTCCCAGCGCAGAATGGCGACCGCGAAAAAGGCGGGCATTACCTGCGGCACGATGGCGTAGAGAACGATTTTGAACTGCGACGCGCCGACGGCCTCCAGCGCCTCCACAGGCTTGCGGTCGATCTCCTCAATCGCCTCGCCCAGAAGTTTTCCAAGAAAACCGATGGAGCGGAACATGATTGCTGCGATCCCCGCCACGATGCCGGGCCCGAAGATGGCCACGAAAAGAAGCGCCCAGATAATGGTGTTCACCGACCGTGAAGACACCAGGATGAACCGCCCGGCCCACAGAGCCGCCCTGTTCGGGGTGGTGTTCTGCGCCGCGATATAGGCAACCGGCAGGGACACCACGACCGCGATCATCGTCGCCAGCGAGGCGATGTTCACCGTTTGCCAGATCGCCTCCAGGATCGTCGGCAGGTTGCGGGGGTCCGGCGGCATCATGCGGCCGAACAGGTCTGCCATCTGCGACGGGGCGTCCCAGACCCAGGCCCAGATCACGTCGATACTGCGCAGCGCCCAGCCGACAACCAGAAGCGTCAGGGCCAGCCCGCCATACCGCAGCAGACGCTGGCGCAGAGTGAAACGCGACCAGTGATCCTGTGCGCCGTGCAAGGTTTCTCTGCTCATCATGCGATCCGCTTCCTGACAAATCCGCTCACCGCCTCGGATACGAGGATCACACCGACGATGACCATGGTGATGGCAAGCGCGAAGTCGTAGTCATATCTGCCAAAGGCATTGGCCAGTGTCGCGCCGATACCGCCCGCCCCGACGATGCCGACCACGGCAGAGGCCCGCAGATTGCTGTCCAGTTGATAGATCCCCAGCCCCACAAGGCGCGGCATGATCTGCGGCAGCACCGCATAAGCCAGCGTCGCAATGAACCCCGCCCCGGCCGCGCGCATGGCTTCCACCTGTCCAAAGTCGATTTCCTCAATCCGCTCCGCAAGCAGCTTGGCGACGAAGCCGATGGAATAGACCAGCAGTGTCAAGGCGCCCGCAAAGGGGCCGAAGCCCACCGCTTTCACAAATATGATCGCCACGATAACCGGGTGGAAACTGCGCGCAACGATGATGATGCCGCGGCCCAGCAGATAGACGGGTTTCACAGAAATATTGCCCGCCGCCATAAATGCCAGCGGAACCGAGACGGCAATCCCCCCCGCGGTAGCAAGAATGGCGATCTTCAGGCTTTCCATGAAGCCATCAAAGAGCAGCCCGGCCCTGTCGAAACTGGGCGGGAAAGCACCGCTGAAGATCCTTTGCGCGCGGGTCAGACCGTCGGAAACCCGCTCCCAGTCGATTGGCAGGGTTGCCAAGGTGACAACAAAGTAAATAGCCGCAACGGCATAAAGCCCATAGCGTAGCGCCGGATTGGCTATGAAGGGCGGTTTGCGCCAGGTGTCCTTGCCTGTGCTCATGCCGCCGCCCCAGCCTGCGCCCGATCCTGTGCCGGCACGCCCGCATAGATCTCGTCCATTTCAGCCTTGCCCAGCCCGGCAGGCAGGCCGTCGAAGATGATCCGCCCGTAGCGCATGCCGACAATGCGGTCGCTGTACTCCTTGGCTTCCGTCACGTTGTGAATGTTGATGATGACCGGCAGCTTCAGCTCCGATGCCAGATCACGCAGCAGCGACATGATCTGCTCTGAGGTCTTGGGGTCAAGAGAGGCCGTCGGCTCATCCGCCAGCAGGATCTCCGGCCGCTGCATCAGCGCGCGCACAACGCCGACCCGCTGGCGTTCGCCGCCCGACAGCTCATCCGCCCGCTTGTTGGCGTAATGCGCTATACCGACCCGCTCCATCAGCTCGTACGCGTGGCGGATATCCTCGCGCGGGTAGCGCCGGGTCAGCGCCGCCCAGGTGGAGATATACCCCAGGCGCCCCGATTGGACGTTTTCCATCACCGTTAGCCGGTCGATAAGGTTAAAGCCCTGAAAAACCATGCCGATCCGGCGGCGCGCGATGCGCAGGCTGCGGCGGTTCAATGTGGTGAACTCGGTGCCGTTGAGGTCGATGGATCCCGAGGTGGGCTCCACCAGGCGGTTGATGCAGCGCAGCAGCGTGCTCTTGCCGGCACCGGAAGACCCGATGACCGACGTGAGCTGATCGCCTTCGACTGTCAGGTCCAGTTCTTTCAGCACCGGATCGCCCGATCCGTAGCGCTTGGTCAGTTTGGAGATTTTCAGCATTGCGGACTTTCAAGCATAGCTCAGCTGCGGCCGTGCCGCGCTGCTTCGGGCGGCGGCCGGCAGGCGGCCACAGGTGTGCCCGGCCGATGCGCTGCCCGGCCGGGCGTTAAAGTTAGGGGGGGCTATTTCCCTGCCAGGCCCTGCGGCGTGTACTCGACGCCGTTGGACTTCTGGATCTGCCGGATCACCGCCCATTGATCCTTGTAAGTGATCGGAATGAACTTGCTGACGCCATCGAACTCCTCACCCAGCTTGGTGCCCGCAAATTCGAAGGAGAAGAAGGCTTCCTTGATTTTCGCAGCCAAGTCGGGGTCCAGGTTGTGCGCGACGGTGAAGGAGGTGGTCGGGAAGGGATCGCTCTCCCAGATCTTGCGCACGTCGGCCGGGTCGTAAAGGCCGCGCTCCGCCATTCGGTCCACCACTTCGGACGCCACCGGCGCCGCGTCGTAGTCGCCCGCGACCACCCCCAGCATCGACTGGTCGTGCGAGCCGGAATAGATCACCTCGTAGTCCTGATCGGGCACCACGCCCAAATCGGGGAACAGCGCCCGCGGCGCCTGGTTGCCGGAGTTCGAAGTGGGCGAGGTATGCGCCACACGGCGGCCGGCCAGGTCCTTCACGCTTTCGATATCGGAATCGGCTTGGGTGAAGACTTGCAGCTTATAGCCGAACTGGCCGTCTTCTGCGCCCATGATGGCAAAGGGCACCGCCCCGGCGAGGTTCACTGCGAACGGCGTCGGCCCGGTGGAGAAGCCCGCCACATGCAACCGGCCGGAGCGCATCGCCTCAACCTCGGCAGAGTTCGACTGCACCGCAAAGAACTGCACGTCCTTGCCTGTCACCTCTTCCAGATGCGCGATGAACGGCTCCCAGATGTCTGCATACACGGCGGGGTCCTCGACCGGGGTGTACGCAAAGACCAGCGTGTCGGGGTTGCTCAGCTTCGCCGGTTCGGCGGGCGTGTCAGCAACGAGGTCACCGTTTGCATCGCAATACAGAACGTCCAGCGCGCCACGGTCTGCGCAGTCTTCGCCCGCGGTTGCAGCCACGGCGCTCAGTGACAGAACGCCCAGTGCCGCCGCGGCACGGGTCCAAATATCTACCATGTTTTCCTCCCTTTGAACGCCGCCCCGGGACTGGCTCCCGTCTGTTGCGGCGCTGGCAGGCTGAGGATAGAGACGGCAGCTGGCGGAAAGCGAGCCAGGTTTTTGTTAACGGAACCCGCGACGCAGCGGTTTAATGTTAACAGTGTTACAATCGTTGTCTCCTCCCCTTAAACAAAGCAGTGTTTTGCGGCACTGAAAGAAAAGCGGCCGCTCCGTCAGGCCGCAACGCAGGATGCCGCGTGATGTAGCAGGAGGAGGGTTGCATGCAGGCAGGAAGAGCGCAGCCGCTCATCGCCATCGTGGACGATGACCCGAACGTGCGCGAGACGCTTTCCGCCCTGATGCAAGAGAGCGGCTTTGACGCCGTCTGCTGCGCGGGTATCGCCGCGTTTCACGCCCTTGGCGACCCGCCGCCGGTGGATCTGGCGCTGATCGACCTGCGCCTGCGCGGAGAATCCGGTCTGACCTTGGCCATTCACATCCGCGAGCGCTATCAGCTCCCCATTGTCATGCTCACCGGCATCGGAGATGAGATCGACAAGATCATCGGGCTGGAGACCGGCGCTGACGATTACATGATCAAGCCGTTCAACCCGCGCGAGCTTGTCGCGCGCATCCGCGCGGTGCTGCGCCGCTATGGCCATGGAACCACCCGGCCAAGCGCTGCCCCGGGGCAGGAAATCGGCTTTGGAGACCTGCGGCTGGACGTGCAGTACCGCCGCCTTTTGGATAAGGACGGCGAGGAGATCCCGCTTACCAACGCTGAATACCGGCTGCTGGAGTATTTCGCCCGAAACCCCAACCGGGTGATCCCGCGTCCGGAACTGCTGGAGGAGCTGGGATCCGACATGCAGCGCTATGTGGATCGCACAATAGACGTGCTAATCCTGCGCTTGCGGCGCAAGATCGAAGCGGTGCCCTCCAAACCCGTCCATCTGCAGACCCGCCGCGCGCAGGGTTACCTGTTTCAGCTGTCGCCCGGCTGATCCCGGATGCCCGCGCTCTCCCGCCTCAGCGTCCGTTTCCGCCTGTCCGCCGCCATTGCGGTGCTGTTCGGGCTGATCCTGCTGGTCAGCCTCATCGGTATGCGGGTGCTGAACCGGACCGAGCTGTGGATGAACGTTCTGCACCAGGACACGCTGACGGAGGTCTCCGACGCGCTCGACCTGTCCCGCCGCGCGGCCGGCCTGGCAACATCGGCGCCCTTTCTCTACGCGCTCTTTCCGCCGTTTCAGCTGGAACAGGAGGCGCAAAACGTCCGCGACCACCTCCGCAGCATCGAAGCGCACGCTGCAAGCGATCAGGCCCTTGACCTGCCGCTTGCGCGGTTGCGGCTGGCCATTGACGATCTGACCGCCGCGCTGGTGCCGCAAACCGCGCGCAAGGCCGATCTGACCGCCATCGGCCGCGACATGCTGCGGCTTAATCAGCGGGTCCGGCGGCTGGCAGGCGACACATCGCTGCCGCTGGCCGAGCGGGAGATCTGGGCCGGGTTGCAGCAGCTGACGGCCAGCGCCATCGGGGCCGCGCGGGCCAATGCCCTGATCGAGCTTGGTGAGCACACCCGCCTCTATACTGCCGCCCGCGACCAGATCGAGCCGCGTCTGCTGCCCGTCCACCGCACCGCCTTCGATGAAATTCAACAGGCCCTGATCCGCAGCGGCAGCCTGTTTGTGCTCAAGCACCGCGAAATCGCAGCACAGCTTGACGCAGAAAACGCCCTCTTCCGCATCCGGCAAGAGACCGGCCGGATCACCGCTTATGCCGAGGAAAAGGTCGCGCAGGCAGAGGCCCGCCTCAGCCAGGCCCGTGCCGAAACCTCAAACAATCTCGGGATTGCCAAGAATTCCTTCTTTGCGCTGACGCTGATCAGCCTTCTGGTCGCGGTGACCTCTGCGCTTTACGTTTCGCGCTATGTCGCCCGCAACCTGCGCCGGGTTGCCGACGCCATGCGCAGACTTGCCGCCGGCGACCACCGCAGCGACCTGCCCCGTGCCCGCGCCGGCGAGGATGAGATCGGCCAACTGTTCGCAGCCTTTCAGGTTTTTCGTGACAATGCCCGCAAACTCGACCGCCGCACCGGAGAAATCCGCCGCCAGAACGCCCTGTTTTCGCGTGTTTTCCGAAACATCAAGGATGGCGTCGCCATCACGTCCGCCAGCGGGCGGATCGAAGCGGAGAACGACAACTTGCGCACCCTCCTGCGCCTGCCGCGGGAGGACAGCAGCCCCGCAGCGGGCATGCAGGCCCTGATCGACCGCTCCCCTTTCATCCGGCAGGCCAGCGCGGGCGAACGCGGCGGGTTCGAGGAATACGCCGATGCCGGCGGCCACGTGCTGGAACTGCGCCACTCGCCGCTGCCAGACGGCGGCGCGGTCTGGCTCCTGTCGGAGACCACCGAACGCAAGCGCATCGAAGAACGGCTGGAGGAGATCCGCCGGGTCGAGACACTGGGCAAGGTCACCGGTGAGGTCGCACATGACTTCGGCAATATCCTGTCGAGCATCTCCGGCAACCTGCACCTTCTGGAAAGCGCGGACGCGGACCAGTCGCGGCACTTTCGCGCCCGCATCAGGTCGGCCGTTGATCTGGCTGTGTCGCTGACAGAACGGCTGCTGGCCTTTGCGCGGAAACAGCATCTGGAACCGCAGGCGACCGATATCGGGATGCTGATTGACGGTATGGCTGACCTTCTGGAAATCGCCCTGCCCGATACTGTCTCCCTGGAATTCGAACGGCCCTTGGCCGCTGTCTTCGCACGGGTTGACCCGGGACAGCTCGAAAGCGCTGTTCTGAATCTTTGCGTCAATGCCGGTCAGGCAATCAGCGGACCTGGCACCATCCGCATTTCCGTTGCCACCGGAGAAGACGGAGCTGCGCATGTGTCCCTCCAGGACAATGGCTGCGGTATGCCACCCGAGGTGCTGCGGCGCGCAACAGAGCCCTTTTTCACCAACCGCAATGACGGCAACGGGACCGGGCTTGGGCTGTCCATGGTCGATGGCTTTGTTCACCAGTCCGGCGGACATCTCACTATCGCTTCACGGACAGAGCAGCCGCATCGGGGTACAACCGTGACCATGGCTTTCCCTCCCCTGACGGAAGAGGCCAACCCTTGCGCACGCTCGCTGTCTCCGGGAACAGCGCTTGTGGTTGATGATGATCCGGCCAGCCTTGCCGCTGCAGCCAGCACGCTGGAACGGCTTGGCTATGTCCCGCTTCGGGCCGCAAGCTTCGCCGAAGCCGCCGTGCAGGTCCAGCAGCAGCGCAAACTGGATCTGGTATTGAGCGACCTCAACCTGAACGACGGCGCGTCCGGATGGGATCTGTTGCAGATGGCGCACAGCCTGCACCCCGGATGCCGCCTCGTTCTTATGTCAACGCGTGAGGCAACCCGGACCCCCAGCGCATTGAAGGGGGTGTCCCGGCTGGCAGCTCTGACAAAGCCGGTATCCGAACGGATGATGCGCGATCTGCTTGCGTCGGGCTGATGCACTTGCCGGGCTAGGGACAATGCGATCAGGCGCGCCCCAGCGGGTTCGCGGGATCAAGCGTCCCCGGTGCCGGTGAGGGATGTGAAACCGCCCGGGCGCGATTAGCCGCAGGAGGTTGTGCCGCGCTGGCCTTCGCCCTATATTGGCGTCAGACAAATTGGAGATTTTATGTCCTGGTGAGGAAGGGAGGCAATAAGCCTCCCGGTGCAAAACAGACAACCGAATAGCTGCGCTTCTGATGAAGTTGCGGGCCTGTTGTTTTGCACATCTTTTTTCCCACACCTGACAGGCCCGGGCGCTGCTCGTGGCCGAGACATGAGAGTTTCTCCAATGACACGGGACTATTCCCAGTTTTTTTCAACCACCCCGTTGGACGGCCAGGCCAAGCGCGTCACGGCGCTGCAAGCGTTGGGCTGGCAGCCGTTTTTTTCGCAGCAAATCAGCGCTGATGAGATGGCAGCGGCACCGCCCGTCCGCATCGTGGCCGTGCATCGCAATGCGTTGCACGCAGTTGGCGACAATTTCGCCACGGCACTGCCACCGCGGCAGGACGTGACTGTCGGCGACTGGCTGATGCTGAACAGCGCACGGCCGCAATCCAGCAGGATCCTCGCGCGCTCCAGCCTTATCCGGCGGCGGGCGGCGGGCACCGGCCGGCAAGAACAGCTGATCGCGGCGAATATCGACACCGCCTTTATCGTCACATCCTGCAATCAGGACTTCAACATCGCCCGGCTGGAGCGTTACCTTGCGCTGGCACTCGAAGCGCGGATCACACCGGTCATCGTGCTGACCAAGACGGATCTGGCAGAAGACCCGCACGGCTATGCCGATGCGGCCCGGGCCATTTCCGATGCGGCCGAAGTGGTCGCACTGGATGCGCGCGGCCCAGCGCCGAAAACCGCGCTCGCGCCCTGGTGCAAACCCGGCAGGACGGTTGCGTTTCTGGGCTCCTCCGGCGTCGGAAAGTCCACGCTGACGAATGCCCTGCTCGGCAGCCAGTCGATCGAGACGCAATCGATCCGCGAAGATGACGCCAAAGGCCGGCACACGACCACACGGCGCGAACTCCACTCAGCACCGGATGGCTGCCTGATCCTCGACACGCCCGGGATGCGGGAATTGCAGCTGACCGATGCTGCGGACGGGATCAACAGCCTGTTTGCCGGGATCAGCGAATTGGCAGCCAGATGCCGTTTCAACGACTGCCGGCACGAAACCGAACCGGGCTGCGCCGTGTTGCAGGCTGTCGAACAGGAGGTAATTGACAGGTCACAGCTGGAGCGTTGGCGCAAGCTGATGGCCGAAGATGCCTTCAACTCCGCCAGCCTTGCCGAACGCAGGTCGCGGGACAAGGCCTTTGGCAAGATGGTCCGCGAAGTCAAGAAAATCAAAGATTACAGGAAGTGAGCCGATGCAAACAGCGAAAACCGGCCAGATTGTCTGGCATGACCTGTTCACCAGTGACCGGGACGGTGCAATGGCGTTCTATCAGAAGGTCGCAGGCTGGAGCTACCAGGTTGAGCGGGCCGCAGATTTTGCCTGGGGCGGCGGGGAAAGGGATTTTGTCCTTGCCCTGTCCGACGGCGAAGCGGGGGCAGGTCTTGCCGAAACACCGGCGGGTCTGTCGGGCGGCTGGATACCTTATGCCGAAGTCAGCGATGTAGATGCTGCTGCCGCGCTAGCCGAACGTCTTGGCGGGGAAACCGTCCGCCCTCCGTTCGAGGTTCCCGGCGTCGGCCGCAATGCGCTGTTACGCGATCCGCTGGGCGCTTTGTTCGGCATTTCGCTGTCGCGGCACGGATTTCCCGCACCGCGCCTGCAGTTTGGCCCGGAGGTCTACCTTTCACACGGCGCGGAATTCCCCGCAGCCTTTTATGCCCGGGTTTGCGGATGGCAGCTCCCGGCGGTTCAGCCGCCGGAGCAGACTGCTCTCGCCGTCTGCGGGCCTAGTGGCGACTTGGTCGCGGTTCACTATACAGCTGAAACGCTTGCCGGGTCCCCGCAGGGCTGGGTGCCGAATATCCGGGTCACGTCACCCCGCAGTGCTCGGGACGCCGCTAAGGCGCTTGGCGCAGCCTGGACGGAGGGCTTTGCCCTGCCGTACGCAGAAGCATGCGATTACTTTCTTATAGCACCTGATGGGGCACCAGCCGCGCTTAGCCGTGGCGACACTGGCTCCCCCTAGGGGCTGCGAGGAGGAAACTTATTCGCGGATGACCTGCACTGCGGTCATCCGCGATTACACAACCGGAGCGGATGAGGCGCTCCCTCAGAAGAGTACGTAGGGCCGGTTAGCAGGCATCAGGGCGCCTGCGGCCGCGCTTAGCCTGCCCCCATCATATCAGCCAGATAACGCGCCGTTGCGGGGCCGCGTGCACATCGTGGCTTACGTCACTGTCCGGATGTCACGGCACCGCAGACAGCCAAGCGGGGCACAACGGCCCCGCTATTCTAAATTCAGCTGCCGGGTTTAACCTGCCAGGCGCCTTTCTTTTAACGCCTGAGGCTCCCATGCCCCCGCTGCCGCGCTCTGCAGCGAGACGGAAGAAGTTTCCTGCGACGGCTTGAAACTTGCCACGAGCTCCGCAAGTTCTGCCGCAGCCCGCTTCAGCATCTGCCCTTGTTCGCTGGATCGCTCCACCATGCTGGCATTTTCCTGGGTCACACGATCAAGCTCAGTCACACCCGAATTGATCTCGCTTATGGTTGCAGCTTGGTCACGGGAGGACACCGCGATTTGAACCGCCAGTTCTGACACTCTCTGGATTTTCTCGATGATCAGGGTAATTGCTTGGCCCGCTTCATCAACCAGTCCCACGCCTACCTTCACCTTCTCCGAACTGGCGTCAATCAGACCCTTGATTTCGCTGGCGGAATTGGAGGAGGCCTGAGCGAGGGCGCGGACTTCTGACGCGACAACCGCAAAGCCGCGGCCCGCTTCACCGGCTCTTGCCGCCTCGACACCGGCATTCAGCGCCAGCAGGTTCGTCTGGAAAGAGATACCTTCGATAACACCGTTGATTTCGGATATCTTGGCCGCTGAGGCGTCAATTTCGCGCATCGCCTCGACCGCCCGCTGGACAATCTCGCCGCAGCGCAAGGCTTCCGCGCGGGTGTCCGATACCGTGTGCTCGACCGAGCCCGTCTGCTCTGTGGCGTCGCGCACATTGGTGGTGATCTGGTCCAGGGCCGCAGCTGTCTGCTCCAAGGTCGCCGCCTGCGTTTCGGTGCGGCGCGACAGGTCGTCGGACCCTTGGGCCATGCGATTGGTTTGCTCTTCGATCTCGCTGATGGTGTGCAGCACCCGCCCGATCAGCCCGTCCAGCGATTCAGCCGTCTGGTTGAAGTCCGCGCGAAGCGTTGTGTATTCGCCGCTCATCTCCCGGGTGATGCGGTGCGACAGCAATCCTTTGGCCAGATTGTTCAAACCGGCAGCCAATTCCTGCACCACGCCCGCCTGCTCCTCCGCAGCGCGGCGCGACTGTTCTTCAAGCTCTGCATTGGCCTGCATCGCTTCGATGAACTGGCCGACAGCGCCGGCGAGGTGGCCCAGTTCGTCGCGGCGGCCTTCCTCTGGCACCGGGCTGACGGTATCACCTTCCCGCAGCGCTGTAATTCGATTGATGATCCGGTGCAGCGGTTTGGTGACCGAGGCCGCCGAGAAGAAAACGATAAGGCCGACGATCAGGCAGACCGCAAGGCTGATGACAGCCGACTGCAGATAAAGCTGCTGGATCGTTGCCTGCACCCGGCCGTTGTTGAAACCCAGCACCATTTGCGCAACTTGTCCCCCTTCGGGGTGCAGCACCGGAAAGGTAACGTAGGCAAGCGCGCCCGCCTGCAGGCTCGTTGTGCCATCGGCCGCCGCCAGCAGTTCGGGGACCGCGGCAGTCCAGTTTTCGCGCTGGCTTTCATCTACAAAGATTTCCGCAAACGGTTCGCCATCCACCAGAACCTGGGCAAACAGCGCATCCTGCATCTCTGTCACCCCTTGAACCGCTCCAAGCGCTGCGTCGCTGTTGAAATCCCAAACCGCAGCCGCCACCGGAGGCGCCATGAAGGTTTGCGCCAAGTTCACTTCACTCTCGAAAGCTTCAAGCAGCGCACTGGAGTGTTTCGACGCCCAGAACACTGTGTAGGCTGCGTTTGACAGGAAGATGCATGCGATGATCGGCAGCAGAAGCCGCTTTTTGATGGACATCGCAAAAATCTGTTTCTTCAAGCGTCTCATTTGACACTCCGCTTAGAGGCTAAGCACAATCTTGTGCTGTCTTTGGCACCGGACCTCGCCCGGTGCCAAAGGCGGTATCAGGCAGTGGCGGACTGGCTTGGCGCGGCCTGCTTTTACAGGCTGCCCGCTGCCGGCATCGCCACGGCCCTCTGGCGCTGTGCGTTTAAACCGGGGTCAGTAGGACATGTAGTTGTCCGACAGCGCGTCGCGGTATTTGTCGGTCCAACGGGTATTGATCTCAGCGATTTTGCCTTCTTCTTCAAGCTCGGCAAAACAGCGGCTGAATGCCTCCGCCATGGCGGGGTCGCGGAAACTCATGCCGTAGGGGGTCGGTTCAAAGATTGCACGGAATTCGATCGGCTGGCTGGCATCCACGCCCGACGCGGCACCGGCTTCCTGCAAATGGCGGGCGAATTCTGCAAACAGCATGCCGTCGCCGACGATGCCATCCACGCGCTTGCCGTACAGAAGCTTGCTCTGTGTTTCCTGATCGGCCATCTCGCGGTAGGATTTGAAGCCGCCGGTCGCGTCGGAAAGCCCGGGAATGATGCTGGCGGCGCCTTCGAAGGCAACAATCTTCATGCCGTTCAGGTCTCCAAGCGTGCTTACCTGCGCGCCCGAGGACTTGAGGAACGAGATGCCGTTCTGATAGGAAACGTAGGGTTCAGTCTGCGTGCCTGCGGTCGGCATGCCAACCGGCACGGTGGCGACCGCGTCCCCTTTTCCGGACTCGAACGACTGCCAGTGGCGCGTGAACGGTTGGATGGTGAATTTGGCAGTGTGGCCGCAACGCTCCAGAGTGGTTGCGATGATCTCCGCCTCCCGGCCAGAGCCATC
This sequence comes from Leisingera daeponensis DSM 23529, assembly GCF_000473145.1. Classification (NCBI taxonomy): domain Bacteria; kingdom Pseudomonadati; phylum Pseudomonadota; class Alphaproteobacteria; order Rhodobacterales; family Roseobacteraceae; genus Leisingera; species Leisingera daeponensis. The sequence continues at coordinate 3,770,976 of NZ_KI421500.1, read as the reverse complement.
CTTGTTGACCATTGGCGGCAGATCGCCAACGAGGACTTCAACCTCGGCGGCGCTGGCGTGTTCTGACATGAGGGCTGCAGCTGCGCAGAGAAGGGCTGCAAAACGGGTCTTCATTGAGTGTCTGCTCCTGCAAAAGTTGATGCCTGCACGCTAGACGGCGAATCTTAATTGTTGCTTATTGCAGAGCTTGACGGAAATTTTACGTCCTGCTGCCGGACAGGGGCGCATTTGGAGCAATTCCTTCAGGAATGGATTATCTAATGCTTCTGCGGCCTTACAGGGTTTCGATGTTTCCGGGGCCAGCCTCGCGGAAAGTCGGTTTTCTAGATTTCCCGCAAGGCCGCGGGCAGCTCACGCACGTGACGTCACTTGGCAAAAGATGCCCTGTCAGAGGGCGTAACGGGGCTGACCTCCCTGTCCAGACGGCAAAATGGCCTGAGTGCGCGGATTAATCAGGACCCCGTGGGGCCCTTAAAAAAATTGCGGAAAATTGGCGCGGGAACCTGCGCCTGGACGCATGTTTCACGTGCCGCAGGCCGCAGCTTTGCCGCCTGGCAGCACGCAAGCTCCGGCCCCATCGCGGCGTTAATCCGCCTGAGCACCTGACTTTCTGCCGACCATCCGCACCCGCTGGAGCCAGAACGAGGGCGCAGGCCCCGAGGTGATCTCTCACGCCAAACCCGGCTCCCGCGGCAAGAGCTAAGCCCGGAGTTGCCCTTCGGCATAAATGTGCGGGACACGTCGCGGAGTATCTGAGCGCCTATCGTGGGTGCCCAAGGGGGCGGCAGGCAACCCGGCGCCGCCCATGTTTGGCCACCGGTCAGGCAGGCCTTCAGCCGCAGTCAAAGCGAAAAGCGGGCTTTCTGTGCGAGCAGATCGAAGGGCATCACAGACCCCGTTTTTTTTAATCCAGGGCTCCAGTTTGGCACGCGGCGCCAGTACAGCAACTCTCACGTTAGAGCTGAAACGAAATCACCCGGAAAGCTTTATAGATTGCCATACCAATGCAGGTCAGCTTCCAAAATGAATGCTCGGATAATGGTCTCGTTGGGGCGGTAAAAGGGCCTTCTGCAAATGAACGCGCGATGCCCCCAGCGACGGCACCGCCGGGGGCAATCTGCTGCTCAGGCCGACTGCATGTCGAGCGCCTGACCGTCCAGCCCGCCGGTTGTGGCGGCTTCTGCCAGCACTGCTGCCACATCGGCGCGGCTTGCCTTTGCAGACTTGTCGACATGGCCGCCAAGGATGACATCGGCACTGCGGCCGCTGTCTGTCAGCGATACGGGCCGCAAGATCGCGTAGGTCAGACCGGAGCTTTTGAGGTGTTCATCGGCGGCGTGCTTGGCTTTCAGGTAATGCGCTAGATCACCCGACGGATCGGACTGGTCCGCGCCGATGGAACTGAGCATGACGAAGCGGCCGACACCGGCGTCCTTTGCAAGATCGATCAGCCGCATCGCGCCGTCGCGATCCACCTTCTCCGTCATTTCCGGCCCGGTCGAGCCGCCGGAGCCTGCGGCAAAAATCACCACATCCGCGCCGTCGCACACCCCCGGTTGCAGGTCGGTCAAATCGCCATGCCTCAACTTGGTGCCTTCTGGCAGGCTGCTGGTGTCCGAACTTTCCCGCACAAGCGCGGTCAGGCTATGGCCTCGATCCAGCAGGTCTTGAGTCAGAATCCGGCCGGTTTTTCCGGTTGCACCGGCGATAAGGATGTTCATGGGCATGAGAAGTCCTTTCTGTCCGGTCAAGCGGGCGGTGCCATCGGTCCCGCAGATCGCGTCGCGGCGATATAGCCCGGTTGCCGTTGCAGGGCGTCCCAATAGGCGGCGACCTTCGGATGGTCCGCCAGAAGGTCGAACCGCGCCAAAAGCGCGACGATGTAGGAGAGCTGAATGTCCGCGAGCATCGGCTTGCTGCCGAACAGCAGTGGCCCGTCGCCGATGGCTTTTGCGAGATAGTCGAGGTGGGTGTCGAGTGCGGCTTTCGCATCGTCCGGCACCGGTTGGCCGCGGAACGCGGGCAGGATCACCTGCAAGGCGATCTCAGCCAGGGAAGCTTCGACGTAGTCGAAGAGCGCCTCGTGCCGCCAGAAGTCCGCCGTGCCGGGCGGCGGTGTGTGGGTGTCATCTTCATACTTTGCCGTGAGGTATCGCAGGATCGTGGAAGACTCGGCAATCATCTCGCCGTTATCCTCGATCACCGGAGATTTTCCCAAAGGGTGAACCTTGGACAGCGTTTCAGGGGCGCGGAAGGCCTCGGTTCGGTCATAGTCGATCCGGTTACAGGGCTGCCCCAAGTCCGCCAGCAGCCAGAGAACGCGGGTGGCGCGAGAGTATTGCAGTGCATGGAGTGTGATCATGGCAGGTAAATCGCTTTCACGTTGACGAATTCTTTCATGCCAAAGCCGCCGTGTTCGCGACCGTAGCCTGAATCTTTAACGCCGCCGAAGGGCATGTTTGGATCGGCCGCTCCGAAAGAGTTGATGCGGATCATCCCGGTGTCGAAATGGTCGCGGGCCAACCGCAGCGCGCGCTCTTCGTCTTGAGAAAAGATCCCGCCGCCGAGGCCGTACCGGCTGTCATTTGCGATGCGCATCGCGTCTTCGTTGTCCTTGGCTCGGATCACGGCGGCCACGGGGCCGAAGATCTCGTCATCATAGGCTGGCATGCCGGGGGCCACGTCCACGAGCACGGTTGCAGGATAGAACGCGCCGGTCCGATCAGGCGCTTTACCGCCGCACAGTGCCTTCGCACCCTTAGCCACGCTTTCGTCCACCTGTTCCTTCACGGTTTCCAACTGGGCGTCGCTTGACAGCGGGCCAAGCTGGGTGTCCTCGTCCGTGGGATCTCCCATCTTGACGGCCTTCATCTGATCGACAAAGGCGGACACGAAGGCGTCATAGACCTTGTCCGCTACGATGAACCGTTTGGCTGAAACACAGGTTTCGCCATTGTTGTAGAGCCGCCCGATGACCGAGTATTTGACCGCAGTTTCGATGTCGGCGTCCTCCAGCACGAGGTAAGCGTCATTCGAGCCCAGTTCCAATACCGTCTTCTTCAGCGCCTTCGAGGCCACGCTGCCGACATGGCGGCCGGCGCCGTCGCTTCCGGTCAATGTTACTCCGCGCACAAGTGGGTGCGCGATGAGCGTGTCGCTGGTGCCGTGATCGATCAGGACGACCTGAAACAGGTCCTCCGGCAGGCCTGCTTCGATGCACAACTCACGCAGCCGCAAGCCCGAGCCGGTGCAAATGCTGGCATGTTTCAGCACGCAAGCATTTCCCGCCATCAGGTTTGCGGCGAGCACGCGAACCGGCTGATACAGCGGAAAATTCCAGGGCTGGATAGAGTAAATCACGCCGATCGGCTGATAACTGATGATCCCCCTCGCCCCGCCGGTGCCGTGGGTCCGCTCTTCGTCGGCCAGGACATCGGGACCGTGTTTCGCGGTGTAATCCAAGATTGCCGCGCAGATCTCTACCTCTCGCTTGCCGTCTTTCAACAGCTTGCCGGTCTCGCGAGTCATCAGCGCCGCCAGCTCGTCAGCGCTGGCGCGAAGCCGTTCCGCGATCTTGGTCAGGTATGGGGCCCGCTCGGCATGGGACAGTTTTCTCCAATCAAGAAACGCTTCCTGCGCGGACTCCAGCTTCTGGATTGCCTCTTGCTCTGTCATGAGCGGATACGTTTTCAGCGTTTCGCCGGTTGCGGGATTCATCGTGGTGATCGTCGGCATGATGGCTCCTTCGGTAGTCAATAAAACAACCCGCTAGCTTGTAGAGGAGTTCCGTCTTCCGCCGCGTCAGTTGAGACCTGCAGCCCTTAAGAGGCACCGAATTCAACCCCGGCACGATGAACAACGCCTCGCCGCCACTCCGTAAGCTAGGTTCGGACCTCACCCTTCGTCGCATGGCCTGAACTCGGTTCAGTTTCGGAAATTAGCCCTGGAATGGAGGTCTCAATGGCCGGACACCCCCTTCCGCTTGGCGGACCGCGGTGAAGGAGCCGCTTACAGCCTTTCCTCAGGGTGACAGCGGCAAACCGGGCCGCACCCGGCCGCCCGGTTCGGGCGGGGCGCGTTTACTTCGAGCAATGCCGCCTGGAAATCAGCGGCCGTTTTTGGGCGGCCGGGTCAGGCGCTTGTAGTTGGAAGCGGTGGCACGGCTGTAAGGGGCCATCGCTCCGGTCATGACAGCCTCCATCGGCTTGCCAGCCGCTGCGAGCTGCGCGGCTGCCTGAGCGCTGGTTTGAAACGCTTTCACTTTCTCCAGCACCATTCGCCTGTTTTCAGCCGGCGCTGCGGGGGCAATGCCCAGCATGCCCAGGGTGCGGATGGAAATGATGATTTGCGCTTCGAACGCCATGCGCGCAACGCTGGCGGCAAACCGGATCTGTGCGGGAAGGTGCAAGAACATGAGCGGACTCCTCGGCCATGGCCGACGGCGCCGGCCTTGAAGGAACAACGCCTGCGGGGGTGCAACTGTTCCCGCCCCTTCCGGGGTTGAGCGGACTATGTCCGATTTATCCTGCGCTGACGGGAACCAACCCGCCAATTCCGCGTTTATCCTGAAAAATCAGAAACATTGAACATTTCCGGGGCACACGTGCGGCATCTCCTTTTTCACTACCTTCGTGAGCTTCACGAATGGCGCGTTTTGGACACTTCCTTATTCGGCTTTTGCGGCAGCAGCCTGCCGGAGGCGGTTGACGAAATCCGCGGCTCCGAGGCAATCCAGCGCCATTGGATGCTCCGGACGCATGGCTTTGGCCCGGTGATACCGTGGGACACCGCAAACCCGGATGAAAACGGCCTTGGCGGCCTGATCGAAATCTACGCCATAGAGGATAGCTTGGCCCTCGGCCCAATCGGGCTGAGGCCGCCGCAGGTCTGGGTGGAAGTCTTCCGGGCCGGTTTCACACCGGCGGCCGCGGTCAAGCTGGAAAAACCAGCACGGCATCCCGCTGTGCCCGCCATCAATCCGGCTGGGATGGCGGCAGCGCCATAGGCAGCTGCGGCAGCCGCCGGAGCAGACTTGTCAGCTGCCGCCTTGTTTTCCCCGCCGCAGGGAACATGTTCTGAGGGGAGGTGCCAATATGAAACGTGATATCAAGGGCCTTCGCCACGCGCGCGAAGTCGAAGAGCATTTGCAATGGCTGGACAGCTTCACCTCGGCAGCTCTGGGTGTGCTTGCGGTGGCCTCTGGCATCTACACTTATCTTGGCGTGCGCGGGCTTCTGGATGACGACGGCGCTCTGTCGCTGTTTGCGGCCGTATCTTACAGCGCCGCTGTGTCAACCGGGATCTATGTGTTCTGGTCGTACCTGTTGCGGCTGCTGCCGGCAATGCGGACAGCGGCGGCGCGGATGTGGCTGTTTCTGTCAATGGCGCTGGGGTCGGCTGCGATTGTTGCGATGTCGTCTTGGCTGAACGCTGCCGCCTTGGCCGGGTCGGCGGCTGTGGAGCAGCATCTGGCGCGCACGGTTCAGGAATACCAGACCTCGCTGGAGCGCGCGAATGCGTTTGCGCTGCAGGGCCAGGCCCTGCGCCTGGACGTCGGCAGGGCGCGGCAAGGGTTCGAGGACCTGTCGCAGCAGGAAGCAGGCGGCGGCCTGTCCGGCCTGGCTGGACGCGGTGCCGTGTTCCGGGTGCTGATGCAGAAATCCGATGAACTGGCGGCGCTGGAGGGGCTGATCGCAAAACAGGAGGCGCCGCTGGCCGCTGCCTTTGCGGAAGGCAACGCGATCCTCAGCCGGATGCGCGCGCTGACAGTCGCACCGGGGCCTGTTACCGCCCGCGGCGTCGAGTTTTCAGAAGAATCCGTGCGCCTGGCCGGCATCATCGCAGAGCTGCGGCAACTGTCTGTTGCGCCGATGGTGGACCGTGCGGCGCGGGATCTGGCGGAATCCGTCGTCCTGCCGCGTCTGGACGCGGGGGATGCGGGCGGCCAGGCCGCTCAGCAGGCAACCATCACCTCCCTGCTGCAACTCTTGGCGCAAAGGGCAGAGACCTTGCAGGCCGCCGCGGCGGAGGTGCTGGCGCTGGAACCCGCTGCCGAGGTTGTCTACACGCCGATCTCCAAGGCCGATGCGGTGATCCGCTATGCCGGGAATTTCGCCCCTTCCTGGGCCGGTGCCATCGCCATTGATCTGCTGCCGGCGGTCCTGGTTCTGATTGTTGCGGTGGCGCAGGGCGCCGTCCGTGCCGGGCGCGACCCGGCGGAACCCGAGGATTCGATGACCGTGGCCGAGCTGCGCGCCGCTGTGCTGGCGCTGCGCGAGGTTGAGGCCGCGGCCCCCGGCGCGGCCTGGGATCCGGAGGATGAGGAGACCGCCGGCGAGGCAGAGACCAGCAGCGGATCTCCCGGCGCCGCCGGGCCGCGTCCCGGACCCAGAGCGGTTGAATGACCTGGGGCGGGAGAGTTTTCGCGCGCAGGCCGGGGGCACCGTTCCGCTGGCTGCTGGGCTGCCAGATCGGCCTGGCGGTGATGCTGGTGGCGCTTGACCTCGGGCCGGCGCTGCCGCGGATGCTATCGCCCGTATCGGTGCCGGAGCTGGACCAGCCCACCCGGCCTGGGGATCAGACCCGCCATTACCGTCCGGACCGGCCCGCAAATCCCGGCCCTGGCATCGACCGTGACATGCCACGCCGCCTGGTGGCTGAAGAAACCACGCTGGATGGCAAGCGGGCACTGCTGCTGCGGGGCGCGATCTCGCGCGGTGACGGCGAGCGGATCGTTGCGGACCTGCGCCGTCTGAAACCTGGCACTGTCCTTCTCGATAGCTCCGGCGGCAGTGTCGCCGACGCGCTGGAAATTGGCCGTGCAGTCCGCGAGGCTGGAGCGGACACGCGCTTGGCGGAGGCGGCGGTCTGCCTGTCGGCCTGCCCCTACATCTTTGCCGGCGGCACCGGGCGGCAGGTTGCGGAGACTGCGCGTCTCGGTGTTCATCAGCACCGGTTCGGGGAATCTGACATCCTGCCCGCATTCCTGGCGGTCGAGGATATCCAGCGCGGCCAGGCCCGTGTGCTGGAGCACCTCGACACCATGGGAATCGACCTGCGGATTATGGGCCCGGCGATGGCCACGCCCCCCGACGAGATATATATCCTGACCGCCGAAGAGATGGCGGAGTGGAACGTCGTAACGGACTGATCGCTGCCACGGCACAAAGGTGAGCCAGCGCAGCGGGACCGAACCGTCCGTAACGGGGGGCAGTCCTGGTCGTCCGGCAGCCTCATTTCCGGATATGCGGCGTGCGGAGGCAAGGCTTGGCGCCTTTGAGTACAGCAAAGCCTCCCCTTGCCGATGCCCGCGGAAAAGACAGAGGTGTCTGACATCAGCACCACGGCCTGGAGCCGAAAACGCCAACCCGGCGCCACGGACCCCGGCCGTTCCGGCTAAGGGAGTGGGATGGTCAAGGTGCTGTGCCAGCTCGACTGGGTATGCGTCTCCGAAAGCCTGCCTTCCAGCTGCTGGACAGAGTGTTTCACCAACAGGCTGCCAAAGCCGGTGCCGTCTGGCGGGCCGTCCTTTCGCTGCGCCTCCGTTTCTTCCTTCCAAGCGATTTCCAGCGCATTGCCAGGCACTTTTTCCCAAGTCACATCGACCCGGCCGCCCTCGGGACGGAAGGCACCGTATTTGGCACTGTTCGTGGTCCATTCGTGGAACACAAGCGCCAGCGGGGTGAGCTGCTCGATGTCGATCACAATGTCGGGGCCGGCCACGGCGGTGCGGGCATTGCCCGCATGCGGCCGGACCGCGCATTCGATAAGATCTTTCAACTGCACACCGCCGGTCCCGTTTTGGCTTTGCGTCAGACTGTGGGAGCGGCCAAGCGCCTCGATCCGGGCCCGGACATCACGGGCCAGCTCCGCCGGCGAATTGGCGGAGCGCGCAGCGCCGCTGACAAAACCGCCGATAATTGCGAACAGGTTTTTCACCCGGTGGTTCATCTCCCGGATCAGCAGCTCCCGCTGTTTGGCCAGCCGTGCCTCGGGACTGACATCAAAGGTGACGCCGATCATGCGGACAGGGCTTGCCGCATCGACGAGACGCCCCAGCCCCCGCAAATGCCTCACGCTGCCATCCGGCAGGCGGATCCGGAACGCCGCCGAGAAGTCCTCGTCGCCGGCGATCGCGCGGCGCAGCGAGGCTTCCACCCCGGGGCGGTCCTCATCGAGGATGAGTTCCATCAGCGTATCAATACCGTTGTCACCGCTCTCGCTGACTCCGAACAGCGCCAGTTCGCGCTCGTCCAGGAACGTTTCCCCGCTTTCGGCGTGGTACTCCCAGACGCCAAGCTGGGCGACCTCTACCGCCAGCTGCAGACGCTCACGCTCCAGATTGAGATCCTGCTGCATGCGCAGCGCCTCGGTAATGTCATTAAAGACGATGGTCGCACCATCAATGGTGCCATCCTGCAGCCGGTAGGGCAGCACACGCAGCGCCCATTGCCGCGCACCGTCGGACGAGGCAACCGTGCGGGCGGGCACGGAGTCGCCCATCAGAACGGCGCGGGCGTCTTCGATATGCTGGGCGTTTTCCAGCAGGCTCGCCACCTCGGTCAGCGGCCGGCCGCGGTCATTGTCCTTGAGCGGAAACACGGATTTTGCAGCCTCGGTAAAGCTGCGGATCTGCAAGTGCCGGTCCAGAACCACCACCGCCAGGCGGGTCGACTCAAAAAAGTTGCGCAGATCCGAGTTCGCCATCGTCAACTGGTCGACCTTGGTCTTCAGCTCATCGTTGACTGTGGTCAGCTCCTCGTTTGTCGACTGCAGCTCCTCGTTCATCGACATCATTTCTTCATTCGAGCTCTTCAGCTCTTCATTGGCGGTCTCCAGCTCCTCAACCGTGCCGCGCAGCCGGTGCCGGGTCAGGCGCAGCTCGTCCTGCAGCACCTGCAGCTCGCTGTCGGCCGGCCCCAGTTCCAGCATGTCGTCTGCGGCGCCCGGCTCGAACGGGGCAGCGTCACGGAACACCAGGAGCACGTTTCCGTCGGGCAGCGGATCGGCCACCACATCGGCGACCTGCTGGCCGAACTCCGCATGAACTGTCACATCCCGGGCCACCACCCGCTTCTTGCCCGTCGCTGCCTGCCGGATCATTTGCGGCAGCACGTCGCGCAGACCGGGACGGGCCAGCGACACGGCAAAGTTAATATCCCGGCCCGGGCTGGGATACTCGAAATACTTTGCCAGCCTGCCGTAGGTTTTGATCACTCCGCCATCGGTATCAACCACCATCGAGGCAGGCGTGTAATGCTCCACCAAGCGGCGGACTGACACGCTCTCTTCCCAACTGAGGCGCGAGGATTCAGCATAGCGCGGAAGCTCGAGGCTGCGCTTTTTTGCGGGTGCGACGCTGGCTGGCAGATTGAACGGGTAGAAGGGCCGCCCTTCCAGCCGTTTGTAGATGCGGGACTTCTGGTCTGTGACCGAAAACAATTCCTCGTGCCGGCCGATGCTTTCGGAGGGGCCCAGAAACAGGTGCCCGCCCGGGTTCAGCGCATAGTGGAAGATCGGAAACACCTGCTGCTGCAGCCGGTCGCCCATATAGATAAGCAGGTTTCGGCAGGAGATCAGGTCAAGCTTGGAAAACGGCGGATCCTTCACCAGGCTGTGCGAGGAGAACCGGATCAAGTCGCGCACCTTCGGCGCCATCTGAAAGATCCCGTCCTTGCCGATGGTAAAGTGCTCGCGCAGCCGCTCGGGGATGTCGGCCAGTGCTGAGACCGGGTAGCGTCCCTCGCGCGCCAGCGACAGCATGCTTTCGTCGATGTCGGTGGCAAATATCTGCACCAGCGGCCGCGGTATCCGCGAGGCCAGCGCATCGGCAAACAGCACCGCGATGGAATAGGCTTCTTCGCCGCTGGAACAGCCCGGCACCCAGACGCGGATTTCATCCTCGGCGGTGGCCCGCTCCACCATTGGCAGAATGACCCGCCGGTTCAGTTCCTCGAACATCTCAGGATCCCGGAAAAACCGGGTAACGTTGATCAGCAGGTCCCGAAACAGCGCTTCGCATTCATCGGCGTCGTCGCCGATGCGCTCCAGATAGGTCGAAGGCTGAGTGATCCCAAGCACCTGCATGCGCCGCTCAATCCGGCGTACGAGCGTAGATTTCTTGTAGCCCGAGAAATCATGCCCCACCGTCTTCCGCAGACTCGCGCACATTTCGTCCACGTGGTCGGCCACCACCTCGGCCGCCTTCTCACGCGTTTCCCGCGCACTGCTGCGGTCGAAGAACGTGCGCAGGCAGGCGACGATGCTGCCGGGATCGCGCACAAAATCCACCAGCCCGGTGCCGATTGCCGACACCGGCATGCCGTCATAGCCCGCGGTATCTGGCTCCTGCGCGACACAAAGGCCGCCGCGTTCCTTGATTGCGCGCAGCCCGCTGGTGCCGTCGGCACCGGTGCCCGACAGGATCACACAGGCTGCGTTGTGCTCCTGGTCGCGTGCCAGGGAAGCAAAGAAATCGTCGATCGGCCGCCGCAGGCCCCGCGGTTCCTTGAACTCGTGCAGGCGCAAGCAGCCATCCTCTATGGCGAGCCCGCGGCCGGGCGGTATCACGTAAACGTGGTTGGCATCCACCCGCTCTCCGCCGGAAACCTGCTTCACCGGCAGCGGCGTCTGCCGGCCCAAAAGCTCGGCCATCATGCTTTCGTGATTCGGATCGAGATGCTGAACGATAACAAAGGCAAGCCCCGTGTCCGGCCCCGCCGCGGAAAGCATCTCCCGTATCGCTTCCAGCCCGCCTGCCGAAGCGCCGACGCCGATCACCGGCGGCGCTGAAGTCTCGTTGTTCGTCATCGCGTTTCCCCAAGTTCCGGCGGCAGTGTGCCACTGAATTCAAGCGGCGCTCAAGCGAAAGCTTCCCGTTTACCTTGTCAAACGGAGGATTAGTTTTTGTTTTCACCGTTTTACCAGCGCCGCCCGCCACCGTGCCTGCGATCCTTGCGCCGGAGGCAGGACAGCATCAGAGCCATTGGGTTATGCTGGCACACCCTTTGCTGTCAGCACCATGGGCCTGGCACACATGCTTCGCCAGTTCCAGTCCGACCGTGATAATCTCAGACATGACCGCCTCCCAATACGGGTTATTACGATCCCGCCTTGGCACTTCGATGCCGTCGGGGGCGGTTACAGCATCAAGGCCATGCACGAATGACGTGATCTATTAACTGGCCCCCGGTTATCGTTTCGAGTTTTCCGCAGTGAAACTCTGGATAAGAGAAGAGCAACCCAATAATGACCAGCCGGGCCAATGCTGACATTATCGGGTGCGGGAGTTTTCCCTTATTCACGCGGATCAGAACCGGTATGTCGCTCCGAAGATCGCACCGGACTGGCTGAACTCAAACGGGTTTCCGTTCACCTCATTCTCCATGGAAATATAGCGATACCCGCCGCGGAGCACCCAATTTTCATTGAGCACGTAGCCGGCTGTCAGCAAGACCTGCCAGGTTTCATTGCCGCCGCTGAAGCCGCCATAGTCGAAAAAGGCGGCTCCCTGCCAGCGATCCGAAAACGCCGTCCGGATCCGGAACCCAACCACCGGATCAACCCAGCTTGCATTTGCGGCGGCGCTCCGCTGCGGCGCGGTGCCGGGCTGCAAGGTCAGGGTTGTGTCCGTGTCGAACCACCGAAAACCAGCAACGAGGTCGACTGCCGCTCTGCCGCTGTCATGCACCCGGTATCCAGCATACCCGTTCAGGATCTGGGTCGTCATCGATGTGTTAAGCCCCGAGTGCGCAGGCCCGGGTGTGTCATTGCGGAAGGACAGGTCCGTATACATGTAGTCGGTTAGAAAGCTCCATTTCCCGTTACTGGCCGCGAAAGCTCCCATAAAGGCAAAATCAAGGTTCTCAATTGCGTCGCCGAAGCTGAGTGTGCCCTCGATCCGCCCTGCGGGTGTATTGATTGCGGTTTTTGACTCGGGCGTGAACAGGTAGATCGTCGCCTCGTAGTTCCAGTCAGAATTCTGAGCAGACGCAGGCCCGGATGCCAGGAGGCCGGCAGCCGCCGGCACGATTGCGGCCAAGAAGGTTTTCATAGGCAGATCCTTTTGAGCAGACGTTTCACAGTTTGCCGGGTGGCTTCAGACATAGCGGAGTCCGGGCAGCCCAGCGGTCCGCTCTGAGCTTCCGGTATCCTGACAGAAGCGGTCATTCGCGTTCTCCTTGCGGCACAGGTTTCCCTTCCAGCTCTGCCTGTGCGGCCAGAAGCGCGGGATGTTCCGGATTGTCCGACAGGGCTTCTGCCACAACCGCGGCGGCGGCAGCGCGTCCTTCGGTCGCCGCTGTGATCCTGGCCAGCATCATCCATGCATCCAGCCGTTGCGCATCCAGCCGAACCACTTCGCGGAACGCGGATGCGGCCATGCCCATGTTGCGCATGGTCAGAGCCACACCGCCCAGCTGAAGATGGGTTTCAGGAAAATCGAGCCGGTTTGCCATGGCATCCTGCCATTCAGCCATAGCGGCTTGAAGTTCTCTGGCAGTTCCGCTCTGGAGGCGGTTTACCGTGCCGCCCAGCATCGCGCGGGCAGCAGCCATACGCACGTTGCGGGCAGGATCGGCAAAGGCGGTTGCCAGGCGCGTGCCCCTTTCCTGAAGCGGCGCAAGCCGCTGCAGAGAGGCCGCGGCAGCGCGGACAAGCGGGTCCTGGTCCTGCAGCAGATCCGTCAGCCTGGCGGCAGACTGCGGGTCGTTGGACTGCTCCAGCATCCAGAGCGCAGTTGCCCGTACGATGCCTGGCTGGCTGGTATCCTGCGCAAGCGCGGTCAAGTCGCCAGCCGCTGCCGCCGCATCGGCACGCCCCCGCACCAGCACCTCCCCGTAGTGCCGGCCGCGGTTTTGGCTGTCCGGGTACCAAGCGGAAATCTGTGCTGCGGCCCAGGCTGCTTTCTTGCCGCTGTGGCAGGCGGTGCAGGCATCCGGTGCGCCCGTCGCCGGTGAAATGTCCGGGCGGGGAATCCGGAAAGAGTGATCGGCGCGCCAGTCGTTGCCCATATAGACGCGTTCCGGCATGTGGCAGGACTGGCACGTCGCTCCAGCGCTGCCTTCCGGGTGGAAGTGATGCGCAGGGCTGTCGTAGTCGGCCGCTGTGAGCGTTGGAAAATCCGGATTGCCTGCCGGGCTGTGGCATTGGGTGCAAAGGCCGTTGCCTTCTGCCTTCAGGTCCAGGCTGTGTGCGCCGTGGCAATTCAGGCAAGTCACGCCCCGAGCGTGCATCTTAGATTGCAGAAAGGAGCCGTAGACATATACCTCGTCCTGGATCTGCCCGTCCGCGTGGTAAAGCCCCGGGCGCAAAAGTGCGAGCGTGTAGGCGTCATGAAAACGCGTGCCTGGCACCGGGTTGCCGTCCAAGTTGGCTTCGCGTCTGGAATGGCACGTCGCGCACTGTTCGACTGCCTGCCGGGGATCAGAGAAATCCACAGGAAATCCGTAATTTGCGGGCGGCGGCGTCCTTGTCGTTTCCCATGCATCGGCCCAAGCAACGTGGTTTTTCCCCGGACCGTGGCAGGCCTCGCAACCAACGCCCATTTCAACCTGGGTTGATGCGTAGCTTGAACGGCGGGCGTCGTAGTTTTTGCGGAACCCCGTCGCGTGGCACTCCGCGCAGCGCGCATTCCAGGTCTTGTAGGGGCCGGTCCAATGCAAACCGTCCGTCGGCGGCAGGGTCTGGTCCGGGTAAAGGTGGAACCACTTCCCCTCTTCGGTGTCCCAGGCCACGTCGAAGCTCTGCAGCCGCCCTGGTTCGGTCTCCAGAAGGTATTGCTGCAGCGGTTCAATCCCCGCGACCGAATGCACCTGGTATTCAGCCTGAGATCCATCTTTTTCGGTCAGCTCGACGTAGAAGCCGCCTTCCGCTCCGGTCTGAAACCGGGCGGTCATACCGTCATGCTGGAAGGACGTCCCGCTGAAATCACCCGCGACCGTCTCCCGCGACGGCATTGTCCAGGCCTGAGCGTGATGCGATCCAGCCCAGCCGGCGGCACTCTCTTTGTGGCAGCCGGTGCAGCGATCAGATCCCACGTATCCGTCAAGGCTCTGGGCCATAGCGGGCGGCCCCAGCAGCAGGAGAAGGATCAGAACTGCAATCTGCATTTTCGGAGGGCCTTCCGGTTTACTGGGTTATTCATGCACTGGGATTGCGCGGCTGCATCATTCGCCGCTCGGCCAGACCCGCGCCCAATCACGCGCCATGTCGATTACCACCCAGCCGCGGCTGGCAGCTTCGTCAAGCCCGCGCGCAAGCTGCCCGATATGGCTGTCACGGCCGTAAGCGTATTCGCGTTCGCCGTCAGTATGATGCAGCAGGATGCCCAGCCGCGCGCCATCTCCCGCAGTGGTCCACTCTAGCATCTGAAAATCTCCGTCAGAATTTCCCACCGCGATCACAGGCCGCCGCCCGATGCGGGCCTCGATAGCAACCGGCTTTCCTGCCTTGTCGTCGATGAAGAATATACCGGGGTCCTTCATCACCCGCGGCGGACCGTCCCCGGCGGAATAGCTGCCGTTTCCAATAGAGCCGATGACCTGTTCGGGCGGAATGTTATAGGCGCTTTCCGAGAACACCCGGATGAAATGCAGGCCGCCGCCCGAGGCGATGTAAGTACGGAAGCCTTCATCGCGCAGGTAGCTCAAGAGCTCCAGCATTGGCTGATAGACCATTTCGTCATAGGCCAGGCCGGTGCCGGAATGTTTGGCCGTATCCAGCCATCTGCGCACTTCAGCCTGGAACTCATCCACCGTCAGGCCGGAGTGGGTGGTGGAGACGATTTCTAACAGTCCCTCAGTGCCCGAGGCGGCTACTGTCTCCATGTCGCCGTCGGCTGCGGCGCGCAGCACGTCGGACGTGAGCACCCCGGGATCAGCAGCAGCCATTTCCTTCAGCCGGTCGATGGCAAACAAGAGCTGGAAGTAGACCGGCTGCTCTGCCCAGAGCGTGCCGTCATTGTCGAAGGCCGCGATGCGCGCGGCGGGAGTGACATAATCCGCTGAGGCCGGGTCCGTCACACGTTCGACAAAAGCGATGATCCCGGCTTTGGTGGCCGTGCCGGTCCATGTTGGTAAGGGATCGGCGATTGATGCCGATGCAAGAAAAACGGTCAATGGTAATGAAGTCAGCAGGGCACGCATCGGGAAAACCTCCGCAAGTGCAGGAAAGAGGATGCCGGGAATGTCGGAAAACACTTTCGCCCCGGCGGAATGCCTCCCCGGGGCGAAAGCCGTGAAGATTTACTGCGAGCCGCCTGGCTGCGACAGCTTCTCCATGACCTTGTCCAGACTGAAGGAAGCCGCCTCTTGGCGTGGCGGGTATTCCTTGAAGGTTTCCAGGAACTGCGCGACATAGGCCTGCGCCGGAACCAGCATATAGGCATGGTCGATCAGCCAGTCGTAATAGGTGTTCGAGGTCCGGTAACCGCGTTCATAAGGGTCGCGGCGCAGATTGAAAATCAACGGCACACGCAAGGGTGTCAGCGGCTCCATCCAGGCCCGGAAGGTTGCCCAGGATTTTTGCTCCAGGAAGGTGATCTTCCAGTTGTTGAGCCTGAGGGCCGCAAGGTCGCCGTCGTCAGTGAAGTAGAATATCTCCTTACGCGGGCTCTCGTCCGTCTCCCCCGTCAGCATCGGCAAAAGATTGTAGCCGTCGAGATGGACACGGTACTCCCGGCCCGCCATCTCCGGTACAGTGATGCCGTTCAGCAAATCTTCCTTGATGGTTTCGTTTCCTGCAGCGGCCAGGAATGTCGGCAGCCAGTCCATGTGATGCACGATCTCGTTCGAGATCGATCCGGGCGCGATACTGCCAGGCCAGCGGACCATTGCGGGGACCCGCCAGGCGCCTTCCCACTGGGTGTTCTTCTCGCCCCAGAACGGCGTCATCCCGGCATCCGGCCAGGTGTTCATGTGAACCCCGTTATCGGTCGAGTAGAACACGATCGTATTGTCGGCGATGCCAAGCTCGTCAAGCTTGTCGAGGAACTTGCCGATATCCATGTCGTGTTCGATCATGCCGGCGGTGTACTCGTCGGCCTTCGCGCCATTGTAGCGCTCATCAGCAAGCGCGCGGTTCTCTTCACTGACATGGGTGCGGAAGTGCATCCGCGTGCCGCTCCACCACAGGAACCACGGGGTGCCGGCAGCGTTTTGCTCCTCCATCCATGCAATCGCCGCATCCGAAGTCTCGTCGTCCACGACCTCCATCCGCTTCCGCGTCAGCGCGCCGGTATCTTCGATATTCTGAGTGATTTCACTTTCGCCGTAGGTCGCGGTCACGTTCAGCACACCGCGCGGACCGAACCGTTCAAGAAACGTCGTGCCATCCGCCAGGACCATATCCCGCGGGAAGTCTTCGTTTTCCGGTTCTTCTTCTGCATTCAGATGGTAGAGATTGCCGAAGAAGACGTCGAAGCCATGGTTCGTCGGCAGATGCTCATCCCGGTCACCCAGGTGGTTCTTGCCGAATTGCCCGGTGGCATAGCCTTCGGCCTTGAGGAGGCCGGCAATGGTCGGGTCTTCGATCTGCATGCCTTCCTCGGCGCCGGGCAGCCCGACCTTGGACAGGCCGGTGCGGAAAACTGACTGGCCCATGATAAAGGACGACCGGCCAGCCGTGCAGGATTGCTCACCGTAATAGTCGGTGAAGATCATACCCTCATTGGCAACCCGGTCGATATTCGGGGTTTGATAGCCCATCAGCCCCAACGTGTAGGCGGAGATGTTGGACTGGCCGATGTCGTCGCCCCAAATAACGAGAATGTTCGGCTTGCCGCCCGCGCTGTCTTCCTGGGCAAAAGCTGGCGCACTTCCAATGCTTAATATCAGGAACCCGGCCGCGACGGCCCTGTTCAAATGCGAAACTGGCATAATCGGTAACTCCCTCACACTAGCTAACATTGAAACTTGAGGTGGCCGCTGACAGGCAGCAAGCGAGAGACATTGCCCGCCTTTGTCCGCCCCGTAATACTTTGCGAGTAGGGTCATTTATTCCATAAGCTGAATGAATCGCGCAACACTTTTTGTTTTTTTGACGGAATAACCCTCGGTAGTGGCCTCTGGGAGGTCTTGTTGCAGACCTCCTCCACATGCGGGATTCAGAGCCTCGACCCGGAGGGTTAAGAGCCTTGGCATGACAAAGCCCAAACCTGCACGCTAAACTCCCTCGGCATCTCCGAGATCAAACGCCTCGCCTGATCCCGTCCGGGGAAAGGGGCCTCACACGCTATCGGTGGGTTCTGAAAAATGCTTATCGGATCCGCCCTGTTTGTGCTGGTCTGGAGCAAACCAGAGCAGCATTCTGCCAAGTATTGGCCTTTGATGGAGCTGTGGAAAATGCAGACTTCTAAGCCGCTTCATCTGAGGAATTCCACAATCGAGCCAGCAAGCAGAAGCCCTTGGCGGAAAGCCGCCAAAACTTTGTATAACCGCCTGTAAAATTGCTTGATTTTCGTCTGAAACAGCCACAGGTTTTTCTTGTCCCAGAGCTGCGACAGCAACGACGATTGGCGCGCGACGGCACTCTGGGCGCAAGGAACCCATGGATGGACCACCCCCTTGCTGCAGGTCCCGGCGTTCACGAAAGCCAGGACCCTCCAGAGACCGCCGCGGACCGTGCTGATCTGCAGTTTCCAGACCACTCAAAAACCCGCATCGCCCCGCCTCTCCTTCGAAACCGCCGGGCCCGGCCGCCGAAATTTCCGGCTGGGGAACGAACCAAAGCTTTCCGCAAGGTTTTCTTCCCGAAGGCCTCTGCGGAAAATTGGAACGACTGGCGCTGGCAGATGCGCAACCGCATCCGCAGCCAGGAGGCGCTCAGCCGGATCTTTGATCTGAGCGATGGGGAACAGGAAGCGCTGGCCCGGCATCAGGGCGGGCTGCCGGTCGGCATCACCCCCTATTACGCCAGCCTGATGGGGCTGGATGATCCGGATGAGCCGCTGCGGCGCACCCACATTCCCGTCGGACAGGAATACCTGCAGCTCCCGGGTGAGGCAGGCGACCCGCTGGGCGAGGACCACGACACCCCGGTGCCGGGTCTGGTCCACCGTTACCCGGACCGGGTGCTGTTTCTGGCCACCGGCACCTGCTCGACCTACTGCCGCTATTGCACCCGGTCGCGGATGGTGGGCCAGGCGGGCGGTGAATACCAGTTTTCGGTCTCCCAGTGGGACCGGGCACTGGACTACATCGCAGCGCACCCTGAGGTCCGCGATGTGCTGCTTTCTGGCGGCGACCCGCTGACCATCGCAGATGACAAGCTTGATTACCTTCTGGGCCGCCTGCGCGCGATTCCGCATGTGGAGTTCATCCGGCTTGGCACCAAAATGCCGATCGTCTTGCCGATGCGGGTCACCCGCGATCTGGTGCGGATGCTGAAACGGCACCATCCGCTGTGGATGTCCATTCATGTGACCCACCCAGCTGAGCTGACGCCCGAGGCCACCGAGGCCTGCAAGCGGCTGGCGGACGCGGGCATCCCGCTCGGCTCGCAAACCGTGCTGCTGAAAGGGATCAACGACAGCGTCGATATCCTCAAACCAATGTACCAGGCGCTGCTGATGCGGCGGGTCAGGCCCTATTACCTCTACCAGTGCGACCCCATCACCGGCTCTGCCCATTTCCGCACCCCGGTTGCCAAGGGGCTGGAGATCATCGAGGGCCTGCGCGGCCATACCACCGGCTATGCGGTCCCGCAGTTCGTCATCGACGCCCCCGGCGGCGGTGGCAAGATCCCGCTGCTGCCGGACTATGTGGCCGGGCGCGACGGCAGCGATCTGATCCTGCGTAACTTCGAGAACATTCTTTATCGTTACCCCGACCCGGGCGGCAGCCTGGGCGCATCAAAGGGACACCGGCCATGCTGATCGGCCTGACATACGACCTGCGCGACGACCACCGGGGCAGCGGCCTCAGCGATGAGGCGATGGCCGAGTTCGACAGCCCGGAAACCATTGCCGCCATCGAAAACGCCCTGCATGCGCGGGGCCACCAAACACAACGGATCGGCCATGTCCGTATCCTGGCGCAGCGGCTGGCGGCAGGCGACCGCTGGGATCTGGTCTTCAATATCGCCGAGGGGCTGCAGGGCCGCGCCCGCGAAGCGCAGGTCCCTGCCCTGCTGGAAGCCTTCGGTATCCCCTATTCCTTTTCCGACCCGCTGACCCAGGCGCTGGGGCTGGACAAGGCGATGGCCAAGCGAGTTGTGCGTGATGCGGGCATCCCGACTGCCCCCTTTGCGGTGCTGGAGACTCCGGCGGACGATAGCGGACTGGACCTGCCGTTCCCGATCTTTCTGAAACCGCTGGCCGAAGGCACCGGCAAGGGCTGCGAGCATGCCTCCAAGGCGAACGGCGCGGACCAAGCCGCTGCCGCTGCCCGCTCCTTGCGCCAGCGCTTCCGCCAGCCGGTTCTGGCTGAGAGTTTCCTGCCCGGGCGCGAATTCACCGTCGGCATTCTCGGCAACGGGGCAGATGCGCGGGTGATCGCGGTGATGGAAATCCTGCTGCTCGATACAGCCGAAGCCGAAATCTACAGCTTCCAGAACAAGCAGCAATGGGAAACCCGTGTGATCTACCGGCTTGCTGATGACGCGGAAGCGCGCGCCGCCGGCGCCGCCGCACTAGCCGCCTACCACGCGCTAGGCTGCCGCGACGCTGCGCGGATCGACCTGCGATCCGATGCTGCCGGCATCCCGAACTTCTTAGAGGTGAACACCCTTCCCGGCCTGCATCCCAGCCATTCCGACCTGCCGATCCTGTCGGCCAAGGCCGGGCTTGATTACCACGGGCTGATCGGCGGCATTCTGGATGCCGCTGTCCGCCGCTGCGGGCTGACGGAAAGCGCAGAGAATTTGTGCGCAGCGCTATGAAACCGCTTTCCATAGTCGTTCTGCACGGGGCGAGCGGAGACGATCCCGACGAACGCGATACCCGTGAGACCGCGGAGGTCATCTGCGCCTTATTGAACCGGCAAGGGTTTGACGCCCGGATCGCGCATGTTTCAGGCAGCCCTGTCACCCTGCCTTGGGCGAAAAAAGACCGCCCCGGGCTGGTTTTCAACATGGTGGAAGCGATCGACCGCGACATGCAGCGCGCAGCCGAGGTGCTGCCGCTGCTGGAAGAAGAGGGTATTCCCTATACCGGTTGTTCCGCCGCAGCGCAGCTGGCTGCCCTCAGCAAAACCGCGCAGAAGCGCCTAATGGCCCTGCATGGCCTGCCGACACCGGCCTGGCCGCAATCCGGCCCTGCGCTTGTGCTGCTTGGACGGGTGATCGTCAAATCCCTCACGGAACATGCGTCGCTCGGAATGGATCCGCAGTCGGTTGTGCCGGGCAGCCAAGCGGCGGAGGAAATCACCCGCCGCCAGACCCGTTACGGCGGAACCTTCTTTGCTGAAGAATACATTGAGGGGCGGGAATTCAACCTCTCGCTGCTGGAATGCGGCACGGGCGTCAGGGTGCTGCCGCCCGCCGAAATCCTGTTCGAAGACTTCGAACCCGGCGCCCCCCGCATCGTCGATTACGCCGCCAAATGGGATGACACCGCGCACAGCTACCATCACACGCCCAGGCGTTTCACCTTCCCAGACAGAGACAGTGCTCTGCTGTCCAGACTCGCAGAACTCGCCCAGCGCATCTGGCAGGTCTTCGGTCTCTCCGGCTATGCACGTGTGGATTTCCGCGTCGATGAGGGCGGCCGCCCCTGGATTCTTGAGGTGAACACCAACCCCTGCCTGGCGCCGGATGCCGGCTTCGCCGCCGCCGCTGAACAGGCCGGAATGGGCTATGACGCCCTGATCGCGCATCTCGCAGCGCTCCCCCTCGCCGCAGCAGACAAGGACCCGCGCCATGTTCCGCATCCGCAAGATTGCTGATGCCCACGCCCCCGCCAGCCAGACCGCAATTGGCAAGGCCTTGGCGATCTTGCGCGCCCAGTTTCCGGGCAAACGGTCCGCCGATATCGACGCGCTGCCGGAGCATCTCAATAACCCGTTCGCCAAACGGTTCATCCCGTCGCTTTTCGTAGCGGAAAACGGGCGCGGCGACGTGCGCGGCACGGCCCTTCTGCTGTTCGACCCGGAGCTGGATTTTGCGTTCCTCGACATCCTCGCAGCCACCCCGGGAGAGACCTCAGGCTCCGGAACCGGCGGTGCGCTCTATCAGCGGATCCGGCAGGAGGCGGTTTCGCTGGGGGCGCAGGGTCTCTACTTCGAGTGCCTGCCCGATGATCCGAAGAACGTTCAAGACAGCACCAACCTGACCCAGAACGCGGCCCGGCTCAAATTCTACGAACGCTACGGTGCCCGGCCCATCACCGGCACCGGCTATGAGCTGCCGCTCTCGCCCGAGGACACGGATATGCCGCATCTGGTGTTCGATGGCCTGGGCCAGTTTGACCTGCCGCCGGCGGAACGGCTCAAAGAGATCTTCCGCGCCATCTTGGAACGGAAATACTCGGACCTCTGCCCGCCGGAATACGTCCGGCAGGTCGTCGCATCCGTCACGCCGGGAGGCTACGGGTTGCGCCCGCCGCGCTATGCCGTCCGCGCGGTCAGCCTGCCGCCGCCGTCCGGGCTGCAATTCCCGATGGTCGTCAACGACCGGCATGACATTCACCACGTCCACACCCGCGGCTATGTGGAAAGCCCTGTGCGGATCGCCGCCATTGCCGGCGCGCTGGAGGCCACAGGCCTGTTCGCTCAACTACCGCCGCGGCACTTCCCGGACCGCTGGATCAAGGCGGTACATGATCCCAAGCTGGTGGACTACCTGCGCAGCGCCTGTGCCGATGCGCCAGAAAAAGGCTCGGTCTACCCCTACGTGTTCCCGGTCCGCAATCCCGCCCGCCGCCCGCGTGAGCGTTCTGTGCTCGCAGGTTACTGGTGTATCGACACTTTCACCCCGATCAACCGCAACGCCTGGCCCGCTGCCCGGCGGGCAGTGGATTGCACGCTCACCGCTGCGGAGGAGGTACTGAACGGCGCCCCGGCAGCCTATGCACTGGTCCGCCCGCCCGGCCACCACGCCGAACAAAAGACCTTTGGCGGTTTCTGTTACCTCTCTAATGCCGCTATTGCCGCCAACTTCCTGTCCCAGCACGGGCGGGTCGCGATGCTCGACATTGACTACCACCACGGAAACGGCCAGCAGGATATTTTCTACAGCCGCGCCGACGTGCTGACGGTCTCCATTCACGGCGATCCCAGATTTGCTTACCCCTATTTCACCGGCTTCCGCGATGAAACCGGGCAACATGCCGGCGCCGGGTACAACCTCAACCTGCCTCTGGCCGAACAGGCAACGCCCGAGAACTTCCACACCGCGTTGCAAAAGGCATTGGCGCGGGTCGCGGAACATGATCCAGGCTTTCTGGTCCTCTGCCTCGGCTTCGACACCGGCCGCGGCGACCCGACCGGCACCTGGAAGCTGAGACCGCAGGATTTCCGCCAAGCCGGCGCCTGCATCGGCCGGCAGCCGTTTCCTATTCTTGTGGTGCAGGAAGGCGGATACCTGGTGCGCACCCTCGGCGACAACGCCGCAGCCTTCTTTACCGGACTGGCCGAGGGGATCATGCAGCGCCGGAAACCGCAGGTTCCGCCCCGCCCGGCCCCGTCTCCGAAGCGCCGATGGCGCAAGACCCTGCGCGGCGGCGACGCGGCCCGGATCACACAGCTGGTTGCGGAAACCGGTAAATTCTCCAACGCGGAAATCGAAATCGCCGGTGAACTGGCAGAGGAGCGGCTCAGCAACGGAGCCGCGTCCGGCTACCATTTCCTGCTGGCCGAATGCGGCACCGAACTGCTCGGCTACGCCTGTTTCGGTCCGGTACCGGGCAGCGATCACAGCTGGGATCTCTACTGGATTGCGGTAGCCCCGCACCATCAAGGCACCGGCCTGGGCCGGCTGCTGATGCAGCGGGCCGAGACCGTGATCCGCCAGGCACAAGGCCGTAAGGTTTACATCGACACCTCCAGCAGCCCGCCCTACGCGGAAACCCGCCGGTTCTATGAACGGATGGGTTATGTGCTGCGCGCCGAGTTTCCAGATTTCTATCGCGACGGCGACGGCAAAGCGGTCTACGAGAGAACTCTGGACCACTGAAAGGAAGCCGCGTGAGGTTCTTCTGCTGGCGGTTCAGCCGCGGTACCGGCCGCCGCCATAGCGTCCCGGCGTATTGCTGATCTCAGCTTCGCCGGCCTCGCAGTCGGGTGGCAGATGCCGCCGCACCGTCGCTTCCCGCTGCAGCGCTTCCGCGGGTTCCCAGCCATCTTCCAGCACGGTTTCCGGACGCGGCGGCGGTGTACCCCCTTGGCGCAAAGCAATGCGTGAACCGGGCCGCGGGAACAGGCGCAGAAGCTTCCCCGCCAGATCATGTGCTGCCTGTGCGGCGGCTGCCAGTAGGGTATGGCCTGTCAAAACCATATGCGTCGTCCTCAGATGCGCCACGCCAGGCGGGCGCGGTTGCGATCCTCTTCAGTTCCGCCGGTGCGGGCGCGGTCTGGACCGCCAGGATGCTCCAGCAACATAGTCTTGAAGTTCAGAAGCCTCTTGCTCCGCAGTCAGCAGCCGGTAGCGGGTGACGTCCAGAATGCTGATCACCGCAACCGGTTCCCCTTCATCGGTAACTGGAACATGGCGCACATTGTGCTTGGACATCAGCCATTCCAGCCTCTGAACGGATTTGCGGACATCGCAGGAAATGACGGGATGCGTCATCACGCTCCGCACCCGCAAATGACTGGGCAGCTTCTGGTGGGCCTCAAGATAACGCACGATATCGCTGCTGGTCAGAATGCCCGCCATCGACCGCTTGTCCGAGGACACCAGCAGCGCTGATGTTCCCTCCTGCGCCAGCAAGGCGATGGCCACATCCATGGGCGAGACCGGAGCGATCCACTGGATATCCGTTTCCAGTTCATCAAGCAGTCTGCGGATTGTCATGGTTATCCCCCTTTACTAAACAAGGGTTCAGCCGGAACACTCTCCAGGAACGCTTCCGCTCCTGCATTTACAACTCTGTCACCGGGTCTTCCAGAACCCCGGTTGCGACTGCATCCGCCATCTCTTCGTCGTCCACGAAACCATCCGAGTCTGCATCGATTTCTGCAAACAGTTGGCTGGTCACGCCGGGATAGACAGCCTGCAGTTCCTCCAAGGACGCCTTGCCGTCGCCGTCGGTATCAATTCCGGCACTCATTGTATTGGCCGGAACTGCCGACAGGGCCGCGAGAAGAGCGCCGAAAGCCACTCTGCCCATGTGTTTCTCCATCAGAAACCCGGCAGCCCGCCATGGGCTGCCTTTTGCTGAAATGAGAGCGGTTTGAGGTGAAGGCAAGGGAAAGGAGAAATTATTTAACGAAGTGGATCCAGCCACTTGCCTAACTTCCGCAAACCCGCCGCTTTTCACGCCCCCATTGCAGTCCCCCAGGCTCAAACCAGCGGCCAAAACAGCGGAATCAAGAGCACAGTAACCGCCCCTGTGATCAGGTTCATCGGCACCCCGATGCGCAGGAAATCCGCGAACTTGTACCCGCCTGCTCCATAGACCAGAGTGTTTGTCTGATAACCGATCGGGGTAGCGAAACTGGCGGAGGCAGCAAACATCACCGCCACGGCAAAGGGACGCGGGTCCACCCCCAGGGCTGCCGCAAGCCCCGCGGCCAGCGGCGTCATGATCACCGCCACCGCGCTGTTGGTCAGAACTTCGGTCAGCACCGAGGTTACGGCATAGACAATGGCCAGCGCCGCCCATGGCCCTGCCAAGGCCATCAACGGTTTCAGCGCGCCGACAATCAGCTCGACGGCGCCGCTGCGGTCCAGTGCCCGGCCGATCACAAGCATCGAAACAATCAGGATCAGCAGACGGCCGTCCACCGCCGGAAACGCCTCGTCCGGCTCGATGCAGCCTGTCAGCATCACCAGTGCCGCTCCGATCAGCGCCAGCGCCAGGATCGGTGCAACATTGAACCCGGCCAGCACCACGACACCCAGCAGGATCGCCACTGCCAGCGGAGCCCTGCGGTGCCGGAAGGCGCGGGCCTGCCGCTGCTCCAGCCTCACCAGGCCTTGCTCCAGAGCCAGCCGCTGGATGTCGGCAAGCGATCCCTCCACCAGCAGCGTGTCCCCGGCACGCAGCACGGTGTTTTCCAGACGCTCCCCGGCAGAGGCTCCTTTGCGGTGCAGCGCCAAGGGATAGATCCCGAACCGCCGCCGCCAGCGCAGCCGTCCCAGCGTGCGGCCCACGGCCCTTGACCCCGGCCCCACCAGCAGTTCAGCAGTCTGTGACAAACGGGTGCGGCCGCTCTCTAAGTCCGGGATCCCGGCTCCCCGCGCGGTTCCTTCGCTGAAAGCCATCAGTGCGCTGTCTCGGGCCTTCAGCACCACAATATCCCCGGCCTCCAGCCGTACCGCCGTCAGCTCCCGGCGCAGTGACGCATCGCCGCGCACCACGTCTATCACGCGCGTACCGCCCCGTGTCAGTTCCAGCGCCGTAAGCGGCGGTGCGCCAATCAGCGGCGAGCCCGCTGGGATGAAGACATCCACCAGCCAGCTTTTGGCCTCCCGCTCAGCCATCTGGGCAGTGACCGTTACCCGCTCCGGAAGCAGATGCCGGCCGGCCAAGGTCAGGAACCCGCCCCCTGCCAATGCGACCGCCAGCCCCAGCGGCGCAATCTCGAACAGCCCGAACGGCGCCATCCCCAAGCCGCGGGCGACTCCGTCCACCAAAAGGTTGGTGGAGGTGCCGATCATCGTGACGGTACCTCCCAGGATCACCGAATAGGACAAGGGGATCAGCAGCTTGGACGGGACCGTGCCGGCCTGCCGGGCGAGGCCGATAGCAACCGGGATCAGCACCATCACCACCGGCGTGTTGTTCAGCACCGCCGAGGCCGCCGCCGCCGTGGCAAAGAATGCTGCCAGCGCCAGGACGGCATGGCGTTTCGCCATCCGCGCCATGAAGCTGGTCAGCCCTTCCAGCACTCCGGTCCGAACCAGCGCGGCGCTGAGAATGAACATCACGCCGATGGTTGCAGGTGCCGGATTGGACAGCGCCGCCAACACATCCTCTGTGGTCACCAGCCCCAGCGCCAGCGCGGCGCAGGCACCGGTAAAGGCCACCAGATCCGCAGGCCGCCGCTCGCTGGCAAAGGCCGCAAAAACCACCACCGTCAGCCCTAGCGCCAGCGCCGGAGCGTAACTGCCCGGATCTATCAACACCGCTCTGCTCCCCACACCCTCGCGCCCTCCAGACATGAATCGCAACTCCCGCCAGCAGGCACAGCCCGGCAAGGCGGCCTAGACGCTGCCGGCGCAGCCGGATCAGCATCAAGGGCACTGTTGACGATGACAACGCAGTGGAGCACAGCGATCCAATTTTTGAGACATGTGAAAAAGGCTGCTTGCGGACGCTGGCCGGCGGCACTGGGCGGACTTTCTTTACCAAGGATCATGTGGAGATTGAAAATGAAGGATTCGCAATGCTGATTTACACTGAGCCACCCCTGGAAATTCGGACACTGACATAAGCTGCGATTTGCAGTCTGCTGATCTTCGACGAGAAGAAGATCAGAGATGTCAAAACGCAAGCAGCACGCGCCAGAGTTCAAGGCGAAGGTTGCGCTGGACCTTCCTGCTGCTTCCAGCGCGTGCCGCATGCCCCCGTCGCCTGCTGTGTGCAGATAGTGGCCTTTGCAAACTCGGCCGTTTTCCGCAACCAGCCGAGGTTTTGTACTGCGGCGCAGGCCACCGTTTCTGATGTTTGTTGCGAGAGCGAGGTTCTGGAGCCGGTGAACCCGCACATTGCGGGACAAAACTGCCAGTCAACCAGCAGACGTGAAGGTCTGCTCCAAAGCATTTTGCAGACCTTTGAAAGCCATCGCACACGAAACGCACGCACGGCACCATCAACGCCTCGGCCGGGACGCTGAGCTGGGCCGCTCCTCCAATAGCGCCCTAAACGCAGTAAGGAAAATAACCCCCTCCGTATCCTGCCGCGGCACACCGGGTGGTCGCGGAGGTCCACTGTTGGGCGATCTCTTGTCCAGCCAGTTGCCAACTGGAAGGCGCACGTGCCCCCCAGTAAGACCAATCGGCAAAATATATGGCGTTCAGATCTGTGTCATACACGATCAGTCTCTGACCTTCTTCGAAATCCGAGAGTGTCTGGGACCAAGTCTGACCCTGCCAGAGCAGAGCAAGCCCTTTACGGGCCGGAGTGTACTCGGCAGTGAAGAGCGTCCCGAATCCGCCGGCGAAATCCCTCTGAAACAGCGGCTCTGACAAAAATGCCCGGCTCAACGCATTCGGCGGCGCATCCGACTCCAGAAGGGTCTCAAGATAGGCGCGGCGCTCAACTGTCCGGTTGGCGCGGTCCCGGTCGGTACGAGGGGCTCCCTGTTGATGGTTCGTGGCGACCGCGGCGGGCATCTCGCGAAAACCGCCGCCGGGGAAGAGCTCGACCGAGGCCACCTGCCCGGTAGCGTCCGCCAGGACGAGATTGTAGGCCATGTGGGAGGGTATTCCCTTCAGCCGGTCGAGCGCCTCGGCCACCGACTCGCAAGTCTCCAACAAATAGCGGACGATCATCGTAATCCCGAAGCCGCGGCGCACTTCCTTGCGCCCGCCATACGCTAGGGCAATGGAGAGACCCGCGTCATTGATCCCATCGGATAGCCCCCAGAGGAACTCCACCATCCCCATGACCGGGCGCCGCCATTCGCTGCGCAAGAGCAGGCCCTCGTTCAGGTCCGGCGACAGGTCGTAATTCCGGACAAGACTGACTTTGCCGCCACAGGTCTGCGCGGCAATCGAGCACCCGCTCAGATAGGCAGGCGGACACCAGCCCGAGAGGAACCGGGCGGCGCGGCCGCCGCCCCCTGTCAATTCCGTCAGCCGGGCATGGGTGCCGACGAGTTCCGGCATGTAGCTCTTGACGGCCGCATCGCACTCCGCGCGCGACGGGCCAGCCTCTCCACCATTGCGCAGGAACCACGCCTCATACGCGGGCCAGGACAGATCCCAGCGCCTTTTCCATTTCGCGCCCGGAGTGGCTTCCGCAATTGCTTCGAAGGCAAGCTGGCTGGTCATTGACGCGGCTCCGCGACCGAAAGGAAGAACCGGATCATTTCGGCCGAGGCGTCCGGGCCCGTCGGATCGGTATAGCTGCCGTCCGGCGAGCCGCCCGACCAGGCATGTCCGATACCGGGCAGGGCCCAGTGTTCGACCAGTGTCGCGCCTGCGCGGTCGCGGTGCATCACGACGCGTGCGCCGGTGATGGTATCCTCGATCCGGTCGGCATCGAAGCCAGCAAGAGCCGCAGCCACGACCGCATCTCCGTTCGATGGGGCAACCGTGCTGTCCGCCGTGCCGTGAAAGACGATGCTGCGTTGAGGTTCTGAGCGCGCCGATCGCGGCGGAACCGCCTGCCCTCGCATCGCGGCATATGCGCTTGCCATGTCGGAGGCCGACCCCGGCGCGAGGCCGGAATGCACACCGATGGCGGCGAAGACCTCGGGATGTGTCTCACCCAGGATCGCGGCCATCGCGCCACCCGCCGACAGGCCGGCGGCGAAGATCCGGCCGGACGGCACACCATGCTGCGCGGCAAGGCTTGCCGCGAGATCGGCCAGCAGCGCCGCTTCACCGCCTTCGCGCCTCTGATCTTCGGGACGGAACCAGTTCCAGCATGCCATCTGGTTCGCGGCGCGGGTCTGGTCGGGATAGGCGACGATCAGGTTATGCTCTTCGGCCAGAAAGTTCATCCGCGTGCCGGCGGCGAAGTCGTCGGCGTTCTGAGTGCAGCCATGCAGCATCAGAATGAGACCGCGCACAGGCTCGTCGCGTGGAGAGGGAGCGAAGACACGCACATCTCTGGCCCCATGAGCGCAGGCGTGCCGGCAGGTCTCGTACGAAGCGCCATCGGGGATCGCGGGCTGTCTGCCCGGACGCGCGGACCCGGGCATCCGCAACGGCTTCCCGTTGACGAGGGAATCGATGACTTGTCCAAGCGGCCGCCGCGCTTTCCGGCTCGTTTGGGCGCCTGAAACTGCTGTTCCCGTCCCCTGACCGTTCAGCGCCGCCTGTATCAGCCGCGTGGCCTCGGCCGGATTTCCGGCACGAGTCTGCTCAAGCGCCCGGCCCATGGCCGTCGCGAAATCACTTTTCATGTTGTTTTCTTTCGAGGTGAGGCAACCGCCTCAGGTGATGCGGTCCTTCAGGGCCGCTTTGACTTCCTTGGACGCCTGAAGGGCGCCCAGCACGTTAATAGACCCGATGGTTGCAAGTGCGAGGTCAACGGTGACGTCGTCCGCGATACGGGCAAGGCCCACGACCCTGATATCCAGCGTCTCGCCGCGCGCCTGCGCCGCCTCGAGATCCGAGCGGCTGAGATCGAGAAGTCCCATTTCGAGCATGTTGCGTCTGACCGACTGGGCCACCTGCTCCTGCTCGGCGCTGAGCTGATTGCGAATAGCGGTGCGGATGAAATCGGTCCGGTTCGAGTAGAACCCCTCCTGAACAAGCAGGTCTATCCGGCCAAGATCGACATGGCCGAGATTGATCGTGATCTTTTCCGGCTCGACCGAGCGCAGGTGAGCAACTTTAGGCATTTCAATACTCCATCCACTTGGATGTTATATGGAGTATATTTTTCCGAGAGCAAGAGGCAAGAGCACCTAATTCGCCATTAGCCCGCGAGACCGTCAGATGGGGATCGAAAGCCTGTGCGCCGTTCCGTTCGATGCGCTGTCGGTGACCAGCTCTCCCCCAAGCTGCATGGCAAAGGAATTGGTCAGCTTCTGCCCGAGCCCAGAATCCACACGCGCCTGCGGGTCAATCCCGGGGCCGTCATCGGACACTCTCAGGGTCATCGCACTGTCATCAATTGAAAGCTCGACGGTCAATCGCCCGTCGGTGCGATCATCAAACGCATACTTCAAACTATTGGTGACCAGTTCGTTTACGATCAGTCCGAGCGGCACAGCGATGCGGGTGGACAGCGCCGCATCGGCGATGTCGTAGCTCAGCAAGACCTTGTCGGAATAACCGGAGGATCCGACCAGATCCTCGATGAGGGTCGGAATATAGATACTGGCCATGACGCTGTCGATCGACCCGGTCTGGGAAAGTGTCCGGTAAAGGCTCCCCACCGCGTCGACTCGCGCCCTCATCCTTGCAAACGCCTTCCTGCAATCGTCATCCGTCATACTGCGCGCTTCGAGCGCGATGATGCCGCCGATCATCGTGAGACTGTTCATCACGCGATGATTGAGCTCTTCGAGCAGACGTCCGGCATGATCCAGCGCCGCTTTCCTCTCAGCCTCAAGATGCCGCCGCACGGTCACATCCTCCATCGCAAGCAGAAGCGAATGAGTGTTGTTGCCTTCGCGAAAGACCTTTCGGGCGTTCAGCAGTATCACACGCTCGCCGATCTCAGGGAACGCGTGGCTGACCTCGTAGTCTTCGACAACCGTGTTGTTCGGGACAACATTGAGCAGCAGGTCGACAAGCGCCGGGATCGCCCATTGTCCTTCCCCAAGTTCGGTAAGCCTTCGTCCCAGCGTGACGTCCTGGCCGACATGAAAGGTGGAGAAGAATGCGCGGCTTGCAGCAGTAACGCGAAGGTCTTCGTCAAGCACCAGCAAAGGCTCGCGGATAGTATCGACGATGCCGGTCGCCAGCAGGCGTTGCCTCTCGAGTTCCGCAGCCATGTCGCTCGCTACCGTGACATCCTCGATGGCGACCAGAATGCGTCGCGAGCCATTGCCGGGACGGACGGTCTTCCTGGCGTTCAACCGCATGACCCGGCGCCCGATGTGCTCGAACGCATGGTCGACCTCGAAGTCCTCGACGGTGGTCCTCTCGCCGAGGATCTTGTCCAGTTCCCCGAGCAAGGAAGGGATATTCCACTGCCCGTTGCCCAGTTTGGCCAAAGGCGCGCCGATGGTCTCGGCCTCGTCGACTTCGAAGACTTTGAAAAACCGGTCGTTGGCATACTCCACGACCAGGTCATCGGTGAGCACCAAAAGGCACTCTCTCAGGCTGGCTACGATTTCGGTTGGCTCAATATGGACAAGTGCGTCAACGTTCATGATCTCGCTCCGACAAGCGAGTTCATCTAGCCGCCAGCTGCCCCGCATCTGTCACTCTAAAGCAAGCGGTCCGTAACATGAAGCTCGGAAGCTCCCCGGCTGACTTGGACGGCTCTATCGTCTTGAAACTTTCGCGATTGGCTTTGATGTGATGTGCTACCCATCGCCCCCCTGGCCTTGAACTCGGGCGCGTGCACCTTGCGTTTCGGCATTCCTGATCTCCTTCTCACCGAAGATCCGCAGTCTGCAATTCGCAGCTTATGTCAGTGTCCGGGTTTCGACGGCACCTCGGATTTCCAAGGGAAACTTCTCCCGGAAATCCACGTTCCGAACCCTGCTGCCGATTGCCGTTTAAACTATTACATATACTGAAAATTCAAAGTTTACCTGTACCCCGGTTCCACTGGATACGGTGAGGCCTGTTAGATGTCGTTGAAATACAAAACTGCGGGCGCAATTCTGTCGTGCGCGATCTTGTCGGCGCCTATGGTTTCGGTCCCGCTGATTGGCGGACAGAACCAGCTTCGAAACAGTCCAGCCAGCGGGAATTGTCCCAGTGGGAAAAAATCATGACTGCATCCTTCGGTGCGGAACAGGCCGCCCTTGCAGGCGGCGGGACAAGAGAGATATCTGCGCGTGCAGCGCCATTCGCTGAAGAGCGCCGCGCGAACCGTTTTACTGCCTCCACCCGTCTTGCCATGGCTGTCCGCGATCAGGCGCTAGGCCCGAAAAAGGCTAACTGACAGGAAAATTTGAATGCCGCATTCCAGATCGGCCTCCGAAGCTGCCCGGCTAAAATATATTGACAGCCTCGTCCACGAATTGGCGCCTCCCGCTGAGACCTTGCAAAATCTCTGCAATTTGGCCGCCCGGATTGCCCGCGCAGACTTTGCCCTGATTTCGGTGATCGGAGACTCCGAGCTGCACGTGTTTGCGGCAGCAGGTTTCACAGCCCCGAAGTCGGTCCCGCGCGATTGCACAATCTGCACGCATCTCCTCAGCGGCCCGCCCTCTCTGGTTCTGCGGGATGCCACACTGGATAGCCGCTTCAACACCCTGCCCTTCGTCGCAAGTGAACCTCAGGTGCGCTCTTATGCCGGCGCTGCGCTGGAAACCGGCAGCGGGATGCGCCTGGGGGCGATCTGCGTTGCGCATTCGGCGCCAGAGCAGTTCGGGGAGGATACAGCCGCAATCCTCAGCGACCTGGCAGCCATCGCCACCGACTTGATAACACGGCACACCGATCAGATGCTGGCGGCTGAGGCTGCGCGCAAGGATGCGCGCAATGCCTGGCTTGGCCGCATCATCGAGGCCAGTCTGCACGAAATCTATGTCTTCGACCCGGTCAGCTGGCTTTTCGAGGAGGTGAACCTGGGGGCCCGGCGCAACCTCGGCTACAGCCGGGACGAAATTCTTGGCATGACCGCGCTCGACATAAAACCGGATTTCACCGCAGAGGAGTTTGCCGCCCTACTGGCGCCTCTGCGAGCTGGAGACCGGCGGACGCTAGAATTGAGCACCCGCCACCAGCGCAAGGACGGCAGCTGCTATCCCGTCTCGATCAAGCTGCATCTGCTTGAGGCCGACCGGCCGCTCTATGTCGCCATGGTCGAGGATATCACCGAGAAACGGGCCGATCAGGAGGCCGCCAGGCTCGCCAATGAAAGGTTGTCAGACGCAGTCGAAGCCCTTGCGGACGGCTTTGTCCTGTTCGACAAAGACGAGCGGCTGGTGCTGGCCAACAGCACCTACAGCGAGATGTTCCCCGAAGGGGCCGAAATCGTGCGCCCTGGCGTGTCCTACCGCGAAATTGTCACCAGCCTTGCCAACTCCAAGGTCTACGGGCGGCCGGATATAGACACCGCCGCGTTTATCGAGTCGCGGATGGAAGTATTCCGTGCCGGCGACGCGTCCCAGCTTCTGCGCATCAGCGACGGACGTGTTCTCAAAGCCTATGACCGCAGGACCGCGGATGGCGGCTATGTCTGCCTCAGGGTTGATGTAACAGAGCTGGAAGAGGCGCGCGCCAAGGCCGAAGCGGCCAATGCCGCAAAGTCTGCCTTCCTGGCAAACATGAGCCATGAGATCCGTACGCCGATGAACGGCATTCTCGGCATGCTCGATTTGATTGCGGACACACCGCTCACGCCCGAACAGCAAGACATGCTGCAGACAGTGACAGCGTCTTCGGAGACGCTTCTGGCGATCCTCAACGACGTGCTTGACCTGGCCCGGATCGAGGCCGGGCGCGAGGAACTGGACAACGCCCCCTTCAGCCCCGCGCGCGTGTGCCGGAAAGTGGCGGACCTGCATCAGGCGGTGGCCAGCCACAAGGGAATCGCGTTCGAAATTGATCTGGGACCAGGAACCGACAACCCGCGGCTGGGCGATGCCCGGCGGATTGAGCAAATCCTGCACAACCTGTGCGGAAACGCACTGAAGTTCACTGAAGCCGGGAAGGTGCGGCTGAGCGCGTGGACCGGGCCTGGCGGCCTCATGCTGTCGGTTTCTGATACCGGCACCGGCCTGACGGAGGACGATCAGGTCCGGGTTTTTTCAAAGTTCGAACAGGCCGGTCCGGCCGCCTCAGCCTTGGGCGGCACAGGACTTGGGCTGACCATTGTAAAGGAACTTGTGGAGCGTATGGGCGGAAGCCTGTCAGTGGCTTCTGCTCCTTCCGAAGGCACTGAGATCCAGTTGCAGCTTTCTCTCCCTCTGGCGGCTGGTGACATTGCCGCGGCGCCGCCGGCCGCCCCCGCCTTCGCAAGCGAGCCGGTGCCTCCAGCCCGCGCTCCCCGCTTGCTGGTCGCCGAGGACAACGCCACCAACATGCTGATCTTGCAAAAATTCCTCGATAAGTTCGGCTATATCTCAGTACCATGCCGCGATGGAGTGGAGGCCGTTTCCGCCTGGGAACCCGGTGCCTTTGATTGCTTGCTGATGGACATTTCGATGCCCCGCATGTCCGGCATTGAAGCGCTGACCCGCATCCGCGCCCGCAATGACGCCTTGGGCAGGCCGTACATCCCTGCGGTTGCCGCAACAGCGCACATCATGCCCGAGCAGAAGGAAGAATTGCTGCGGGCCGGTTTTGACGCCGTCCTGACCAAACCCACCCGCGCGCGCGAATTGCAAGAAACACTTCGCAACGTGCTGGGGGTACTGCGCTGAGCCTTGGCCTTGGACCGCCGGAAGCTTGATTTTTCCGGCTCTGTAACGATGACGGGCTGGCGGCGCTATCCGGATAATGACTGGCAATCAGGACGGTATATCCCATTGCGATGAGCGGTCTGTCCTCATTGCAGTGCCGGCGCCAATCCTTCAGCTTCTTGCGGGCATGTGCAGATCTCTTGAACCAGTGCGCGTTCACGCGTCTCTGCGTTCTCCCAGGCCGCCGTTCGACCGCGGCCTGATCCGGCCGCCGGGACTTGCAGCGGCAGGCGGATGCGGCGCAGCAGACGGCCCCGCATCCCGAGAATGCACATGCTGAACATCAGCGGCAGGCGCAATCCGGAAAATAATCTTCTCTTTTTTGGGAACCAATGCGCCTGTTAAGCGTTTCCTCGCAGTCCGCGACTGTTCCATGGGAACGCGCTGTTTTCAGCGGACATGGTGAGAGCCGCCAGCGGCGGGGTAACGAGTGAAGATGTTGGAGAAACGGTAGCCCGGGGGTGGGCTGCCGTTTCTTTTCGTGAACAGTGCTTCCTCACGCCACGCACCGCACAGAGCGCACAGAGAGTGCCCGGCGGGCGCCCGCCTCAGCGGTTCCTAGATCCTTGGCCTTCAGCTCTTGCGGCTCTGCTCCTCGGCATTCGGGCTTGCCGCCGGTGCCTCATCCATCGTCTCAGTGGCGTCGTTCCAGTGATCCTTGGGCTTCTGACGCATCTTTTTGGGATCGTCCTGAATCGTGTCCGGGCGGCCACCTTCGGTTTTTAGGTGATCGACGCTTGCTGGTTTGTCCGACATTTTCTCTCTCCCGAGCGGCTTCTAAACTTCAACGTTTCCCGTGTGGCAAAGTTCCTTCACACCCGCACTTGGCGCCGAGCGGCGCTGACACCCTGTGATTTCGGGACACCCGCACGAAGCTCAGGGAGCGCATCCCAAAGCAGCCCTTGAGCCGTTTTCTGCTCAGCCAGGAACGGACGGGAACAACCTCCTCAAGAAAGCGTTTCCTACCCAGTCGCAGAAAAGGCGAAAGGAGACTGCTATGAACTGGGATCAAGTCAAAGGCCAATGGAAACAACTCAAAGGTTCCGCGCAGAGAACCTGGGGAGAGATCACTGGCGACGAATGGGATCAGATTGAGGGTGACCGTGAAATACTCTCCGGCAAGATCCAGGAGCGGTACGGGCGCACCAAGGAAGAAGCCGAACGCGAGATCCACGACTGGTCGCGCGGCCTCTGAGCCCGAGCGTTACTACCTTGAGGAATTGAGCCAGTCCCGCGCTGCGACTTTGCAGGCCGGGGACTGGCAGCCCTCCAGCGCGCGGCCCGGGCAGATCCAGCTGAGGCTGAACGCCGACCACTGCCGCAGAGATCAAGCGGGCCGCGGGTATTCCTCGCGGCCCCGGCAAGGCAAGCTTAACCTTATGATGAGGACCAACCTATGAAAACTCTGAGCGACGTTTTCCTGCACACCCTGCAAGACATCTACTACGCTGAAAACCAGCTCGTGAAATCGCTCCCTGAAGTCCAGGAGGCTGCCAACGGCAAGGCATTGAAGGACGCAATCGGTGAGCACCTGGAAGAAACCAAGGGCCAGGTGAAGACCTTGGAAAAAGTGTTCAAATCCATCGGCGAGAAACCCTCCGGCGAAAAGTGCGATGCGATCGAAGGGCTGATCAAGGAAACACAAGGCTTGATGAAGGAAGCAACCGGCGACGGCAAAAATGCTGCGCTGATCGCGGCTTGCCAGGCTGTCGAGCACTATGAGATCGCCAGGTATGGCACTCTGCGCGAATGGGCCAAGCAACTGGGCCATGACGAGGCGCACGACCTGCTGACGTCGATCCTGGACCAGGAGAAAGCTGCGAACAGCAAGCTGACACACTTGGCGATCTCCAAGATCAACTGATCGGATTGCCATTGGCCTGATTAAGAATAACTGCCGCGCCAGTGTGTTGGCCGCGGCAGTTCTAACCAAGCCATCGCGCCGCCCGCTACCGCTGCAAACAGTTCGCCGACGCGATCGGAGTCTCTTCTGACGGGCCTAAAATCACTGGTGATGGTGACGAGGCGCGTGAGGCTCGGGTGCGGCCCTTGGTCGAGCTGGACGCCCGGCGCCAGCAGCGGGGACGTGAGCTGGAGCACACCCCTGCCCCGGACACGGTGGTGTTTCACCCGCCGATGGCGGAGGTCACGGGGAGCGGATCACTCGGCTGATCAAGGGCCTTGGCTCCGCCGAGGGCGTGGAAGAAACCAAGAAGGCGCTGCGGGCACTGTTGGAGCGGATCGTGCTGGCGCCTGCGGCGGAGGACCCTGAAAAAGATCTGCCCCTTGAGAGGGATCTGGCCGGGCTGGTGCCACTTGCGGCGGGTGCGCAGGGTCCAAACGCGGATAAGGTCCCGGACAGAACGCCGTAAGAATTTGATATACCTTGAGAATTATTGCTGTCTGGGATCGGGCAACCGGCTCACCTACCTGCCCTCTTTGCAATCATCCAAACGCTTGGTAGCGCACAGTTCACGGCAACTCAGCGCAGAAAGCGTCCTTCGCAGACCCCTGCAAAGCACACTGGATTGTCGCGCTTCGCATAGGGCGGCGTAAGAACCGGTTGAAATGGCCTCATGACGACTTCTTCTTTTCGGCGAGCTGCTTGAACAGGTAGATCGGGATCAAGATCTCCGCTATGAGGCTGCCTAGCCATACCAGCAAAGTGGCGGCCAGCCAGTTGGCAACGCCGCCAATGACCATGCCATCCAGCAGCAGGTCAGTAACGAACAGCCCGATGAAGACGGTCACGAGCGCCACACCCCCCAAGAGTTGCGGCAGACGCTTAAGCGACATCTTGATGACCAGCGGGCTGAGAACCGCCATTATGACCGAAAACGAGAGGGCCACGATAACGAAAGAAAGCGGGTCAATCTGGAAACCGCTCAGCAGGGCTGCGGCCAGCAATAGTCCAATAGCGTTGGCAATCAGATAGGCCACGGCGGCAAGGATAAGTCTGACCATCTCAAACACCCCTATTCGGCCGCGAAATCAATACACGCGTATCCGCAATCAGCGGCCCAAAACATTTTTAGGTTGTGGATACTACGCGTGCAGCTTCCGGCGCACAGCCAGCTCCGTCAAGGAAAATTGACCGTCACCTGATGACGCTTGTGCAAAACGGCGGGAACCCGGGACAGGATTCAGACCTCCCGCTGCCCATCTCCGTTTGCCCCCCTCTCAGCAGGGCAACCAAGCGCACGACCGGTCAGCGCCCGATTACCACACCGCCGATTGCGCTTCAGCCGGGACGTTCAGTCAGGCGCAGCGTGACGATGCCCGCAGCATTGGTCAGGCTCAGGTTTTTGCCGGCGCGCACATAACCTGTGCTGGCCGTGACGGCGTCGAGCATTTCTTGCTCGATCTTCATGCGCGCCTCCGGGCACATGCGGCGGGTGCCGGCGAAAGCCTTGGGAAAGGTGAGCACGCCGTGTCCTACATCAGCGGTGCCGGTAAAACGGTTGCAGCCGCCGTACATTGAAAAGCCGCCGCCCTGGGTGAAAGCAAGGGTGGGCGCGTCACTGATAATCAGCATCCGCCCGCCGATCTCGAAGGCTTGCCATTCAACGCCGGCAATGCCGGGTATCGCGGCCTCCAGAACGATCTCCGGCCGCTCCGGCGCATCATGGGTCAGTGCCGGATAGAAGGTGGTTGTGCGCAGCAACGCCTCATCGCCAACGGCGACCTTTGCTGCAATCACATAGCGCATGCGTGCGTCGATGGCATCACTGTCATAGGACAAGCGCACCTCGACCGGCAGGTTGTCGATCTTGTAAACGGCGGACGCAAGGGTGACAGAGGGCGCATCGGCCCGTGACACATCAAGCAGCTCGACTTGCAGAAACGCCTCAGGAGGAAGCGCCGCGCCCTCCTGCAGATGCACAACAACTGGCAGTTCTACGGTTTCGGCCATGGCCGGTCCACCTGCAATCAGGGCAGCAAGGGCGATGCCTCGGGTCCGGGTCAGTTTCATGCCTGTCCTCCTTGATCTGCCCCGGATGTGCGGGGCCGGTTTTCGCGATAAAGCCAAGCTGTAATTGCCGGGCGTCTCTGTCCGTAAAAGTTGCCTCGCGCGCAATCGTATTAATAACGCCGCAGCTCGGGGCCTGGGCGTTTCATATGTCTCCCGCAGGGGTGCTCAGAGCATCCCCTCCACTGGCAGCCAGCTCACCAGACGGGCAAAGGCGCGTTGCATCAGCGTCGCTTCCGGCTCCTTTTTCAGTACCTCCTCGCTGCCGTCCTTTCGCGTCTCAATCCAAATCACCCGGCCTTCCGCCGTCTCCGAGACCCGGTAGAACTGCTCCTTGTCCTCCAGCATCTTAGCAAGCCCCTGCGCCATGGCGCGGCTTGGCATCAGCAGACCCATTTCCGTATTCAGCCGGGCTGAGCGCGGATCGAAGTTGAAGGAGCCGACAAAGATCTGCTCGCCATCGATGGCAAAGGTCTTGGCGTGCAGGCTAGAAGCAGAGCCGACGATCAGGTGTGACAGGCCATGCTCGCGCACTCGCTCGGCCGCGGGACGCAGCTCCAATGTCTCGACCCCTGCCGCCACAAGGTCGCCCCGGTATCTCATGTAGGCCCCATGCACCGGCACCACGTCGGTAGAGGCCAGCGCATTTGTCAGAACACGCGTCCGCACGCCGTCAGCCGCAAAACCGGTCAGAATCTCGGTGCCCGCCTCGCCGGGAATGAAGTAGGCCGAGACAAGGTCGAATGTCTTTTTTGGCTGGGCGATCTCGATGATCCGGGTGATCAGCAGATCCTGATCCTCGGCCTCCCCCAGCGCCTTGGCCGGATCGTCACTGAAGAAGCTGACCTCACCCCACTCCATGATCAATGTGCCCGCCTCGATCCGCTGCACCAGTGGCGTATTCCTAATGGTGTCGATGTACTGCGCAGCAAGGGCACTGGCGCGGGCCTGTTCGGCATGGGCCAGCAGGCTCTCCGTCCCGCCAGGGGCATCCTCCAGGATCAGCTCCGCCGGGTAGGCGGAACGGCTCGCCCAATAGAGGTCGAAATTCTGCGAGACATCCGCCACCACGGGTCCGGCCGCTAGCACGTCGGCGTCGAAGTAATGCACGCCCTTCCCGTAATCGAAATAGATGTTGCCGATGTTGCGCCCGCCGAGAATGACCGCGGCACCATCAACGATCATCGCCTTGTTGTGCATCCGGTGGTTCAGGCGCGGGAAGTCGAAGACATAGGAAAGCAGCTTGGGGCTGCGCAGTGTGAAGGGATTGAAGATCCGCAGTTCGACGTTCGCCATGGCGTTCAGCGCCGCCAGTTCCGCGTCAAGGCCGGGAATGCCGTTGTCGTCCAGCAAAAGCCGCACCCGAACGCCGCGCTCCGCCGCCTTGCGCACCTCGTCAAGAAGCATCCAGCCGGTCTCGTCCCCCTGCCAGATGTAATATTGCAGGTCGATGCTCTCCTGCGCGGCGCGGACCAGCAAGACCCGGGCAGCATAGGCTTCGCGGCCGTCGGAGAGCGGCCAGATCCCTGTTTTCCCCGGATGCGCCGCTGCCGCGGGGATCAGCGCCGCCCCAAGCGCTGTCTCACCCGTGGCCGGGAGTGCCGTGCTGGCTGGCTCGTCCGGCAGGCTTGGCAAAGGGAAAACGAGGCGCAGGCCGAAAACTATGGACGCACACAAGATTGAGAGAATAAAAAAGAACCTGAGAACGCGCATGGGGCTTCCGGCCTTGGACCTGCACAGTCAAAGTAGCGCCCGGTGCGTTCAGCGGTCAACGCTTTGTGCCCATCATGATCCTAGCAACTGTATTTGTCATGCCGGCTGAGCGTTCCGCTTTTTTTTGCGGTTTTCGGCTGAGTGAGCGAGCAGAACCGCGCCGGGTTTGCCGGGGGGGGGTCTTAGGTCCGCTGTGCGCATAGCAGTGCCCTTTGCAAACTCGACCGTTTGACGCAACCAGCCGGAGTTAATGCTGCGGAGCAGTCCATGCTTCCTGCCATTCGCTGCGACTGCAAAGTATTGGGCCCGTTGAACTCACACAGCGCGAGACTTTGCTGCCGTTTGGGGTGTTGTCTCCCGTGGTTGCCCAGGTGGAGCCTTGACGCGTTTCTTGTTGGCACAGGTTTCGGAAAAACTCACGCGAACGCGACCGTCTTTATATGGTAGACGAGAAAATTTATCGGCCTACCTGATTTACCTGCGATTTTGAGAAAGTGACTTACCATGGATTGCACGAGAACAAGTCTGCTTGCAGTTGCTGCAAGTATCGTCGGTTTCTTTAATTCGACTGCGATAGCCCAGGAAATTGCCGATACGATCTACACCGGCGGCCCCATTCTGACGATCAATGATGCCCAGCCGACTGCCGAGGCCGTAGCTGTCAAAGACGGGATTATCATGGCTGTCGGTGATCTGGACAACATGCTGACGCTGCAGAATGATGCGACACAAGTCTACGATCTGGACGGCCGCGCGATGGTGCCGGGCTTCGTAGACAGCCACGGTCACGTGGTTTTCGGCGGCCTGCAGGCACTGTCGGCGAACCTGCTTGCGCCACCGGATGGAAAAATCACAGACATTGCGAGCCTGCAGGACAACCTGAAGGCGTGGGCCGAGGAGAATTCGGCAGCAGTCGAACAGACCGGCGTCATCATCGGTTTTGGCTACGACAACGCCCAGCTTGCGGAGTTGCGGCACCCGACGAGGGAAGACCTGGATGCGGTTTCCACAGATGTTCCGATCATCATCGTCCACCAGTCCGGGCACCTCGGCGTAGCCAACTCCAAGGTACTGGAGATTGTCGGCTACGATGCCTCGACCGAAGATCCACCAGGGGGCGTGATCCAGCGCGGCCCGGATGGCAACCCCAACGGCGTGCTGGAGGAATACGCGTTCTTTGCAGCTCTGGGTCCTGTGCTGAACGAACTTGGTGCGGAAGGCATAGCAGCCTTCTCTGCCGCCGGCTCAGAACTTTGGGCGAGTTTTGGCTACACGACCGCGCAGGATGGCCGGTCGTCGGCGGGCGCTGTCGAGACGCTGAAAGCCGTGGACACCGAGGGCAGGATCGCGGTTGATGTCGTCGCGTATCCGGATGTCCTCGAAGCACAGGATTACATTCGCGAACACGTATCCAAGGACTACGACAGTCACATCCGCGTCGGCGGCTGCAAGCTTACAATCGACGGTTCGCCGCAAGGATTTACGGCGCTCCGGGACCGGCCCTATTACGACCCGGTGGGAGATTATCCTCCGGGATATGCAGGTTACTCAGCGGTGACCATGGAGCAAGTTCATAACGCGGTGAACTGGTGCTTTGAAAACGGTATCCAAATTCTGGTTCACGCCAACGGCGAAGGCGCTTCCGACATGTTCATCGCAGCCATCGAAACGGCGCAACAGAAGTATGGCGATCCAGGCAACCGTCCGGTTTTGATCCACGGGCAATTCCTGCGCGAAGATCAGGTCGACGACCTGAAGCGGCTCGGTATTTTCCCGTCCCTGTTCCCGATGCACACGTTCTACTGGGGGGATTGGCACCGCGATCACACGGTCGGCCCCGTGAACGCCGACAATATCTCACCCACCGGTTGGCTTATGAAGCGGGATATGATGTTCGGCTCGCACCATGATGCACCGGTCGCCTTCCCTGACAGCATGCGAATCCTCGACGCGACGGTGACCCGACGCACGCGTTCCGGCGATATTCTTGGGCCGGAGCACCGCGTTGACGTCATCACGGGATTGAAGGCGCTGACCATCTGGCCAGCATGGCAGCATTTCGAAGAGGACCGTAAAGGCTCAATCGAGGTGGGAAAGATAGCCGACTTTGTAGTTCTTTCAGAGGACCCAACGGCGATCGATCCCGAGACCCTGGACACGATCAAGATCATCGCGACGATTAAGGACGATGAAGTTATCTACGAGCGGGACGAAAACGTGCAGAAGGGGGAACTTAATCGTTCGAACTTTGCGTTCTCACCCACTTTCGGTGACCAGTTCCTGCACGCCATGCACGACGGGTTGACCGTAGAGAACTGATTGGCGAGATGGCCAAACCCTGTGCCGCAGGATCGCTCCGGCGGAACAGAGACTTGGCCCAAAAATCGAAGCCTTCAATTCACATTGTCCGAAGATGTCACATTCGGGCTGCCAAATGTCATTCGCTGCCTTGGCACCAATGTCGCGAAGGAATGGGCATTGAGATCGACTTTTCACTGCCTGCGGAACGGGTTGTTCGAGCCCAGAACCAGATCATCGAACGGCGTGGTGCCCCTGGGACAATTCTGGCCGCCCACGGCCCGGAATACGTCAGTGGCACCCTCAGGGAATGGGCCGAAAACCGGGGCATCACCCTGGCCTACATCCAGCCCGGGTAGCCTCAACAGAAGGCCTATGTCGAGCGCTGCAACTGGACGGTCAGGCACGAATGGCTGGACTTATACATTTTCGAAAACACCGAAGAGGTCCAGCAGATTGCCACCGAGTGGCTCTGGTCCTACAACCATGAACGCCCGAACATGGGCAACGGCGGGATGACTCCTGCACAGAAACTGAAAATGGCCGCGTAAATTCTACGGCCAAGCCCCCGCAAAAATGGGGGGATTACCCCCCTGCCCTGCGCCATCAATCCAGCTTTCCCTGATCTCTGGTCTGGCGATCCGCCTTCAGTCGAGCCGTCTTGCTGGCGCGCTTCTCCGCCTCGCCATCGATGATGAGCTTCGCTGCAGCGGTCGTTTTGTCGATTGGCGTGCTGGCGGTGCGCTCGCCAGTGCCAGCCGGGCTGAGCGGCTGTCCACCATTTCCGTTTTGTCGAGGCAAATCGCGAAGAAGTTCTTCGAAAGACCGGTTCATGTTCGCGCCGTAGCGACTGCACGGTCGAGATC
This sequence comes from Leisingera daeponensis DSM 23529, assembly GCF_000473145.1. Lineage (NCBI taxonomy): Bacteria > Pseudomonadati > Pseudomonadota > Alphaproteobacteria > Rhodobacterales > Roseobacteraceae > Leisingera > Leisingera daeponensis. Next base: position 3,727,825 of record NZ_KI421500.1, on the reverse strand, counting down.
GACCGCCTTATCTGAATTCTGCATTGGAGAAACTCCTGCCCACACACTGCCCGCATGATGCGGCAGTTCGGCAATGTCGGTCTGAGTCGATCAACTGAAAGCCGCCAAGCGGAAGGCAGAGGGTCGATAAGAAAAACTATCGCTGTTAACAAGTAATCTTGAAACCTGCTTTTTCAAGGTGTCTCAGCCACCCGGCGTTGTTGCAGAACTCCCCCTTGAGGCCTGACTTTGAGCCCTGCCCGCCGTCGTGTCTGCATCGATCTGGTCCGCGAAGACCTGGGGTGTCTTGGAACGTCGGGCGTGTCGAGTGCTGCTCCAGCATCGCTCGACGCAGTGCAAGCTGCCGCGGGGCCGTGCTGACGAGGACCGGCTGGTCGCCGATAGATCGAGTTGGCCCGCCAGTACGGCCGCTACGGCTACCGCCGGATCGCAGCCCTGCTGAGAAACGCAGGCTGGCAGGTGAACGACAAGCGCGTCGAACGGCTATGGCGGCGAGAGGCGCTGAAGGTGCCAATGAAACAACTGAGGAAGGGTCGGCTCTGGCTGAACGACGGGTCTTGCGTCCGGTTGCGGCCGGAGTATCGGAACCACGTCTGGAGCTACGAGCTCGTGCATTGCCGGACCGACGACGGCAAGGCATTCCGGACGCTGAACATCCTCGACGATTTCAGCCGGGAGTGTTTGACCATCAAGGTCGGCCGCAGGCTCAACGCCACCAGCGTGATCGACGCGCTCAGCGATCTGTTCATCCTACGCGGCGTGCCCGCCTACATCCGTTCGGACAATGGCCCCGAGTTTATTGCCCAAGCCGACCGGGACTGGATCGGCGCCGTCGGTGCCAGAACGGCCTACATCGAACCCGGGTCTCCCTGGGAAAACGGATACCGCGAAAGCTTCAACGCCAGGTTCCGCGCCGAGTTGCTCAATGGAGAGATCTTCTACAGCCTGCGGGAAGCGCAGATCCTGATCGCAAAATGGCGGAGGCATTACAATATGAAGCGACCGCACAGTGCTCTGGGTTACCGTCCGCCGGCCCCTGAAACCACCGTCCCAATAGACCAAAGGCCGATCATCCACTAACACTCAAACCGGACCACTCAGGCGGGGCGGGTCAGTGCTATGGCTCGTCTGAGCGGAAGCGATGGGTGCAGCCAAAAGCGAGGCAACCAGGGTTACAGTAAGTTTTTTCATTGGATTGTCCCCTTAGGGTGATTTCACATTTCGTGCTATTCTGCCGGTACCGGTGATGCCTCTCGGCCGGGTTCCTGCAGCAGGGTTCGGTTGACCCGGGTAAGAGACAACCGCTTCCAGATCACAAAGATTGAAGGAATGACGAAAAGAGTCAGCAGCGTGGCAGTCGCCATCCCGCCAACCATCGGGGCTGCAATACGCTGCATGATCTCCGAACCGGTGCCTTGGCCGTACATGATCGGAATTAGGCCGGCGAAGATTGTCGCCACCGTCATAACCTTGGGGCGTACTCGTAGAAGTGCGCCTTCAAATACCACCTCTTCGACATCATTGGTTGTCAATTCGCGCTGCGCCTCAGCCGCGAGGTTTTTCCGCTTTTCCCAGGCTAGATTGAGATACAGCAGCATAACAATCGCGGTTTCAACCGCGACACCGGCAAGCGCAATGAACCCCACCAGAACGGCGACAGAGATGTCAAAGCTCAAATACCACAGGAACCAGACACCTCCTGCGAGAGCTACCGGCAAGGCAGCAAGGATGATCCCAACCTCAACTACTCGATTGAAGGCTAGAAAAAGCATCAGTGTGATGATAAGCAGCGTGGCCGGCGCTACCAGCTTCAGCCGCTCCTGCATACGCTCAATGTATTCGTACTGACCCGACCATGTGATCGAGTATCCGGGTGGCAATTCAACCTCTTCGGCGACCAGTTGCCGCGCTTCGGTTACGTAGCCTCCCAGATCCCGGCCAGCAATATCGATGAAAACGAAACCAGTGCGGCGCGCGTTTTCAGACCGGATCATACCGGGCCCATCCACTATTTTGACCTCTGCCAGGTTGCCAAGAGGAATATGCGCGCCGGACGGTGTGACCACCGGAAGGTCGCGCAGGCGTTCGGGGCTGTTCCGCCACTCCTGGGGGTAGCGAAGGTTTATCGGAAACCGCTCGAGTCCTTCCACGGATTCCGACACCTGCATTCCGCCGATTGCGGTCTGAACGACATCCTGCACTTCACGCACGCTCATCATATAGCGCGCAGCGGCATCGCGGTTGACGTCGATCTCCACGAAGCGTCCTCCAACTGGCCGCTCTGCATAGGCTGATGCCGTGCCGTCGATACCTGCAACCACGCGTTCGATATCGACACCAATTTGCCCGATGACGCTCAAATCAGCGCCGGAGATTTTGACGCCGACGGGTGTCTTAATCCCTGTGGCAAGCATGTCGATGCGGTTCTTAATCGGCTGAATCCAGACATTGGTCACACCAGGAATTTGCACAGCGCGGTCAAGCTCGTCGCGGATGCTTTCCATCGTCATTCCGTCGCGCCATTCGGATTCAGGTTTCAGCTGAATCGTTGTCTCGATCATCGTGAGCGGAGCGGGATCCGTGGCTGTATCGGCGCGTCCGAGCTTGCCATGCACCGTCGCGACCTCAGGGACCGTAGCAATCAGCCGGTCGGATTGCTGCAACACCTCGCGTGCCTTGCCAATGGAGACACCGGGGTACAGTGTCGGCATATAGAGGAGGTCGCCCTCGTTCAGCTCTGGCATGAACTCGGTCCCGATACGCTGCAGCGGCCACCACATGGATGCGACAAGCACACCGGCCAGCAACGTCGTGGCCCAGGGCCACGCGACGGCAGCATCCAGAAAGGGCCGGTAGATCCAGATCACGATACGGTTCAGGGGGTTCTTTTGCTCCGAGAGAATCCGGCCGCGCACAAAATATCCCATCAGAACAGGCACCAGCGTGATGGAAAGGATCGCCGCCGCTGCCATTGCGTAGGTCTTGGTGAAGGCCAGCGGTTTGAAAAGCCGCCCTTCCTGGCTTTCCAGAACAAAGACCGGCAAAAAGCTCACGGTGATGATTGCCAGGGAGAAGAAAAGCGCCGGCCCCACTTCGGTTGCGCATTCGGTGACGAGGCGCCAGCGGTTCTGATTGGTCAGCTTTTCCTTCTCTAGCCTTCGGTGCATGGCTTCGATCATGACGATGGCTGCGTCCACCATCGCGCCGATAGCGATGGCAATCCCGCCCAAACTCATGATGTTGGCATTCACCCCCTGCAGCTTCATGATGATGAAGGCTGCAAAGATGCCGAGAGGCAGCGACAGAAGGATCACGAGGGACGAGCGGATGTGCAGCAGGAAGGCTGCACAGACCAGAACGACAACGATAAATTCTTCGGTCAGCTTTGTTTCGAGGTTCTCGATTGCACGCTCGATAACGCCCGCGCGGTTGTAGGTTGTGACAAGCTCAACCCCTTCAGGCAGGTTTGCCCGCAACTCTTCGATACGCGCCTCAACAGCTTTGATCGTGGCCAGGGCGTTCCCGCCCCAGCGCAGGATAACGACCCCACCAACGGCATCGCCTTCGCCGTTAAACTCCCCGACGCCGCGCCGCATTTCCGGCCCAAGGCGGACGTCTGCCACGTCGCCAACTGTCAGTGCCGCACCGCGTTCGTTGACCAATAGCGGGGCTTTGGCGAGGTCCGCCAGTTCATCAACATAGCCCGTAGAGCGGATCATGAATTCCGCTTCGCCCATTTCAATTACGGAACCGCCGGTCTCGCGGTTGGCGTTTTGAATGGCACTGCGGATTTGCGGCAGGGTGACGTCAAAAGCACGCAGTTTGTTCGGGTCCACAACGACCTGATACTGCTTGACCATCCCGCCGATGGTTGCGACCTCTGACACGCCATCGACGGTTTGCAGTTCGTACTTCAGGAACCAGTCCTGGAGAGTCCGCAGCTGGGCCAGGTCGTGCCCGCCAGTCCGGTCAATCAGCGTATACTGGTAGATCCAGCCGACACCGGTTGCATCCGGCCCAAGCTGCGGGGAAACGCCTTCTGGAAGGTTTGCGGTTATCTGCCCCAGGTACTCGAGAACGCGGGTGCGCGCCCAGTAAAGGTCAGTGCCATCTTCGAAAACGACGTAGACATAGCTGTCGCCGAAAAAGGAAAACCCCCTCACGTCACTGGCCCCGGGCACAGCGAGCATGGCCGTGGCTATGGGGTAAGTGACCTGATCTTCGACAACCTGCGGAGCTTGCCCGGCATAAGGCGTGCGGACAATGACCTGAACATCTGACAAGTCGGGAATAGCATCTACGGGGGTTTCGCGGATCGCCCATATCCCGATCACGCCCATCATGAAAGCGAGTGCAAGAACGACGAAGCGATTTGCAACAGACCCCCGGATAATCGAAGCGATCATTGCGTCACCTCAACAGGCTTTATTCCTACGAGGGTCATTGTGAAGTCCGCTTTCTGAGTGAAAAGCAAAGTCGCTTCTTGTCCATCGGGCAGTTCAGCTAAGTCGAGTGCTGGATCAATTGAGAAATCCATGGTCATGCCCGGCATGCCAATCTGCGATACTGGGCCATGCGTGATGTTCGCCGTCCGCGTTTCAGAGTCGATGCTATTGATCTTGCCCAGCACCTCTATCGGTGGTGAGGCCGTTTCCACCTCGGTGAGCACCATGGTCATGCCGTCCGGACGGGCAAATGTCAGCACTGCCTCTTGGCCGACCGGCAGGCTGGCGATGTCCAATTCGTCACCCACAGCGAAACTCATGGTCATGCCTGGCATGCCGGTTTCCGCAATCAGGCCATGGGTGATCAGGGCCATGCGGGTTTCTGTGTCTACCTGATCAATCGTGCCGGAAACGAGAATGTCTGAAGCATCCTCGGAGGTGCTTGGTTTATTGGTCTCTGGGGTTGCATCTACGATGGGCTGGGAGCCTGCAGCCCGGACAGCGATAATGATGAACATCCCGTCATCGTTTTTTGAGAGATCGAACTCAACCGGCACATCCATGGGTACTTCGGCAATGTCTAGGCCTGCCACTGGCATATCCATCTGCATTGCAGGCCAGCCGAGTTCAGCAATAGGTTCATGTGAGAGCGACAGTTTTCCGTCCGTAGTCACGCCACTCACAATGCCGGTGCCTGTGGCAGCAACACCGTCGTCTGAACCAAGCTCGATGAGCCCGAGCAGGCCATCTGCTCCACGAGACAGCCGAAATGACACCTGCTGACCTGCAACCAAACCCGAAAGAGAAACATCAGCCCGGATCGGGAAACGAGACGTCATTTCTGGCCAGTCGAGGCTGTCTAGAGCACCGTGCCGGATCTCTGCCATACGGGTCTCAAAATCCAGCGCAACCAACTCTCCTGATCCGTGTGCAGGGGCTTCATCTGTCGGCGCCATGCGCATAAGTCCGGCGCTCAGTGCGCTTTCGCTGTCGATCAGGAATTGAGCTGAGGCTACAACCTCTTCTCCTGGCTCCAATCCCTGTGCAACTTCCGTACGCCCGCCGTCACCGAAATTGTCGCGTAGCCCCGCGGTAATGAGGCGGGGTTTGAAAGTGCCATTGCCGGTTTTCAGTATTACCCGTTCCGCGGCCCCGGTGCGAATGATGGCCTCTGTTGGGACAGTTAGAGCCATTCGATTTTCAGATGGGATCAGACTGACCGTACCGAACATGTTCGGGCGTAGCAGCATGTCGGAGTTGTCAAACTGCAAGCGCACGGGAAGAGTACGGGTCACTGCGTCCAGTTCAGGATAAATGTAGTCAAGTGAACCTTTGAAAACACGGCCAGGCAGGTGCTCAAACCGCGCTTCGGCAAGCATATTATCAGTCAGTTTTGCAATGTCGCGCTCAAAGACATCGACTATCAGCCAAACGGTTGAAAGTTCTGTCAGCGATGCCGCACGCGTACCGGGTTGCAGGAACATTCCGTCCGCAGCCTCAAGCGAAATCACAACACCGTCCTGCGGGGCCTCGACTTCAATGTTGCGCTCAGGAATACGGTTGGCTTCTATACGCTTGATTTGCCTGTCAGACATGCCGTGGCTGCGCAGTTTGTTGCGGGCGGCATCAATGATCTGAGGGTTTCCCGCCTCAATTGCGCGAACCAGGTCGCCGGCTGACGAGCCAATCTGTGGCGAGAACATCTCAAATAAGACATCGCCCTTTTGAACGGGATCTCCGACAGCGCGCACATTCAGCTTTTCGATCCAGCCGTCCACGCGGGTGTGAACATGGCTTGTCCGGTGCTCGTCGTAGCCAACAAAACCAACGGTTTCGATCTTGCCGGAGACCTCGGACATGCGTGAGATAGCCGTGCGGACGCCGATGGCGTTAATCTCTGCTGCGGAAAGTTGCACTTCTGCAGAGTCACCCGAAGGCTCTTGGCCTGCATACACGGGGACCAGATCCATCCCCATGGGGGATTTTCCCGGCCCTGGCTGCCGGAAGTTCGGGTCCATCGGTGCAACCCAATACAGGATTTCGGACTCGTTGGTCCCAATCATCGAAGAAGGGTTCAGGATAAGTTTTTCAAGATAAACTCCCCCAGCAACTCCTGCAGCAAGTGCAAGAATACCGAGAGCAAAATAGCGTCCACGCATAGAACACCTCGTTTCGGCTTGCGGCATGCAAACCTCGTCTGATCAGAATGAGATGGCGTGCTCGATTGCACGCCAAACGGATTCAATCAGACTGAACGGGGAGGGCGATCATGCGGGAGTTCTGACCTGGAAACTATTCCGGCTGAGTTCGTTATCACGAGTTGAACAGATACCAGGCGGTGCTCAACGGAAAGAATTGGTGCCGCGTTGACTTCGTGAACACAGCAGACAGCCACTGAACAAGACGCCAGCCCTTCCTCAGCAGGTTTTTCCCGTGCGTTACTTTGCTGGTGCCTGTGCGGCATTCTTTGTGCCGCTTTGCGCAAAGTGCATGTCTCGTGCTGTACTTCGGAAACGCCGGTGGCGGCATCTGCGGGAGGCGATGCATGTGCAGAAATGGCAGCAAGCGTGTTCAGGAAAACCACAGCAACAAGGATGGTTGACGCGACGGCGCGTATCAACCGGCCAAAGCCACTCTTGAAGCCAATAACTGCCATAGCCTGGCACATAATGAAAATTTTCTTCGGCGCAACCCCTTTCGATCCGAAATAAAGGCCACCAGGTTCCTTAGTTCCGATCTGGTGTGCTCTGAGCCCTAACCTTTGACCGCCAGAAGCTGCATTTTTCCGGCTCTGTCACGATGACGGGCTGGTGACGCCATCAGGACAATGCAAGGCAATCGGGACGTTGTATCCGATTGCGCTGTGGGGTCTGTCCTCATCGTAGTGCCGACGCCAATCCTCCGGCTTTTCGCGGGCATCTGCAAGGCTCATGAACCAGTGTGCGTTCAGGCATTCCGCCCGGGGCTTGCCGTTGAAGCTTTCGATGAAAGCGTTCTGTTGAGGCTTGCCGGGGGCGATGTAGTGCCAGTCGAAGCCGGTCGCCTGCACCCGCCTCAGTACCTCCATGCTGGTGAATTCAGTACCGTTATCGGGGGCGATTGTTTTGGATGTTCCTTGAAAGGGGACACAGGGACGAACGATCTGCGAAGGTTACCGGATGGGCCCAGGAGCCCGCTTCGAGTAAATGCAGCGTTCGGCCTTGTGAAAACCGATACAGCACGATTGCCTCACAGCAATGAGTGCGGACAGATCCTTGAAACCCTCAAGGGAAACATCGCCGAACTCCGCAAATTTCAGATCCTGACCCTAAATCCTCGCGTTGAGACAGAGATGCCGCAGTGACCGAGGACGGTGCTCAGAAGCTGTCTGCATTCTGGTATGAGCTTTTGGACTTGGAGTTCAAGAACTCCATGTTAGCGTTGCCTAATGAGCGCAACGCGGATGATATCACTCCTCGGGAGCAAGGCAACCCGGTCGGCTTTACTCACTCTGATGGCGGGGGTTATGGGGCTGGCAGGCCTCGCGGCGGTACAGTTTTGGCTGCATTCCGCCCGGCTCGACAGCGAAAGCGCCTTACTTCAACAGCTTGCCTCGCAACGGACTGGTCAACACGATGCCCACCTGACGGCTTTGTCGGCCATTGCCGTAGCCGGCGCGGGACAGCGCAACGATCTTTTCCTCGACGTCGCAGCAACAATTTCACGGTTCTATCCGCGGATCGGCGACGTGCAGCTTGTGCCGTTGGATCCCGCTCGGGACATCGTCGGTGCGGCGGCCATTTCGGCCGACACCGCCGCACAAATCCGCGCTGCCGCCGCGCACTCCACCGGTGTCCCGGTAATGTTGCGGCACCCGGAGAAAACGCAGCATTACTTGCTGATCAAACGCAGCCCGAATTCGGATGAGGCACTCTATGCCCTGGCGCTCAGCGTCGATGCCGCCCAACTGTTCAGCAGCAGCGACGCGTTTTGGGCGCAAGACAAGGCCAGTTTCCGGGTATCCCTGCCGGATGGCACGGTGCTGGTCCAATCCTCGGATATGAGTGCGGCGCGGTTCGCAAAACCGCTTGAAAGCGGCTCGCAACCCCTGCTTTTGGAAACTGCAATGCGGACGCGTCCTGCCGATCTCCTTCCGCCAGCGCAGGTCGCGCTTGTGCTGTTGCTGACCGTGTTTCTTTATGCTGCAATCACCGCTGCGTCCCGGCAACGCAGCCGGGTGCGCGAGGCCGAACAACAGGCCAGCCTCAGCCGGATGGAAGCTCAGCTCAGCCATGCCGCACGGGTCAACGCAATGGGCGAAATGGCCAGTGGCATGGCGCATGAACTGACTCAACCCCTGACCGCGATCCTGGCGCAGGCCCAGGCCGGCAAGCGCCTTCTGACGCGGGGCGACAGCGATGCCGTGGCCTCGGTGCTCGATGGCACCGTCGCCCAAGCCCGGCGCGCCTCGACGATCCTGGACCGGCTGCGCAACTGGTCGCGCCCGCAGCGCGCCGGCGCTGCACCGATTGACCTGTGGGATGCAATCGCCAATGTCCGCGCTCTATTGTCGGCCGAGGCGCACCGCCGGGGGGTTACCCTCGAGGCCATCCCAACAAACCACCCAGTGACGGTGACAGCGGATCAGGTGGAAATCGAACAGGTGATCCACAACGTCTTGCGTAATGCGCTCGAGGCGCTTGAAGATACGCCCCAGGCACGCGTCAAGGTCACACTGCGCAGCAGCGGTGATACCGCCACCCTCGAAATTGCCGACAACGGCCCCGGGGTCGCGGCCAGTATGGTGCCCCAACTGTTCATGCCCTTCATGACAACCCGCGCTGAAGGCACCGGGTTGGGGCTGGCGCTTAGCCAGCGCCTGATCGAACGCGCAGGCGGCACGATTTCCTATGCCAGCGGAAACCCTGGTGCGGTCTTCCGGATTAACCTGCCGCTGACGGCTCGCATTGCGGAGGCCGCGCAATGACACATCCGGTTTATCTTGTCGACGATGACGAGGCAGTGCGCGATGCGCTGACCCTGCTGCTGTCGACCGTCGGCTTGGACGTAACCCCCTTCGCCGATCCTCAGGCCTTTCTGGCGCGGCTCGACGGGCTTGCTCCAGGATGCTTGATCCTTGACATTCGTATGCCGCTGATCTCGGGTCTGAAGCTTCAGGAAAAGTTGACAGAACGGAACATCGGCTGGCCAACTGTCGTCATCTCCGGCCACGGCGATATCGAAGCCTGCAGGCAGGCTTTTCGCAACGGCGCAGTCGATTTTCTGTCGAAACCTATCGATGAGCAGGATCTGATCGACGCCATTCAGAAAGGCAGTGGAATCCTGGAACGGCGCCTTCTGGCGGAGGCCGAAAAGGCCGAGGCGCGCAGCCTCTTGCAATCGCTCACCCCGCGCGAGACACAAGTGCTTGACCGCATCGCCGAGGGCTTCACATCGAAACAGATCGCTGAGGGCCTCGGCCTGTCGCCGCGCACCATCGAAAGCCACCGTGCCGCGCTCGGGGCCAAGCTGGGCACCACCTCGCAGGCCGAACTGACCCGTTTATGGCTCGAAGGCCGCGACAGCCCGTAGAACTACGGAGATGCGTGCAAGGTCTACGAGTACCGCGCCAGCCCTTCGCGCCGTAGTCTCTCTCAATCGATTTTGACAAGGAGACATGCCATGATCCGCAAACTGATCCTCGCCTCCCTGCTGGCCCCCGCCAGCCTGGCCGCGCAAGAGCTTCCCACTGCCGCCTATCTGCCGCTCGACATGGCCACCAAGGCCGCCCAGGCCGCGCTTGGGGCCTGTGCCGCTGACGGCTACAGTGTCAGCGTCGCCATCGTCGCCCGTGACGGTGCAACCAAGGTGCATTTGAAAGCCGACGATTCAGGGCCGCACACCGTAGGCAGCGCTCAGGGCAAGGCTTTCACCTCGGCCTCGATGGGCCGCGACACCGCCGGTCTGGCCAATTTCATCGGTGAAAACCCGCAACATAACGGCCTGCGCTACATGGACCGCCGCATGGTGATCCAAGGCGGCGGCCTGCCGATCAGGATTGGCGGCGCGCTGGTCGGCGGCATCGGGGTTGGCGGCGCCCCCGGAGGCCACCTGGACGAGGCCTGCGCCCGCGCCGGGCTTGATGCCATCGGCGCAGAATGATCCCGTCGGGCGGCCGGTCATCGCGGCGGGCGGCCTAACCACCTCGGAGACATGAAATGCTTAAATTCCTCCTGTTTCCCGCGTTTCTGGCCCTATCGCCGCCCGCCTTAGCCCAAACCGCGCCCTCTGCAGCGGAAATTGCCGCTTACGTTGGGCTGCACCGCGCAGCCCACACCGGCGACGTCGCCGGGATTGACAGCCTCGCCGCTGCCGGCGCCGATCTCAACGTGCGCGACCAGCGTGGCCGCACCCCTGCCCACGTGGCTGCCTTCGCCTCGCAGGACGCCGCCCTGCGCGCCCTGGCCAAGGCCGGGGCCGATCTCAACGCGCTCGAAGGGCAGGCCTATGACGTAGTCACCATCGCCGCTGTGGCCAACGATCCGGAATTGATGTCGCTGGCCATCGAACTGGGCAACCACCCCGGCCTGATTACCAGCCCCTATGACGGCACCGCCCTGATCGCCGCCGCGCATCTGGGCCATGTCGAGGTGGTGCGCCGGCTAATTAACGCCGGGGCGCCGCTCGATCATGTCAACAACCTCGGCTGGACCGCTCTGATCGAGGCGGTGATCCTGGGCGACGGCGGCCCGGATCACAAGGCTGTGGTCGGGCTTCTGGTCGCGGCGGGCGCTGATCAAGCAATCGCAGACCGTGACGGCGCCACTCCGCGTGACCATGCAGAAGACCGTCAATACCTCGACATATTGTCGCTGCTGGGCGACCAAAATTAACTCGTGCGAACAAGCGGCAGGTGCTTCAATCCGCTGGTTGCTGGCAACGCCCGCATCCTGCCGCGTCAACGCCCGCATCGCTGCGACCGGCGGCGAGGCACCGTCTTATGAATTGTCCTTTGGCACCGATCTGTCTGATCGCATCGTTCCGGGACATGCCTTGCCCCTTGCCCCATCATCACTCCAACCTGCCGTAACTTTACGAAAATCTCTTCAGGCTTGGATCTCTTCGTCGTCATCCATGGTCCTCCGTTTCCTAATCATAGGGACGGACCACTTCTTTGGGGGAGGCTCACCTGTATCGCGGATATATCGACAACCTGGCTGCAACCCTGACAGACGAAGGTGTGGCTGGCAGAGCGAGCGATGAGCTTCACGAACTGCTGGATCGGGTTGTCGTTTTATACGATCAAGACGCCAAGCGCCACATCCTGGATATGAAGGGCAATTTGATCACCATTCTCAAAAAGACAAAACCCGCCGAGGAGGCGGGCATTGAAGATGCGAAGAGTTCGCTAAAGTTGGTTGCGGGAGCAGGCAGCCTCCGTATCCTACCTGCCCTCTCCGAAATCATTTAAACGGATAGTAGAGCACGCCTAACAGCAGCTTTGCTGCAGGTTTCTCGGACGCCACGCGCGACGTTTGAATGATGCGCGGCATTGCCTGGCGTCGGAGAAGCGCGCAAGCGGGAAATCGCGGTGTTGGAATTGGGCAGACCAGCTGGCTCTATGGGGATTTGAAGCGGTTGATGGCCTTGGTTCCTGTTCTGCAGGTTGGGCCAAGCGCGCTTGTTGCAGGCAGCTTCGGCACGGATTTTGTGAGCTTTGAGGGGCATGCGCCGCGTCTCGCGGGGCTCAGCAACCTCACCACCACTACTATCCGGGCTGCAGGCATGCCGGATTGGCCGCAAGCGGTATCGCGAGCAGCGGCGATTGGACTTCCGGTCCTTGGCGTGCATGTCATGCGGCGGCCCTCCCTGTTCCTGGCGGCGCCCTGGGGCGTCGTTCTGGCGCGATGGTTTCGGCGATGATCAACCGCCCGCCGCAGCAGGGGCATGGCAGCGCAAGGACACGGGCGGGTGCATTGGCATCACCGGCCGTGTCATCGTGCCCGAGGCCCGGATCTGTCTGTCCGGCCCCGAGCAGTTCCCTGATCCTGGCGATATTGGCGGCACGGTTGCCATTCCCGAAGAAGCCGTAGTGGCGGATGCGATGCTGCCCCTTGGGCAGGACATGGATCAGGAAGCGGCAGATGAACTCGCCGGTCTTGAGGGTCATGATGGTATGCCGCCCCGGACCGTTGACGCGGTAATCCTTGACGCGGAAGGTGACGCTCCGGCAGTCCATGCGGATCAGGCGGCTGTTGGAGATCGCGACACGGTGGGTGTAGCGCGACAGGTATGCCAGCACGGCCTTGGGTCCAGCGAACGGCTCCTTGGCATAAACGACCCAATCGATCTTGCGCAGCGGTTGCAGAAAGGCGTCAAAGGCCGCGCGATCCGCCGGCCCGGCATGACCGCCGAAGAAGTGCAGCTTACCGGCTTTGTGCAGCCCGGCCAGCCCGTCCAGGATGAGGCGCCGGTAGAGGCGGGACAGCACCCGGACGGAGAGGAAGAAGTTCCTGCGGCAGGCGATCCACCGCGCACGGTCCGCAGACAGGCCGCCGCCCGGCACGATCATGTGGACATGCGGGTGGTGCGTCATCGCCGAACCCCAGGTGTGCAGGACGGATGTGATACCGGCCCGGGCGCCAAGGTGCTTGGGATAGGCGGCGATCCGGATCACCGTGTCCGCGCTCGCCCGCATCAGCAGATTGTAGATCTCGCGTTTGTTCTGGCGGGCGATGTCAGCGACTGGCTTTGGCAGCGTGAAGACCAGGTGGAAATACCGCACGGGCAGCAGCTCGGTCTCGCGCGCCGCCAGCCAAGCCTTGGCTGCACCCGCCTGACACTTGGGGCAATGGCGATTGCGGCAAGAGTTGTAGGCAATGTGTTCATGCCCGCAGTCTTCACACCGCGCGGCATGGCCGCCGAGCGCTGCCGTGCGGCAGCGCCTGATGGCGTTCATCACTTTCAACTGGTCGAGGCTGATATGGCCCGCATTGGCCGCCCGCCAGGCAGAACCATGGACCCGGAAGATATCCGCAACCTCCAGCTTCGGCCGGGACAACGCAGTCTATGAGGCGCCTTTCCTGCCCTTCTGCGCCTCGCCGCGGTCAGGCCGTCCAACGGGCTCTCCACCGCCGAGATCATGCCGGTGGCAACGCAGGCATAGTGTGCCGTCGTGGTGAGTTTGGCATGCCCGAGCAGCGCCTGAATGACCCGGATGTCAACGCCGCGCTCCAGCAGGTGTGTCGCAAAACTGTGCCGCAAGGTGTGCAGTGTGACCGGCTTGGTGATACCCGCTGCACGCGCTGCCTGCTTGAACAGCCGCGAGAGCTGACGGGCCGAAAGATGCCGGCCGCAATAACCGGGGAAAAGCACGCGATCAGGCCCGGACACACCCCTGTCGTTGACGGTCGGGCGTTCGGTCCACCAGACCCGCAACAGGCTCAGAATATCAACGGGCAGCATCACGTTGCGGTCCTTGCGTCCCTTCGACTGCACGATGCGGATAATGTTCTGTTCCCCGTCGATGTCGCCGACCTTCAGCCGGACGACCTCGCTTGCCCGCAGCCCGCAACCATAGGCGAGTGACAGCATCACGCGCGCCTTCAGGCAGGGGGCCATGGCGAGGATGCGCCTGACCTCGTTGCGGCTCAGCGCCTCGGGAACCTTCACGGGCTTCTTGAGGTGGAACACTTCGGCCGCCAGGTCATGCCGGCGCAGGGTGACACGGAACAGAAACTTCACCCCGGTCATGGTCTGGTTGCGGGTGCAGATACTGGTCCCGCTCTCGATCAGATGCAGCTGGAAGAGCTTCACGTCATCCGGGGAGGCTGTCTCCGGAGATCGCCCGAGCCAGGAGGCAAACCGCTTGCAGGCCCGCAGGTGGCTGGTCTGCGAGGCTGGTCCGAGATTGCGTGCCGACATATCCGCGATCATGCGCGCGCGGAGGGGTGTCGCCGGTGCAGGGTGCTGATTGGTCATGGGAAAACCCTCTGTCAACCGAGGCAAAATCACCTCGGCCAACAGCACACACCCGACCTCCTAAACCGCGAAACAAATACCGCTCCAGCCCGACACCGGCCACGCAGAGCCCCTATCGCGGAGCGATTTAGTGCTTGCGCAGGAAGCGCCCTTTGCAAACTCCGCCGTTTGACGTAGCCAGCCGAGGTCTTGTGCTGCGGTGCAGCCCGCCGTTTCTGCCGTTCGCTGCGGCCGCGAGGTTATGGAACCGGTGAACTTACACAGTGCCGGACTTTGCTGCCGTTGCCCTTCCGTGTGTTTGCTCACGCAGCATCCGCTCGCAGCCGCGGCACACTCATCGCTGCGTTGCAGCCGATGTCGCCAGAGCGGTCATTGAAAGCCAAACTGAGGGGCGAAATTCAAACCGCCCTTTCGCCGCAACCCGGACCGACCATAGGGGAGCGGACGAAGCATGGGTAATCGGGCTGGCCCGATGGATGGGTCGGGTTCTCGGTAGACTTACAGCAAATTGCTGCAGATTGAGGAGGACGAGATGGATTACTTTGTGGGTTTGGACGTGTCACTGCGGACTGTCGCCGTCTGCGTGATTGATACCGACGGCCAACACGTCTTCGAGCGCATTGCCGCAAAAGACCCCGACCGCCAAACCGCCGAAATCCACTTCCGCATCGCACTCATCAACCGCTTCAACGCACTCGGCACCGCCAAGAACATCCGCGTCGCCTAAATTCGGAGGGGAAGGGGTAGTCAGGCGTCAAGAGGGAGTTCTACAACAATGCCGTGGTATCACCGGCCAGAGGCACGAACTGCTTGGGGTAGCTATTGCGCGACAGCGGCCACAGCCGGGTGCCCGAACCGCCGCACAAAAGGATTGGGGTAATAATCGTTATGTCTCTGCCTCTTGGTCTTTCCTATTTATTTCGCAGGATGGCCTGATCCTGCTGCAAAAACCAGTTGTAGGTTCTGGCGATCCCCTCTTCGAGCGATACCGAAGCCTCCCAGCCCAGACGGGAAAGCCGCGACACATCCATCAGTTTCTGCATGGTGCCATCGGGCCGGGAAGTATCAAAGGCCAGCCGCCCTCGGAAACCGGTGACGCGTGCAATGGATTCCGCCAGTTCCCGAATGGTTATGTCCCGCCCTGTTCCCACGTTGATATGCGACAGCATCGGGGTTGTCTCCCGCTTGTAATCCTCCGGTGCCAGATCCATCACAAAGAGCGATGCGGCAGCCATGTCATCCACATGCAGGAACTCCCGGCGCGGCGCTCCGCTGCCCCAGATGACAACTTCCGCCTCCCCTGCCCGCACAGCCTCGTCAAACCGGCGGATCAGCGCGGGCAGAACATGCGAGTTTTCCGGGTGGAAATTGTCCCCCGGCCCGTACAGGTTCGTCGGCATCACTGAACGGTAGTCGGTGCCGTACTGGCGGTTATAGCTCTCGCACAGCTTGATGCCTGCGATCTTGGCAATGGCATAGGGCTCATTGGTGGCTTCCAGCGGGCCGGACAAAAGCTGCTCCTCGCGGATCGGCGTTTCCGCGTCGCGCGGGTAGATGCAGGATGACCCCAGCTGCAGCAGCTTCTGCACCCCGGCCTCAAAGGCGGCGTGGATCACATTGCACTCGATCATCAGGTTTTCGTAGATGAATTGTGCGGGATAGGTGCTGTTGGCATGAATTCCCCCGACCCGGGCTGCCGCCAGAATGACCTGGTCAGGCCGCTCAGCCTGCAGGAATTGCTGCACAGCGGCCTGGTTTGTCAGATCCAGTTCGGCAGAGCTGCGGGTCAGCAGCTCCAGCTCTTCCCCGGTGGCCCGGCGCGCGGCAAGCTGGCGCAGGATAGCGCTGCCGACCATGCCGCGGTGTCCGGCCACAAATATTTTCATACGTTCAGTCCTCCAGCGAGACCGGCAAATCGTAGCCGTGCTCCTTGAGCAGCGCGTGGCGGCGGGCGGTATGCAGGTCTTCGGCAATCATTTCCGCGCACATCTCCTGTACCGTGATTTCCGGCACCCAGCCCAGCTTTTCCTTGGCCTTCGTCGGATCGCCAAGCAGCGTTTCCACTTCCGCAGGGCGGAAATAGCGAGGATCGATCCGCATAACCACATCACCTGGCTTGAGGGCGGGCGCCTTACCCCCTTCGACTGCGGCGACCACGGCCACCTCGTCGAAGCCGCTGCCAGAAAACTCCAGCATGATGCCCAGTTCCGCTGCCGCCCACTGAATGAACTGCCGCACCGTGTACTGCACACCGGTGGCGATGACGAAGTCATCCGCCTGCTGTTGCTGCAGCATCATCCATTGCATCCGCACATAGTCCCGCGCATGACCCCAATCGCGCAGCGCATTGATATTGCCCATGTACAGGCAGGGTTCCAGGCCCTGGGCGATATTGGCCAGTCCGCGGGTAATCTTGCGGGTCACAAAGGTCTCGCCGCGGCGCGGGCTCTCGTGGTTAAACAGGATGCCGTTGCAGGCATACATACCATAGGCCTCACGGTAGTTGACCGTGATCCAGTAGGAGTAAAGCTTGGCCACAGCATAGGGAGAGCGGGGATAGAAAGGCGTGGTTTCGCGCTGCGGCGTTTCCTGCACAAGGCCATATAGCTCAGACGTCGACGCCTGGTAGAAACGGGTCTTGTTTTCCAGCCCGAGGAAGCGGATAGCCTCCAGCAGGCGCAAAGTTCCGATCGCATCCACATCCGCCGTGTATTCCGGTGCTTCAAAGGAGACCGCGACATGAGATTGTGCTCCCAGGTTGTAAACTTCATCCGGCTCGACCTCGCGCATGATGCGGGTCAGGTTCGACGTGTCGGTCAGGTCGCCGTAGTGCAGCTTGAAGCGGGCGTGATCCGCATGCGGGTCCTGGTAGATATGATCCACCCTCTGGGTGTTGAACGAGGAGGCGCGCCGCTTGATACCATGCACCTCATAGCCTTTTTCCAGCAAAAGCTCCGCCAGATAGGATCCGTCTTGTCCGGTTACGCCTGTAATCAGTGCTCTTTTCATCGCGTGTTTCCGCCGTGTTCTGTTGTCGGCCGGGCAGCGGGAGGATCCGCCCAAACCAGGTAGCTGTCAGATGGAGGCCGTGTGCATGTCCTTGGGCCGGGCGACCGAAGTAAAGACCTCGGCAACCCTGGCGGCATCAGCACGGTCCAGGTTATGATGGTTCGGCAGGTAGATGCCGTAATCATGCACCAGGTCCGCATTGGGCAGCGTCTGCTCGCCGTATTCCCGCACCCAGAAGGGATGGCGGGCAATATTGCCGCAGATCAGCGGGCGGCACTCAATCCGGTGGGCCTTCAGTGTCTCGAAAACCTCCATCCGGTTCTCGACCAGCGTGCCGTAAGCAAAAGAGGACAGCAGCCCGGTCTCGCTTCGCTGCTGATAGTAGCCGGTCAGCGCCTCCGCGTAGCAGTCAAAGTTGCGCGCCCGGACGGTGCAGATGTCATCCAGCTTCTTTAGCTGCATCCGCCCGATGAAGGCCTGCAGGTCGGTGGAGCGCAGATTGAAGCCCGCATGGTAGAACGTGTAGAAATTGCGGAACTCATCAATCTTGTGCTGGCTTTTCAGCCGCTCGCGCCGCTGCGGATCAAGGTCCCTGCTCCAGCCATGTGAGCGCAGGGACAGCATCACCTGGTGCAGTTCCGCATCGTCGGTCACCACCATTCCGCCCTCGATAGTCGAAATGTGGTGGCCGTAGTAGAATGAGAAACTGCCCGCCGCTCCGTGGCAGCCCAGTTTGCGGTCTCCGTAAGTGGAGCCCAACGCTTCGCAGCTGTCCTCCAGCAGCAGGATGCCGTAGCGGTCGCAAATCTCCTGAATTTCCTTCAAGTGATTTGCGTGGCCCAGCACATGCACGAGGATCAGCATCGACGGCGCCTCAGTCCGGCACAGCTCTTCGAGGTGGTTGAGATCAAGGCCCAGATTGTCGGGGTCGCAATCGCAAAGGCGAACGTCAAAGCCGAGCTGCATCAGCGGCGACACCGTCGTGACCCAGCTTACAGCCGGGGCAATCACCTTGTTGTTGCGCAAGCGGCCCGCCTCCTTGGCGGCATAGATCATCAGCAGGTTCGCCGAGGAGCCCGAGTTGACAAAGACCGCGTGCCCGCAGCCCATCCAGTCAGCAAATTCGCGTTCAAACTCCACTGTCATGGCGTCCTTGGTCAGCCGGTTGCCTGCCAGCATCCATTCCGCAGTTGCTTCCAGCTCAGCCTGCGAGATCGTATCTTCCGCCAGGGTGACCGGTTTCGGAGCAAGCATGTTCATGCACGCGCACCCCGCACAGCCTGCATGGCCTTCAATTCGATGTAGTGATGACGCACTTCATTATAGGCCGCTGCAATGTCGGCCTGCTTCTGCTTGTCTTTGAAGGCATCGATCGTGATGCTGCCGTCATGCGCCCGGAAACTGGCCAGCGGCTCTTTAACGAATCCGACCTTCGGGTAACGCAGCATCGACAGAAGCGAAGCAAAAATATCCGGTCCGACGCCGTGATACTCACTGGACTGGAGCGGCAAGCGGCCCTGATAAAGAGCATCGATCAGCACCTGCCGGCGGAAGACTGCCGCACCGGGGGAAATCAACGAGCCGACGATCTTTTCCTCGGCCAGGTGGTTTTCGAACACCCCCGTATCCGGAAGCCAGTCCAGGAACTGCGTCATCATTTGCCTGCCGGTTGCGTCCTCCACAACCTCGGCCCCGGTGAAGGCAAATCCCACATCACTGGTCAGCAGCTTTGCGCATTTCTCGATAAAGGTCGGGTGGATCCAGTCATCGTCATATTGCAGATGCACATATTCACCGGAAGCATGCAGGATGCCCTCCAGCCAGCAGAAATGCGGACCGAAATCGCGGTCGCGGCGGACATAGGTGATCTTGTCCCCGTACTCGGCAGCTACCTCAGGCGTGCTGTCGGTCGAACCGTGATCCACCACGATCACCTCGCAGGGATGGGTCTGTTCTAGGGCGCTATCGATGGCCTTAGGCAGCATCTCCGCCCGGTTGAATGTCGGGATGACAATGGAAATCTGTTCAGTCATTGCATTCTCCAAGTAATTCCTGCAGGCGCGAAACATCGGCCACCAGATTTGTGCTTTCACCCAGGGGTTTGATTTTCAACGGAAACGGGGATAGGGACTGGGCAAATCCGGCCACCGTGACAGGCCTGCCGGAGGCAACATTGACCACACCCTCCGCGTCCGAAAGCGCCAGCCGCACGAGATAGCGGGCCGCCTCTTCTGCCGTCAGAAAGTCGCGCAGTCCTTCTGCGCCGTACAGCTCGAACTCTTCCTCAGGATCCACCCCGGCAAAACGCCTTTCCAGCGATGGCCGCAGGTAGCTGCCTGTCTGCTCCGGATCATGGATCGAGAACAGCCGGGCGATGCACAACGAGCGCCCGGAGGCCGCGCAGATATCCCGAGCAGCATGCTCCGCCATCAGTTTGCTCTGTCCATAGAGGGAAACCGGTTTGGTATCGGCGGTCTCGCAAATCGGCGCATACTGGCTGGAATAGACATGGCTTGACGAACACAGCAGCAGCCGAGCCGATGATCCTGCAAGCGCCGCCAGAAGGTTCATGGTGCCGCCGGCGTTCACCGCATAGGCCCGGGCTGGATCTGCTTTCACTTCAGCCACCGAAACCATCGCTGCCAGATGAATGACCAGATCCAGCGGCCCCGCTTCCTTGACCGCCGCTGCTGCGGCGGAAAGGCTCGTCAGATCAGCCGTGTTGCGGATCATTTCTGCCTGCGGCGCCAACTCAGCCAGCGCCCTCAAGGCATGCCGACCAACGATCCCGCCGCTGCCCGTGATATAGATTCTCTCTGTCATGCTTACTCTGCGGCCACGGCCTGCTCAGGCAGGCCAAAGATCTTGCGGTACTTGGCCTCAAGAGCCGCGCTTTTTTGTTCGATTTTGTTCAGCGGCGGCTTCTTCGCAAAAGCCTCTGCCTTGCCATACCAGGAGAAATCCCCGCTCAGCACGGCACTTGCAAAGGAGCGCGTGCTCAAACCTTGCGATTTGATAAGTTCATTGTCCTTGTGCGGGCGGAATTCGGCCTGTGCATTCGGATCGGAATAGTACCGCCCGATCACCTTGCGCATGCGGGTCATTTTCAGCTCCTTCCCTTGCAGAAGATTCCAGAAAATCGCATCCCCGATCGACAGGATCGGCTCACCGTTTCCGAAATAGGTCGGGTACCATTTTCCGATGATTTCGAGGTCCCACATCGTTGCAGCACCATAGGTGCCGCGTTCACCGGATCCGCTGCCTAGCCGCAACCCTTCGCAAGGCCGGGGCGGCCAGGCCGGCACAAAGCAGGTGCCGTCATAACCGGTTACCGGGAATTCCTGCGTCAGATGATCCTTGTCGAAACAGATCAGCCAGTCCCCGCCCACAAGCGCGGACCTTGTCTCCACTGCCTTCTTTGACAGTTCCTGCACAGCATTGGTTGCTAGCCGGTCATCCATGTTTAGGTTCATGGCATATCTGGTTCCGGCCAACGCCACGCCTGCTGCCCAGGCTTCATAAATGGTGAGCGGTTTTGAAAAGGAATGCCAAGGCGCTTCAAGCCAATCCGGCGCCTGGTCGCCATTGTCGAAGATGTAGCAAGGTTCAACCGGAATGGACTGGGACTTCAAATTCTCCCAATGCGAGCGCAAAAGCTCCAGCTTGTCAGGCTGCTGATGCCAAACGGCGCAGAATACCGTTACCAAAGGCTGGTCTTTCTGATCGGTATCCGGCTGATTATGTGACTCAAAGTGCATTCTGCAGCTTCTCCAACACGATGTCTGCGAGGCTTTGCCCCTATGAGAAACTGGCTAACGGACAAAAAATAATTTTAGGTTAAGTGACGGGTTCTCTGTTCGGTGCCCAAGGAGGCAGGCAAATGCCCCAGGAAGGCACAACCGGGCATCACCGGTCCGGGCGTTTCTTCGGCAAATCTCAGGCAACGTGCGGACACAATGGTCGCCATCGAAGGCGAAAATATGCGCGGCGTGACTTGGGTCCGGGTCATCGAAGTTCAGCAGGTCTCCTGGTATTGGCGGAAAAGCTCTGACCTCCGCTGACGTGCATGCCATTCAGAAGGGTGGCGCAGGCTGAGCCTGGTTTTGGTCTGGGGGGGCCTCCAGCACCTCCTTCAAACTTCTTTACAGGAATTAAAGCATGTACCAGGAAGTGGAGTTCCCCTCAGAGAGGGCCATCCTGCGCGGACGCCTCTACAAGCGCAAAGGCTGCTCGGTGAACCGCACCGGGTTTGCCGGAGGCTTCAACTCCTGAGTAGGATGAAGCCACAATGAGCAAGACAACAAACAGATATTCTTCTGAGGTCCGCGAGCGCGCGGTGCGGCTGGTGCTGGACAACCAGGGCCAGCACAGTTCCCGCTGGCAGGCGATCATGTCGATCTCCGCAAAGATCGGCTGTTCGGCGCATACGCTGAATGAGTGGGTCAAGAAGGCAGAAGTCGACAGCGGCAAGCGTGCGGGCGTCCCAACAGATGTCGCCGGCAAGATGAAGGCGCTGGAGCGGGAGAACCGCGAGCTGCGCCAGGCGAACGAGATCCTCCGCAAGGCATCGGCGTATTTTGCGATGGCGGAGCTCGACCGCCGGTCGAAGTGATGGTGTCCTTTATCGGCATGCATCGCAGTGAGCATGGGGTCGAGCCGATCTGCACTGTCCTGCCGATTGCCCCTTCCACGTATTACGAGCATCTGGCGAAGCGGGCCGATCCGGCCCGGTTGTCGGACCGTGCCCGGCGTGACGCGGCATTGCGGCCCGAGATCCTGCGTGTTTTCGAAGAGAACTGGCGGGTCTATGGCGTGCGGAAGGTCTGGCGGCAATTGCAGCGGGAGGGTTTCGACGTCGCCCGCTGCACGGTTGCCCGGCTGATGAAGAGCATGGGTATTCAAGGCATTATCCGGGGCAAGCCGCATAAGACCACGGTGCCTGACAAGAAGGCCCCATGCCCGCTGGACAAGGTAAACCGGCAATTCCGTGTGCCCGCGCCCAACATGCTCTGGGTCAGCGATTTCACCTATGTCGCCACCTGGAAAGGGTTCGCCTATGTCGCCTTCGTCATCGACGCCTATGCCCGCAAGATTGTCGTCTGGCGTGTCAGCACCTCGGCGCATGCCGGGTTCGTTCTCGATGCTCTGGAGCAGGCTGTTCACGAGCGGCGGCCGACAAAGGCGATGGGGCTTGTTCATCACTCCGGCCGCGGCAGCCAATACCTGTCGATCAAATACACAGAACGGTTGGGCGAAGCCTGTATCGAGCCCTCTGTCGGCAGCGTTGGGGACAGCTATGAGTTCAAGCAGGTCCGCGCAGCGGATCAAATGATCTGGGGGATCATTTGAATGCGCAGAACGCTCTGGCTGAGACGATCAACGGTTTGTTCAAAGCCGAGGTCATTCACCGTCGCGGCCCTTGGCGCAACTTCGAGGCAGTGGAATACGCAACGCTCGAATGGGTGGATTGGTTCAACAACCGCCGTCTGCTTGAGCCTATCGGGAACATTCCGCCGGCAGAAGCAGAGGCCAATTTCTACGCCGCTCTGGAAACTGAGGACATTGCCGCGTAACTAACTGAAATCAGTCTCCGGCAAACCCGGTGCGGTTCAGAAGGGCTCGTCTCCGAGATCCATATCGGGCTCAAGGGGAAGATGAATGCGCTGCAGCTCAAGGACATCGCGATGAAGACCCACCGCGGTCTCAAGGGGCGCGCACTGGAGGGCAAATCTGCAGGCGGCAAAGCATACGGCTACCGAATGAAGCCGCAGCTCACGGCCAGCGGCGAGGTGATCCGCGGCGAGCGGGAGATCCACCCGGAAGAGGCAGACATCGTGCGCCGGATCTTTCGGGATTATGCCCGCGGCCTGTCCCCGAAGAAGATCGCCGAAGCGCTCCACAAGGAGCGCGTGCCTGCCCCGTCCGGCCGCCACTGGGGTGCCTCCACCATTCACGGCAACCGCCAGCGCGGCACCGGCATCCTGAACAATGAGCTCTACATCGGCCGGCAAGTCTGGAACCGGCTTCGCTACATGAAGGATCCGCAGACCGGCAAGCGCATCTCACGCCTGAACCCGGAAAGTGAATGGACAATCACCGACGTCCCGCAGTTGCGGATCGTCGAACAGGATCTCTGGGATGCGGTCCGGGCTCGCCAAGGCGAACTAAAGACCGCAGGCACCAATGTTCCGGTCTGGGACCGGCGCCGCCCGAAGACGCTGTTCTCCGGCCTGATGGCCTGCGGCGGCGGCTTTGCCAAGATCTCCAGGGGCAGCTTCGGCTGCTCCCCGGCGAGGAACAAGGGCGCGGCGGTCTGCAGCAACAAGCGCACCATCAAGCAGGCCGACCTGGAAGCCCGGGTGCTGGATGCACTGGCAAACCACCTGATAGATCCGGATGCGGTGCAGGTCTTCTGCGAAGAGTACACTGCCGAGCGCAACCGGCAGAAGGCCGCAGCCGCCGGGAACTGCAAGGAAAAGGAACAGGCGCTCGCCCGTGCCAAGCGCGACCACCAGAAGCTGGTGGATGCGATCATTGCGGGCATTCCTGCAGACCAGGTGAAGGACCGGATGAACGAGCTCGACGCACGGCGCCAGCAGCTGGAATGGGAGCTGGAGCACACCCCCGCCCCGGACACGGTGGTGTTTCACCTGTCGATGGCCGAAGCCTACCGCGAGCGGGTGTCGCGGCTGATCAGGACCCTTGGCTCCGCCGAAGGCATGGAGTATGCCAAGGAGGCGCTGCGCGCTCTGGTGGAGCGGATTGTGCTGACGCCTGCGGCGGCGGGCGCTGGCCTGGATCTGACGCTGGAGGGGGATCTGGCGGGGCTGCTGCGGCTGGCGGCGGATGCGGGAGGCCTGAACACAACAAAGGCCCCGGACGGTAGATCCGAAGCCTTTGATATGTCTGAGGAACTAGTGTTGGTTGCGGGAGCAGGCAACCGCCGTACCCTACCTGCTCTCTCCGCAATCATATAAACGCATGATAGCGCACAGCTAACGGCAAGTCTGCGCAGGAGGCACTCATTGCGAGTTCAAAAGTATATTTGAGCCAGTCACAACAGCTGTCTTTTGGATCCAGAGGACGGTACGATTGTCGCCGATGGCAGCCTGAAAGCTTAGCGTCTTTATTCGCCTTTATGATGCAAGAGCCTGATGATAGCCATCTTCATCACCTTCAATTGTTACGTACGCAGCGTCAGAGACATGCTTCTCAGGCTCCGCACAGAACTTGTTCATGAGATCGCTTAGACGTTGAGCATCTTCCCTCAGCAACTGTCCAGCCGCACTGGTTTCTTCGACCATGGCCGCGTTTTGCTGCGTTACTTGATCCAAGTGCGATACTGCGGTGTTCGCTTCGCTCAGGCCAGTTGCCTGTTCTCCTGTTGAAACCGCAATCTCACTTACCAGTTCAGAGATCGTAGAAACGCGCTCAACAATACTATTGAGTGCGACGCCAGCTTTGCCAACCAGATCTACACCTGTACCAACCTGGCTGGAACTCTTGGAAATCAGCTCTTTGATTTCGCGAGCGGCTTCCGTGGTCCGTTGCGACAGCCCGCGAACTTCCGAAGCAACCACAGCAAAGCCACGCCCGGCTTCGCCTGCACGCGCGGCTTCTACGCCCGCGTTGAGAGCCAGTAGATTAGTCTGAAAGGCGATGTCATCAATCACTCCAATAATTGTTGATATCTGAGACGAGCTCGCCTCGATGTCATGCATTGCTTTGACAGCGTTATCCACAACCATGACACTTTCAGTTGCTTGGTCTCGTGCTTCAATGGTGGTCGCTTCGACGTCTTTGGCTCCCTGGGCCGCGGTCCGAACACTTGCTGTGAGTTGTTCCAAGGCTGCGGCGGTTTGCTCAAGTGTTGCCGCCTGGCTCTCTGTTCTCTGGGAAAGATCATCCGCAGCTTGACTGATTTCCGTCGATCCGCTTCGGATTGAGGACGCAACATTGGAGACTTCAACGACCGTCGTGTTCAGAGTTTCAGCAGTGAGATTGAAGTCAGATTTCAGTTGCTCGTATCCGTCGGCCAATTCGGTCTCGATGCGGTATGAGAGGTTGCCCTGAGCAAGCTCTGACAGGCCTTGTCCAATTGCGTCCACAGCCGCAGTTTGACGTGCCTGATTTTTCAAACGTTCCTGTTCAGTTACACGAGCCAGTTCTTCCTTCTCCACAAGCCCGTTTCGAAATACGGTGAGTGCACGAGCGATGCGAGTGATTTCGTCACTGGATCTTTCAAACCCTGTCACAGGACTCATATCACCCTGCGAAAGCTGCTCTGTGGTCAGACTAATGGCATTCAGGGGTCGCACGATCAGGATATGGTTCAAAAACAGTGCCGCAAGAACCAATGCGCCAGCCGCCCATCCCAGAAGTTCTAGATTGTTTTTGACTTCGATTGCGTCGGCAGCGATCACTCCAGCCTGTTCAGAAATTGCATTTTGGCTCTCTATACCTCGGATTGAAGCTTGGCCTGCAATGGCCAACACGGCGTCGACAGTCGCTTGGGCTGCGGATGTGGCGTCCATGTCAGCTTGCAGCGACTCTGCCCGGTAGAAAGCCAAACCGTTTTCCAGAGACGCGACCAGCGCGATTTGCTCTATTTGATCGGCCAGTTTTCCGTCGCTGAAACTACTGTAGTCAGCAAGGGAGTTTGCGGCAGACAGCATTGCCTGCCCTGCAACCTGCACCTGTTCGACGCTTTGGGCGGCCACGATCTTCAAGGCTTCGATCTGATAGGAACTGAGCCGGGAATTGATCTCCAGAAGCGTGTTCATGAACGCGACTTCATTGTCCAGCAGGCTTTGTATAGCATCCCGGTTGCCGGTAGCAGCATCGTCAGCAGCAATTGTGAGTTCAAAGACCATGTCATCAACGGCAGCGGCCAAAAGGGTATCTGCTTCCTGGCGGCTGGACAAAATAGCGGCCTGATCGAGAGTTCTGCCTGAGGTCCCTTTTGCGACCGCGGCTTCCAATGATGCGGAAATCGCCTTTAGCTCATTGCCCAAGGATCTACCCGCGTCGGTTTCTTCAAGGCCGGAGATCGCGTTTTGTAAACGGCTGAGGGAAGATTTCGCCAGGTCGCCGAAAATTGAAAGCGTCGAGTTGTCTGATGTGGTTGCCATTGCAAGCGCAATACCAGTTTGGAAGTTGATTTCGGCCCGTATCTCGAGGAGAGCCTGCAGGGTAGCAAACTTGTTCTGTGAAAGATCCAGAAGCGTGTCCTCAATCGTGGTGATTGTGTCATCGCCTTTCACGGAAATATTAAAGTAGGCGTCATCCGCAATCCCCAGCAGGATTGCCTGCATGTCGGCAGTCAAAAGCTGCAGGTTCCGCGTCATCTCGTTGACCTGGAGCGTGTTTCCAAATGACTTCTCCCGAGCATCGATTGACGCCTTCAATGTTTCAAAGACGCGGTTCAACTCGCCCTTGAATGTCTCACGTATGTCAGCCGGAAGCGCTTCAATAACCGACTGCAATTCTTCCGCCGAAGCCTGAACTTGTTCGGATGCGGCATCGAGCCCTGCTGAATCTTCGGAAATCAGGACCGAAATCATCGCATTCTTTGTTTTGCCGGCTGCAGAGATCAGCGCATTGCTTTGCTTGAGCTGCGGCAGATCTCTAGTGTTCATTGCACCAACCGACTTGGCCACAAGGTCAAACGATTGATAGTTCAAATATCCGGCTGTCCCCCCCATCATGGTCAACGAGAGTAAGATGAATGTAATTTTTCCGCGGATACTCGACAGCGGGTTCAGCCGTTGCAGAAAGTTGCGACCTGTTTTGCGTCTCATTGTGACACCCATTACAAACTGTGTAGGCTGTTCCAAAGCCGGATACGGAAAATGACAAAAGGGGCGCTTCAGGTGGCGCCCCTTCCTGCATCAGACTTCAGGAGCCACCGCCGGGGACAATGGACTCGAACGAGCCATCAGCGGTGATACGGGTCAGGAAGACATCATCCATTCCCTGGTTGTCTTCGCTACCGAATGTCATCGTGACGCCGCCCAGATCCAGGGTAGTGAGGTTTCTCATGGCCTCAAGGTAGTTGTCCCGGGTCAGATCCTGACCAGCCGCTTCCAGTCCGGCAATGGCGAGGCGGCCGACGATATACCCTTCCAGAGAAACAAAGCCCGGTTTGGCATTGACATCTGCCGCCTTCAAAGCCTCAGTATACTGGGCAACAACCGGAATAGAAATGTCCCATGGGAAGGGAACAACCTGACTGATAATCACCCCTTCTCCAGCATCCCCAAGTTCGGTTGACAGAGCGTCAGAACCGACAAATGAAATGTTCACGAAAGTGGAAGTCATCTTCATTTTGCGAGCCAGCTTGATGAACTCAGCAACTGGCTTGTAGGCCCCAACCATTACGACAGCGTCCGGGTTCGATTTCCGGATTGCCAATAGGGCCTTCTTCACAGCTGTTGTGTTTCGGGTATAAGTGCCCTCCGCAGCCAAGCTCATTCCGCGCTTTTCAAGTGCTGCATTGACGCCATTGAGGCCAACTCGCCCAAAACCGTCGTCTTGATAGAGAAGGGCAATGGAACTCATGCCTTGCTGATCTACAAGATAGTCAATCCAGGCTTCGGTTTCAGCAAAATAGGTTGCGCGCACATTGAAGATGTTTCCATGGCTTGCGTCCCGCAGGAAACCCGCGCCCGTGAACGGGCCTATAAAAGGCATATTCGCTTCTGTGGCGATCGGCTGCGTGGCCGAGGAAGTCGGTGTTCCCACCGCTCCGATGAGGCCTAGGTGGTTGTTTGCTTCAACTATGCCTTTTACCAAGCTGGCAGAACGATCAGGCTCGTACCCGTCGTCCATGCTGTCCAGTTTGAGCATGCGGCCATGCACCCCCCCGGAAGCGTTGGCTTCTTCAAAGGCAGCAGTGATACCCAGGCGCATACCGTTACCAAGAGCTGCGGCCGGACCTTCAAATGCCGCAACTTGTGCAAAGGTGACACTGTCCGTGGTCACGCCTTGCTCGGCAGAAGCAAACATTGGGAAGGCCATCAGCGCAATTGCAGACAGCATAGTCTTTCTGAAAAACATGAGGGATACTCCGTTAGACTGACGAAAACATTTCCGAGATCATGCGGAGCGACCGTTAAAATACAAAAAACGCAAATTGGGGTGATATTTTCTCCGTGCGTCGTTGCCTTGCTGAAGGGCTTAGCCGTACAAGCCCAAAGTGGTTTTCACTATTTAAAATCAGCAAGTTAGAAGATTTTCCATGACCGATTAGGCCCCGGAAATATACAAGACCCGGAACTTGACTTCCTAAAACTCCGCACTGAGGCGGCGCGGATCGCTGTTGATTCGAACTGACCAATAAATGATCTGGGCGCTGCGACCGAAAGGCAGGCGCGAGCAACGACAACGTTTGCTTATTTTCGCCTCGGGGAACACGCTTAAGTTCGTCGACGCTCATCCTCCAGCCCCTAGAGATCGCCTTCATTCCCTGGTGGCAGTTGGCAGGTCCGCTTAGGGCTGCTAGGGTCACTTCGGACAGCGACGGCAATCGTTTGGATCGGTGATGGGCCCAGTGCGGTGTCGCTAGGCAGTTCAGTGTCCATTAGGGACATCAAGGCGTGGCGGGCGGGTCCTGTTTGCGATGCAGCATCGTGTTCCCCTTACCGCAGACGTTGCTATGATCGATGCATGAAAATCCCTGAAGACATATCCTCCGTTCTTCGTGAGATCGACCAGTCTCTTAAAGAGAAAGGCATTCCGCCCCACTCGCGCCCTATCCTGGCGGTGATCGAGTTCGGCAAAAGGTTCCACATAGGCCTTCCATTAGCCAAGCTCCCGTCCGGTGCTCCGCCAGAACTGATCGCGGCGAGCGTCCACACCGACAACATCTATAGTTGGTACAAGGACGTCTACGGCGACTTACTCAAGACCGACTTCTCCGAGAAGGCAAAGGTCGCGGTCCTTGCGGATGGTGACATCTGGGAGATGCGGATTCCGCTGATTTACGGGACGGCTGTCATCGAGGCCAAACGCGATTTTTCCAGCCACACCGGGAGCAGGATTGGGACACAGGTTCTCCGCATCAACGCCGGCGCCTCGCTTTCAGGTATCACCGAGGCCCGCCTTCAGCATTTTTCGGATGGCGACCTGAACGAGGTCTATGGACTGTTTGTGGTGGGCCTCGATGTTCGCAACGCATTCGACCGGTTTCGTACTTCGGATCCGATGTTCGCCGCCGCCGAGGATGACTGGGCTGCTGCCGTGGCGAACATGACCAGTCAGTAACCGAACTGGGGCCACGCGAGATGGGCGTCGCTTCAGATGGTCGAGAATTTCATGAAGGGCCTGATTACGCTGGTTGGTGATGTCCCCGTCGAACGGATCCACGACCTGATGAAGTTGCATGACGCGCTTACGTTCTCCGCGCCCGGCCTGAACCTCAAGCATCTACTTGCCGACATCCAGTGCGGCGCTGGCGTCCGCTACAACGACCCAAAGACACCATCCACGCAGCAGAAGGCCTACGCCGCCCACAAGTCCAGCCTCCTAGTCGTTCGAGTATTGGGTGACATGCAATACAGCCAAAACCGATGAGTTTCAGGTGTTTCAAAACACTGTAAGTGTAAATTGCGCGGCGTTCGGGTGAGGGACCAAAGCAGCCTAAAGCGGCCGCTATCGTAGAATTAGACTAGGTCGTGTTGACAAAAAGGGATTCACAGGCAGCGCTGTACGTGATTCAAGCTGGTATCTTCGATGGAGACCAGCTTGGCACGAGACCTAATGACGAACGAAGAATGGGCGTTCTTTGAACGTTTCATCCATTCTGCCCGCGCCCCGAATGGCCGCAAACCTCCCAATCATCGCCTTGTTCTTGACGGGATATTCTGGATTGCCCGGACCGGTGCGCCATGGCGCGATCTGACGGAAGAGTTTGGCAAGTGGTCGAGCGTCTACCGCCAGTTCCGGCGCTGGACGCTCGCGGGACTATGGGAGGAGATCATGGAGGCCCTGAACGAAAGCGGGGCCGTGCCAGACGCCCTGCAAATGATCGACAGCACCGTGATCCGGGCCCATCATCAGGCAGCGGGTGCAAAAGGGGGACACCGCGACAGGGTTTCGGCCGTTCTAGAGGTGGCTTCACGACCAAGATCCACCTCCTCGTCAACGCGCATGGTCTGCCCATGAGAACCGAAATCACGCCAGGGCAAACGTCCGACTATCTGGGCTTTGACCTGGTCATGGCAGAAAATCTGCCCCAGCCTAAGATATTGCTGGCCGACCGCGGCTATGACGCTGACGGCATTCGTAAGTCTATGAATGACCGTGGCGTTCGCCCCGTGATCCCAATGCGCCGGTCCCGCAAGAAACGCGTCGGTGTGGATCGTTCCTTGTACCGGCTTAGAAACCTGGTCGAACGATGCTTCAACAAGCTCAAGAACGCCCGCAGGGTCGCAACCCGCTACGACAAGACAGCCGAGAGTTTCCTTGCCTTCGTCGATATTACGTCTATCCGCCTATGGCTGCGCCATTTGTCAACATGACCTAACCAGTTAGCAAATTCATTGAGCGCTTACAGCTTTCCCACGGAGATTTCAAAGTGAACATTTCAGGTTACCTATTTCTCGCCATTCTTGCAATGGGCTCCTGCAATAGGGGTTATGGTGCTGGTATTGCTGGGTCGAGAGGGGGGGCTAACACACTTCAATTTAAGGCCGTCTACGGTGTTGGGATGAGGTTTAAAAGGCGATTTTTCTTTTGTGCCATTGGTTTGCTATTGTTGCTGTCTGCATGCAGCCAGACCTTTGATTGGCATCAACGGATTCGGATTGTTGTCATGACCCCGAAAGGGGAGGTTGCGGCGGAGACCGTTCAGGCAATTGAGGCGGTCTATTTTCCGAAATGGCAGCAAATAGGCGGATATGAGCGCAATTATTCCATGCGTGGCGAGGCGGTGGCGGCCGATCTCGGCGACGGGCAGTATCTTTTTGTACTTCTTGCAGATGAGATGCTGGCGGAGCGGGTACTGCCTGTAGACCGCAGCCATGCGAATAAGCCGGGGTATTTGCGTGATATTGAAAACCTAGAGGGGGCGGGTCCGGTTGAGATTCAGCCAGAACGGCGCCCGCGCCTAGTGAGTTTTGACGACATCAGTGACCCCAAATCGTTGCGGCTGGTGGATCCCAACAATCTGGCCGCGGCTTTTGGTCCGGGTTTTGCGCTGCAGAGCATGACGCTCGAGATCACCGCAGATCCTATTACCTTTGGCCAGATTGAGGCTGTGTTAGGTGGAAATTTTTTCCGGAGATGGGCTGCGGACCATCAAGCTGCTTTAAAGCGCGGTATTTCAGATCCCTATTTTGAGACATCGTCAAGCAAGATGTCTCGAGGCAATTTCATTCGAGGTGATCTATGAACATTTCAAAAGCGCTATTCCTGAGCATTCTTGCATTAGACGTGTACAATCGTGATTACAATTCAGGCATCAAAGGGCTGATTAGTGACAACGCCTCTATTTGTTGATTTCCGCTGAGATCTGACCCAGGATTTCCATCGAGAACTGACCCGCCTGATAGTTATGTTCTGGTGGTTATGTCTGGGTCAACGGATATTTCCCTCCTTTTCTGATTGTGCAGCGGCGGAACTGGCTTTGAAGCGGTAGCTGTCGTTTCCGGTTTCCAGGATGTGGCAGCGGTTGGTGAGCCGGTCCAGGAGCGCCGTGGTCATCTTGGCATTCCCGAAGACGGCGGCCTATTCTCTGAAGCTGAGATTTGTCGTGATGATCACGCTGGAGCACTCGTACAGCTTGCTCGTCTTGGACAGCGACCACGGCACGGACTTCATGTTCTGTGACTGCGGGGTGGTTGAGTTCTATATTCAACCTGCCGATCTGGCGGCCAAGGACTCCAGTAAGGCATATAGCCTGACAGCAGGAGGATAACCGGCTAGGTGGTCGATGAGGGCTATGGGCGGCCCACCGTCATTACCTCCGGTGACGGGGGCAGCGGTTTTGTCCGGCTCCTCGTTGGTCGATCCACGTTGCGGCGAAAGGGTGGATTGAATTTAGCCCCTCGGGCTGACTTTCAACGGCCGGTTTGGCGACACATGCTGCTTCACAGCGAAAACCATGCCGCACCCGCGAGCGAATGCTGCGTCAGCAAACTCCAGGAAGGGCAACGGCAGCAATGTCCCGCATCTCTTCCGTTCGATGATGGTTGGTGGCTGCACCTGCGGCGAAGGTCTGCTCCTTTCATTGCTCGTGCAGCATGGGATCGCCGCCCGGCTGGCAGATCCCAAGACTTTGCAAACGTCGCTGTACTGGGCTTCGCTGACCTTGGTGCGGGGCAGCATCGTCCTGGTCAGCTGAGCAAGACCTGAAGGTCCGCTGTTGGGAGATCTGACGGGATCCTTCGCACCTGCAGCGGGGGCATCGCTGCGCCTTGATCGAATGTCGAAATTGGGCTGGCTTGAGCCGATCACGGTCGGCTTGGGGCAGGCTGGTGCTGGTTTCTCGGTGCTGTGCCGCCGCAAGGCGGCAGTGAACCCAAAGTATCGGATGCGGAAGTGCCCCACGGTGCATGAATGACTGCCGCAGGAAGCCGTGCCGACAATCCCGCTCAACGCGTTCAGTGGCATCCTAGCTTAGAGCCGAACTCCTCGGATGACGAGCGCCAGTCGAGGTATCGCCAGGCCGGACCCGGCGGCAAACGATCGGTGGAAGTCTTCGAACGCCGCTCTGAATGCGTCGCGCCGGTTTTGCGGCAGGGTGGCGTATGTAGCCGCGACAGGACCGAAGCCATTGACGTATTCCTTCCAAACCGTCGTCACATCCGGTGCATAGAGTGTCGTCACCTGTTCGTGGATGTCGATTTCGAAACACTCTCCGACGACCTCTTTCAACCAGCTTGAACGCCCCCAGTCGAAGGGTGAGGCAGGCGGCGGCGCATCGGACCATTCTCCGACCAGCCCGAAGAAGCGCGCAATATAGCCATCGGGCTCATCGGCCCATGTCGCGAGTGCCAGCCGCCCACCGGGCCGAACGACCCGCGCCATTTCGGTTACCGACTTGGACGGTTCGCTTGAAAAAATGACACCGAAGGTCGAGATCACTCCATCGAAACTTCCGTTGTCAAAAGGAAGCTCCTCCGCCGCCGCCTGTTGAAAAACCGGACGAGGATCAAACCCGGCCGACAGCGTTTCGGCCGCTTCGAGCATACCTGGTGCAATGTCCACGCCCGTGACGCTGGCCCCACGCCAAGCTGCAAGCCGGGCGGCCCAACCCGTGCCCGTCCCGATATCGAGGATGCGTTCGCCGGGTCTTGGCCAAAGGGCTTGAACCGTGTGTGAAATGGTGTCGGACAGCCCGAATGAAATCCCGTCGTAGGATTTGCCCGGCTGGCCCCACATCCGTGCTTCAGGGCTTAATGTGTCGACGTTCATCATAGCCTCCTTCTCAATAGCTTCGGAGCGATTGTGCCGATCAGGTCCGCCGGTGGATACTCCACGATCTGTAGTATTCAGGACGGAACAGCTGGGGTATCCTGCACTTAGCACGGGAGGCCGCGATGAAGAGCTATGGTCAATTCTGCCCTATCGCCAAGGCCGCGGAAATCTTTTGCGAACGCTGGACGGCACTGGTCATCCGGAACCTCGGCGCGGGCGCCGAAAGGTTCAGCGACATACACCGCGGCGTGCCGCATATGTCTGCAACGCTCCTGACGCAGCGACTGCGCCAAGTGGAAGCCGAAGGTCTTGTCGAGCGACGACGCAGCGATACGGGCAAGAGCTGGACCTATCACCTGACCGATGCCGGTGCCGAGTTTCTTCCCTTGGTAGGAGCTCTTGGTATCTGGGGGCAAAGGTGGACACGGCGCGAGCTTGCAGAAGGCGAGCTTGATCTGGGGCTTTTGATCTGGGGATTGGAATACTCGGTGGACCCGACTGCCTTCGGACCGAGGCGCCATGTGCTTCGGCTCGATGTGTCCGACCAGCCGAAGCACAAGAGATTCTACTGGTTCGTGTGCGAGGACGGAAGCTTGGATCTATGCGTTTCCGATCCCGGAGGTGGGACCGACCTGTATCTGGAGGCCACGTTGAAAAACTTGATCCGGGTCTATCGCGGAGACATCGCTTTGGCCACCGCGATCGAAGACGGGCGGCTGACAGTCGATGGCAAACCGAAACTCTCACGGCGACTTGGGCGCTGGTTCAATTTCGACACTATGGCGAAGACACCTTTGGCAGAGGGCGGCCCGGCCCGGCGCTTGATATCTATGTCTTCGGAACCCCAATGAGCCGATAATGCAGGATCGTGAAATCCTCGGAAAGACCGGCGCCAAGTTTTCTGGTTTCCCTGGTGCCGCGTGCCATACGGACCAGACATTGGATCCGTGGACACGAGCGGCAGCAAAGTACGGCACTATGTGAACTCACCGGTTCCAAAACCTCGCAGTCGCAGCGAATGGCCGGAACGGCGGGCTGCGCCGTAGCAGAAACCCTCGGCTGGTTGCGTCAAACGGCCGAGTTTGCAAAGGGCAGCTCCCTGCGCTCCGCTGCCCCCGGTGCATCCCGCAGCATCACATGAGGCAGCTTAGCCCTACCGAAGGTCCGCTTCCGGGAAAGAGACCCAGAAGTTTCGCATGCGCAGCATCGTTGGCCCAGGGTCTTCGGTCTATGGCCGCTTCGGGCTGCCTGGCGTCGCCTGGCAGAAGCATCTTGGTGAAGTTTTGTTGCAACCCTGCCGCTGCATCGCCGCAAGTCGGCAGAGAGCCCAGAGTGCATGATGCTGCAAATCAATCAAACGGCGGGGTTTGATCCATAGCCCACTTTCAGCCCATCTCAGGTCAAGCGCGACAAACTGGGTGCCAAGAGCCTGCTCATGAGCAGCCGCGCTTGCGAGTCCCGGCTGGCGCCGGCAGCACATTCGCAAGCCAAGCACCCGCACATGCCTTCAGCTGTCGAGCATCGCGAGAACGGTGTCGCGTTCTGACAGCACCAGCAGCAAGGCGAGATCGCCCGGTACAAGCTTTTCCAAGATCATCGAAGCGGCCTGAGAGGGCGAAGAAGCTCTCAGGACCTGTTTCGCGTCATATCCTTGCTCGGAGATCGTCTTTTGGATCAAATCCGGTATTTCCCCCAGTTCGCGGCCTCTCAGGTAATCTTCCAATTCGGCGGCAACGATAACATCGGGCTGGAAATCCAATGCGGTTGCGGTGACGTCCCGGATGTCCTGGTCCGACCGGTCGCCCGCATGGCTGAGCATGATGAAACGCCGCTTTGCCGGCAGGTCTGACAGCGCATTGCAGACAGCCGAAATCGAGTGCGGGTTATGGGCAAAATCCACGAATACCCGCGCGTCATTGTAACGGAACTCGTTGCAGCGGCCCGGGTTGTCCTTGGCGTCGGGTTTGAATCCGCGCAACCCCTCCCGCAGCGCCTGAACCGGCAGGTCCAGTGCCAGCGCAAGGCACGACGCAGCCAAGGCGTTCAGGATATTGTATTTCGCCGCGCCGCCCATGGTCAGGGGGACATCTGAAACCGCAATCACCACCTGTTCGGCGGAGCCATTGAAAAAGACGATGTTGTTATTCTGCACATAGGCGCAGCATTTGCCAGCATCCCGCGCCTGACGGATCAGGTCATTCTGCGCATCCAGCGAGAACCACCAGATTTCCGCCGGTGTGTTCGCCGCCTCGGCGCGGACATAGGCGTCGTCGGCATTCAGGACCAGCACGCCGCCTTTGGCCAGGGTGCGATGCACTGCGAATTTGGCCTGGGCCAGCTCCGGCACCGTGTTGACGCCATATTGCCCCAGATGGTCATTTGCCACATTGGTGACCGCCGCTGCCGTGGCCGCGCGGGTCGGCAGGCCGCGGCGCAGGATGCCGCCGCGGGCTACTTCGAGGCAGGCAATCTCGAGCCTCTTGTCGCGCAGCAGCATCCGCCCGCCGCCGGGGCCAGAGTAATCGCCACGATCCAGTATGTCATTCCCCACCCGCACAAACTCTGTCGAGGTCAGCCCGGCGACCTTGCCAGAGGCGCGCGCGATGGCTTCCAACAGCCTTGTCGTGGTAGTTTTTCCGTTTGTTCCGGTAATGAAGGCAACAGGGATGTTGTGCAGCGATGACCAGTTCACATCGCCGGGCGCTGGCAGGGCATCCGCTGGCCAGGTCTGGCTCCCGGTGCCATGGCCTATGGACACCTCATCGTCATCGCAGAGTATGTCCACGCCGTGCGCCTCTGCCGCCGCTATCAAAGCGATCAGAGCCGGGTTTGCTTCTTTTGCCATGACGGCTCTTACATCCGCAACCATCTGATCGAAATCGCCGGGTGCGGCTGCCAGCAACTCAGCGGCACAGAAATGCCAGGCGGTCTGCGCCGCGAAGATCGCGGAATAGAGCTGATCCATGGGGGCAGAGAGCGCCAGGTTGATACCGCCAGTGAAGCTGCGGTGAGTCAGGTCCTGATCCTGCCAGCCAAGCGCATCCAGCACCCGGCGGGCATGGGTTTTCCACAATGCGGCGACCTGCGAAGTGTCGGTACCAGTAAGAAACACGTCCATCACCGCACCAGGCTTGTCCCATAGCAGGCCGGGCCCGGTCAGGCGTCTGGCATCATCCACGCGGATAGTGTCAGAGGTCGCGCTTGTAATGGTCAGCGCGTTTTCAAGCTCCTCGATCCGGTCCATTCCGGTGCCTCCGGTCAATCCGCGTCTTCACTAATTTCGCGGGCCAGACGCACACCGCGCGCGTCCCGGATGAGGTTCTGGTCGATCTCGAACATATCCTCAAAAGAGGTGTCCACGGGACTGGCCGCCGGTGCGGTTCCGGCCTCGGGCGTTTCTCCATCGGAGTTAAAATAGATAATCTGTTTCCAGCAGCGCGCTGTATCGTCGCCGAAAATCACCAGCAAGTCACCTGGCCCAGCCATTTCAAGAGCCTTGTTCAAGGCTTCGACCTCGTCCGGAATGATCGAGATCGCCTCATCCGCCGTTCCAGCGTCCATAAGCGCCTTGCGCAGCATCTGCGGGATTTCGTCGTGCCCTCGCCCGCGGCGATGGTCATCGGCCTTGCAGATGAAATGGTCGAAATGCCCGGCAAGTGAGGCGCCGGCATCAGCCACATCTTCATCCCGCCGGTCACCGGGCATGGACGCCACGCACAGCCTGCGGCCCTTGACCTCCATCTGGTCAGCCAGCGCAGCCATCGCCTTCAGGGCGGCAGGGTTGTGGCCGTAGTCCAGGATCACCTTGAAAGGATGCTCATCAAAGACATTCATCCGTCCCGGTGCCTGGAAGTAACTGGTATCGAAGGTGCGCAGACCGTGGCGGATATTGTCCAGATCAACCCCGAAACTATAGGCCATGGCAGCGGCGAACATGGCGTTCTGAACATTGAAGATCGCCTTGCCTTCCAGTGTTGCCGGGATCAGATGCGACCACAGAACCGGGATATGAAGCCCATTGTCATAGATGGTCAGCATGTCGCCATTCATGCCTTTTTCCAGCACGATGGCCTTGCCGCCCGCCTTGATATGTTCCTTGACCAGGCTGTGGCCGGGGTTGGTGGTGACATAGAAGATCTGATCAGCAGCGGCGTAGTCGGCCATCTTCAGGCAGTTGATGTCATCAGCATTCAGCACCGCCGTATCGGTGGCGCTTTCAACCACCACACGTTTGACCACGGCCAGTTCTTCGACCGTGTTGATGCCGCCAAGGCCCAGATGATCCGCCGAGACGTTCAGGCAGGCTGCCACATTCGAACGCTGATACCCCAGGCCTGAGCGCACCAGCCCGCCGCGCGCGGTTTCCATCACCGCAAAATCGACCACCGGGTCGCGCAGGACAATCTGCGCGGATTTCGGGCCGGTCATGTCGCCCTTGACGCTCAGCTTGCCATCCACATAGACGCCGTCGGTCGAGGTCATGCCAACGGTCATGCCGCTGGTTTTCATGATATGGCCCAGCATCCGCGAGGTGGTTGTCTTGCCATTGGTGCCGGTGATTGCGGCAATCGGAATGCGCGTCTTTTCAGTGGCCGGGAACAGCATGTCGATCACTTTGCCCGCCACGTCGCGCGCCTTGCCTTCCGACGGCGCAACATGCATCCGGAAACCGGGCGCCGCATTCACCTCGACAATCGCGCCGCCGATGTCCTTGTAGGATTTGGTGATGTCGTCGATCAGAAAGTCGACGCCTCCGACATCCAGCCCCACCGCCATGATGGCGCGTTCGGCCATGTCGCGGTTGTCAGGATGCACAACATCCGTCAGGTCGATGGCGGTGCCGCCGGTGGAGAGGTTTGCGGTCGAGCGCAAATAGAAAATCTCGCCATCCGGCAGCACGCTGTCTTCAGTCACACCTGCTTTTTCCATCAGGCGGTTGGCCTGATTGTCGATCTCCAACCGGGTGAGCACTTTTTCATGGCCGATGCCGCGGCGCGGGTCCTGGTTCACGATCTTAACCAGTTCACCAATCGTATGGGTGCCGTCGCCGACCACATGGCCGGGCACCCGCTTGGCCACCGCAACCAGCTTGTTGTTCACCACCAGCATCCGGTGATCAAATCCGGTGATGAAGCTTTCCACCAGAATCGCCCGGCTGCGGGAATGCTCCTTGGCTTCGGCAAAGCCGGCCTCAACCTCTGCTTCCGAGTTCAGATTGATCGATACGCCGCGCCCGTGATTGGCATCCAGCGGCTTGACCACGACCGGAAACCCGATGCGCGCGGCTGCTCTGGCCGCCTCACGCGCAGAATACACCATGCGCTGCTGCGGAACCGGCAGGCCCAGGTCGTTCAGCAGATTGTGGGTGTCCTCCTTGTCGCAGGAGATTTCGACCGAGATATGCTTGGTCTCGGATGTGATGGTCGCCTGGATGCGCTTTTGAAACTTGCCATGCCCGAACTGCACCAGCGAGCCGGAATTGAGCCTGATCCAGGGGATGTCCCGCTCCTGCGCGGCCTTCACCAAAGAGCCGGTCGAGGGGCCGAATTCCTTGCGCTGCGCCCGAAGGACAAAGCTGCGCAACTCGTCGTTCCAATCGAAATTCGGGTCGAAATCATATTCGACTTGATCCTTGAGAGGCTGCGGCAGCAGATGCATCAGCAGCCGCATCGCCAGCTTGCCCGCGTCCAGGCCGACATCGCGCTGACGGTATTCATAGACCATGTTGTACTGGCCGGGTTCGCCGGTGCTGCGGGTCCGGCCAAAAGTCACATCCGACCCGGCCACATTCTGCACTTCGATGGCGCAATGTTCCAGCACATGGCCCAGCCAGGTGCCGTCATCTTCGCGCAGACGGCGGATGAAACCTCCGGGTTCGCGGTAAGAGCAGCCGTGCTCCTTCAGACCAGGCAGAGCCTCAATCAATGCGTCGATAAAGCCGGAACCGATTTTTGCCGAGGGCCACTCTTCCAAAACACCCAAGTCAATGACGTGGCGAATGACCGGAAAACTCGCCCAGACGTTTGGGCCGACAAAGACATTAGTCGAGACTACTTTCATGAGGCTCCCCGTCGGTTAGCTTGTTATCCCCCCCCGCTGGCGGCCGTGCTCCCGGACGGATCCGGCAAAGTGCAGAACGCCATATGCTCATCCGGCGGGAAAGCCTGACGAGCGGTCAGATCATAACGGCACCCTTCGCCCAGAACGTCAAGCCGAAGCCCCAGAAGGCTCAGTGCCTCACCCCGGCGGGCGTCCCACATCGACGAGTGCGTCAGGTGGCTGGCATCCACCACGGTGACTGTTCCGCTACCGACGACTTCAATGACGTTATCCGGCCCGATGAAAGCAGCAGTATCTTCGTCGATGCCCAGGCCGATCAGAAAAGGATTGAAAGACGAGGCAGTTAGCAGCCGCCCCAGCCGGTTGCGCTGGGTGAAATGCTGGTCGATGATGACGGCGTTGGTCAGGCCCATGCCTGGCGCCAGCGTGATATTGCCTTCGGCCGGGGCGGAATTGCTGCTGCCGCCTGCAACCATGTGCTCGGACATGATCGAGGCACCGGCGGAGGTTCCGGCAACCGGCACACCCGCCGCATTCCGGCGCCGGATTTTCTGCGCGACAAGCGTGCCGCCCAGAATCGCCGACAGGCGCAACTGGTTGCCGCCTGTCATGAATATCCCCGTCGCGCGGTCCAGCATTTCGGCAAAATCGGGATTGTCGCAATCGGCACGGCGCGAGATCGGCAGAAACTCCACCTTGCCCGCGCCGAGCTCGGAGAAAATCCGGTTATAGTCCGGTCCGGTTTCTTCCAGCATCGAGGCCGTCGGGATCACGACGATGTCGGCCTCCCGCCCCCCGGACAGCTCCACGAACTTCCGGTGGATCTGCATTTCCTTGACACGGTCTTCACCGCCGCCGATCGGAATGATGAACCCGCGCGGGGTCTCTGCATCAACGGGTGCAGGGCACATATCTCAAAATACCTTCCGGTGCTGGAACGGGCAGTCACCGGGGACCGCGCGGACGCTTAAACCTTTTCATACATGCCGCGCCGGGCTATCTGGCCATCGCGGACATGCCATTCCCCCCTGGCCATCACATGCCGCACGGCAAGGTTTTCGTCAAGAACCACCATATCGGCGTCCATGCCCGCTTTCAGACGACCCTTGTGGTGCAGTTTCAGCAGATCAGCGGCATTTGACGTGAATGGGGCCAGCGCTTCTGGCAGAGGCACCCCTCTATCAGTAAGCTCGCGCAGCGTATCGGGCAGAGTGTCTGATAACCCCACGCCGAAACGTTTCAGATTACCTGCACGGGGCGTTGTTGCAGAATTCTGAGTGCTAAGGATTCACATCACGAATCCATGCGGTTAGACGCGGCATATGAGCAAGCCAGCACCTGCCCGCTACCGTACGATGAATTGGTCCAGCTACAACGATGCGCTCAGAAAGCTCGGGTCGCTTCTGATCTGGTTGGACAAAGAGATGACCTGGCTCGCGCCGCATGATGGCAGCCCCGGTCGCCCTGCGGTTTTCTCGGATGCGGCGATCCAGTTCTGCCTGTCGATCAAGGTTCTGTTCAAGCTGCCCCTCCGGCAGACCGTCGGGATGGTCACCAGCCTTTTGCACCTGGCGGGTCTGGACTGGCCCGCTCCGGATTTCTCTACGCTGTGCCGCCGACAGAAAATGCTGGCCGTCCAGATCCCATATCGCCGCGCCGATGGGCCGCTGAACCTGCTTGTGGACAGCACCGGGATCAAGTTCCTTGGCGATGGTGAGTGGCAGGCCCGCAAGCACGGCGTTCAGGGGCGGCGCCAATCGCTGCCCGGCAGTTGATTGCAAGGCAATCAATGAGAGGGGCGCAAGGTTCATCTTGCGATGGACGCTGCCACGTCTGACATCCGTGCCGTCGAATTCACCCCCAGCCGCGACGGCGACAGCCCGGTCTTACCGGACTTGTTGGGTCAGTTCCCCGAGGACGAAGACATCGGCACCGTGATCGCCGATGGTGCCTATGACACGCGACGCTGCAATGCCGCGATCCTCGAACGCGACGCGGCCCCGATCATCCCGATCCGCAAGAATGGCCGGTTGTGGAAAGAAGATTGTCCGGCTGCGCAGGTCAGAAACGAAACTCTGCGAGCCACCCGACACTACGGCCGGGCCTTCTGGAAGCGCTGGACAGGATACCACGTCCGAAGCCGGATCGAGGCAAAGATGCGCTGCTTAAAGGCATTCGGCGAGCGCATTGCCGCAAGAGACCCCGACCGCCAAACCGTCGAGATCCATATCCGCATCGCACTCATCAACCGCTTCAACGCACTCGGCACCGCTGAGATCATCCGCGTCGCCTAAGTTCGGAGGGGAAAGGGGGAGTCAGGCCTCAAGAGCGAGTTCTGCAACAATGCCTTGGTTGACGCCGAAAAAGTGTCTAGCCTCAATGTCCGCTGCTGCGTAGTGCTGCCGTTCTTTGACGGCGCAGAGAAGGTCAGCTCCCGCCCCCGGCCGACGGGAGGGGCAAGGCAATGCAGGCGCAGAATGAATGTCGAGATTGGGCTGCCTGCTGTCTTCGGATACCTGGACGGCTTGGCGATCTTGCTGCAGACCGCCTGCCGCACCGCCGCAGGTCAGCTCGGAGCCCAAAGTGGCCGATGCTGCAAATTGCACCAACGGCGGAAAACCCCGAAGAAGCGGTCACTCGAAGACGCGCTTTGTGGCTGTCCAGTGATGGATGGTAAGGATTTTAAGCAATTTTAGCGGCTTAAGGAATGTCGTGTGCGGCGTGTGTTCATGTTTGGATCGCGCAATCTCATGCAACGTCGCGCTTGTTTAGACGGTCTTGTTTATCCTCTGCCGAGCAACACTCCGGGTCGCTCGGCCCGAGATGAGATAGCGTTCACGGCAAAGAAGGTGTGTCGTAGGGAAAGCAAGCTTCAAGTCTGCTAGACTCATCGCGTGGGACTTCCACAAGCGGTTATTTTTTCTTGTGCTCGCCAAGACTGGTCAAGGTCTTGCCCTTTGTGAAGTCGGCTGTTGCGACGACCTTTTCCTTTGCTTTTTTCGGCTTCTTCACTTCCCGGTTTCCGCGTCGTTTGTCACCTTTGGACATTTCAGTTTCTCCTCTTTGTAAA
Source organism: Leisingera daeponensis DSM 23529 (assembly GCF_000473145.1). Classification (NCBI taxonomy): domain Bacteria; kingdom Pseudomonadati; phylum Pseudomonadota; class Alphaproteobacteria; order Rhodobacterales; family Roseobacteraceae; genus Leisingera; species Leisingera daeponensis. The sequence continues at coordinate 3,684,862 of NZ_KI421500.1, read as the reverse complement.
TTCTTCCAACGAACTAATCGGTAATCATTTCCATGGAGCATCGGATTGCTCTTCTCGAGGTACATGTGCTCAGCAGTCAGCGACTACATCATGCCGTCCATGTCGGCCATTCGGCTGTCACCCGCAGGCTTTTCAGGCTTTTGCGCGACCATCGCTTCGGTCGTGATCAGTAGCCCGGCAATGGACGCGGCATTTTCGAGTGCGATCCGGACGACTTTCGTCGGATCGATGACACCGGCCTTCAGCATGTCGCCGTATTCCTCGGCCTGCGCGTCGAAACCGAAGCTTGGGCTGTCGTTCTCGATTACCTTTCCGACGACGACCGATCCGTCGACGCCCGCGTTGCCGGCGATCTGGCGTAGCGGCGCCTGGATCGCGCGGCGGACGATCTTGATGCCGGCGTCCTGATCAGTGTTCTCACCCTTCAGCGTCGCCAGCACCCTGCCGGCATGAATCAGGGCCACGCCGCCACCGGGCACGACACCTTCCTGAACGGCGGCGCGGGTTGCGTTCAAGGCATCATCCACGCGGTCCTTGCGCTCCTTGACTTCGATTTCGGTTGCCCCGCCGACTTTGATGACGGCGACGCCGCCTGCGAGTTTCGCAAGACGTTCCTGCAGCTTTTCCTTGTCGTAATCCGACGTTGTGTCTTCGATATGCGTGCGGATCTGAGACAAGCGCGCGGCGATGGCCGCCTTGTCACCCGCTCCATCGATCACTGTCGTTGCGTCCTTTGTGATGGTGATCTTCTTGGCGACACCCAGCATGTCCAACGTAACGTTCTCGAGCTGAACTCCGAGTTCTTCTGAAATGACATGGCCGCCCGTAAGAATTGCGAGGTCTTCCAGCATCGACTTGCGACGATCCCCGAAGCCAGGTGCCTTGACGGCCGCGACCTTCAGCCCACCGCGGAGCTTGTTCACGACAAGCATGGCGAGCGCTTCGCCATCGATATCTTCGGCGACAACCAAGAGCTGCTTGTCCGCTTGCATGACCGCTTCGAGCAAGGGCACCATCGGGGCCAGCGAGGTTAGCTTTTCCTCGTGAAGCAGGATGACGCAGTCTTCCAGCTCAACGACCATCTTCTGAGCATCCGTGATGAAATAGGGGCTCAGATAGCCGCGGTCGAACTGCATGCCCTCGACCACTTCGGTTTCGGTCTCCAGTCCCTTGTTTTCCTCGACGGTGATCACGCCTTCATTGCCGACCTTGGCCATCGCATCTGCGATCTGACGGCCGATCGCGACTTCTCCATTCGCCGAAATGGCGCCGACCTTCGCGATCTCGTCGCTGTCGCCGACGGGTCGGGACATGGTCTTGATTTCGGCCACGACCGCGGCGACGGCCTTGTCGATCCCGCGCTTGAGATCCATCGGGTTCATGCCGGCGGCGACCGACTTCATGCCCTCCCGGACAATCGCATGGGCGAGCACGGTGGCGGTGGTTGTGCCGTCTCCAGCCTCGTCATTGGTGCGCTGCGCGACCTCCTTGACCATCTGCGCGCCCATGTTCTCGAAATGGTCCGAAACCTCGATTTCCTTGGCGACGGTCACGCCGTCCTTGGTGATGCGCGGCGACCCCCAGGATTTGTCGATGATGACGTTTCGACCCTTGGGACCAAGGGTGATCTTCACGGCGTTGGCCAGCGTGTTGATGCCTTTCAGCATGCGGTCGCGGGCGTCGGTACTGAATCTGACGTCTTTGGCGGACATGATTGGGTGCTCCTGAGAGTGAAATTTCGGCGTCGCTGTCGGGGTCAGGTCATGACGCCGAGAATGTCGCTCTCCTTCATGATCATGAGGTCTTCGCCGTCGAGCTTGATTTCGGTGCCCGACCATTTCCCGAACAGGATCCGGTCGCCAGCCTTGACGTCCATGGCGATGCGCTCGCCATCCTCGTCCTTGGCGCCAGCGCCGACCGCGACGATCTCACCCTCCTGCGGCTTCTCTTTTGCGGTGTCGGGGATGATGAGCCCGCCTGAGGTCTTCGCGTCGCCTTCGATGCGGCGGACGAGAACCCGGTCATGGAGTGGAGTGAACGACACGTAATTGCTCCTTCTTCGGTTATCCAAGGGAGCATGGCGATATTGGGATGTGCTTTGGCACTCGCCATACCGGAGCGCCCATGCTACTGAAGTGATGGCTGAGCAGGGGTTCTACAATAGCGCCTCAAAGAATATCTTTTTTGCTTTCCATGAGTGCATATCCATAAATGCTCCCGCCCACTGTTGAAGCTTGACGTCACAAGCGCCGAACAGAGTTGCCGCCAGCAATGATCGCGTTGATCAAGTCTGCGACCGCTCGGTGCCTTTCCGTTTCGAGTTCGGTCCCGACCGCGTTCTCATGCGTCGCTGCGGCGTCGCGAAGCACCCCCAGGATCTCGTGCTCCGGCAGCAGCGCGCGATCTTTCAAGGCAAGCAGGAGCGCCTCGCAGATCGATAGGGCGGCCTCGCCTGCATGTTCGCTCGCCGTGGACATCCGGGGTTCCTTTCTTGGCATCGTGAACCGGGAAAGATGAGGTTCAAATACATCCGTACTTCTCGCAGGAATTGCCTTATGCTGGACTGATCCAGAGCAGTGTCCGGGCCGATTTCCGCTCTTGGGTCACGACGCTCCGGGAGGCCCCATGACATCAGTTGAACACAGCCCTCTGACCCGGAAGCTCTCGGCCTTCGTCGCCCTGTCCGATGTCGAGCTGGCCGTGCTTGAACGACTGCACCAGCGCCGCCGCTCCTTCGTCGCTGGGCGCGATATGGTCCATCAGGGGCAATCCGATCAAGCCGCCTATATTCTGTCCGCGGGTTGGGTCTGTTCCTACAAGCTCCAGCCTGACGGGACACGCCAGATTGTCGATTTTCAGGTGCCCGGGGATTTCCTCGGCTTGCGCAGCGTGCTGTTGCGCACCTCGGACCACAGTTTCGAACCCATCGTGGACATCGAGGCCGCCGAAGTGTTGAAGAGCGACCTTCTGGCGGCCTTCTCGGATACGCCGCGGCTTGCGACAGCCATTCTTTGGGCGGCATCGCGGGACGAGGCAATGGTGGTCGAACACCTTGTAGGGATCGGCAGGCGCGACGCGGACGCCCGGATGGCACATTTTCTGTTGGAACTGGGATCGAGGCTGGCACTGGTCGGTATGGGATCCAGAGAAGGATACGACTGCCCACTTACCCAGTATCACTTGGCCGATGTGCTGGGGTTAAGTGCCATTCATGTGAATCGCGTCTTGCGACAGCTGCGCGAAAGAAGACTGGTGACCTTTCGAGACGCTCGCGTGTCCTTTGAAGATCATGCTGGATTGGTGGAACTGGCTGAGTTTGATGCAGCCTATCTGGACCAGACCGGACCGCTCCTGTAGTGAGAGGCCGCCCTCCCTTGTTTGGCAGGCGGCCCCGGTGATCACGTCAGACGCTGGTTGTCACGCTAGCGCATGCTTCGCGGCGTCGAGTTCCTTGTTGGTCTCGGCGTCGTTCTTCGCCGTGTGAGCCTTCTCGGCGGCCTGGTAGTGCTTCAGCGCCGCGTCCTTCTTCGGGCCGGAGGGCGCCTTGTCCCATGCAGCCTTGACGGATTTCATCTTGTCGGCGGTCTTCGTCTGTTCGGGAGTCATTGGGATTGTCCTTTCATGGACGGTCCGAGAAATAAGAAGCGCGCCGACATGCCGACCTTTTGGGGTTCGGCACGCCCACACGCTTCTCAGGTACTCGGAAAAAATGCCCTACCAAATATTCGGCGGGCACATCTCTCCTAGCCGACATCTACGCCCCGCCGCACTGACGCAGGTTAGTCCCGGCGCGTGCGGCAGGTCGAATGACACTGCGGCACTCACGCCACCATGGTTTGCTGGTGGGAGATCCTCAGCCAGGTGTCGTCATCATTGAGGTACGTTGAGGCGCAGAGTGCCTTGTAGATCGGTACGTCGGCTTTCTCCGCCGAGACGCGGTAGGTGAGAATGGCGATGTCGTGACACCGCATCACGCGCCGTTCGGCCATGACGACGGAGCGCCAGCCGGTGCTCTGCTTTAGATGGGTCCAGATCTGGTCACCCTGGAGGATGCCCGGCGGATAAGGGAAGATCATGATGGCATTGTTTGCTGTCGTCGCCCGCGCGTTGTCGGCACCACTGGTCCAGAAATGTTCCTCCATGTCCCAGAGAACGCCCTGTTCACGCGGCGATAGCGTCCCGGTCTTGTGCGCAGAATGACCCATTGGCGTCGATGTCTGAGTGGAAACGGTCATTCGCCTGACCCCGACCCGCCAACCTTGAACATCTGAAACAGCACAAAGATGAACGCGAGCACGGCCCAGATCACGCCGCTTGTACCCGGGCGGCCAACGGTCACCGTCGAGGCAGCTCGCTTCAGGCTGGCTGACGCCCGGCCTTCGGGGAGCAGTTGGCTCAAGTCCCTGGCGACCCTGCCGTGATCGCTTGCGAGCGTGGGAACATCCGGAAATCGAGCAAGCAGCTTTCCCAACCGTGATCGCGCGCCATCGCGCCCCAGCGCGACCAGCTCAGCGGTTTCATTCCATGGATCGAGGCCGAGCCGCGCGAGCGTGGAGAGGACCGTCACGACATATCCGTTTCGATCCTCGCCAACGGACGCATAGAGAAACCGATCAAACTCGGGTAGGTGCGGGTTGAGTACATTGGGGTCGGCCATTGTCATTCCATTCCTTGGTTGCAGGAACGCAGATCGCCCCTGTTTCCCAACGGATACGCGTGGGTCGGTCTCCCCGCCCTTACACAGGTCAGTGCGCTCGACTGTGCCCGGCGAGTTCGCAAAGGGTTTGGTGCCAGGGACTAACCTGTGTCAGCGCATGGTGAACGATCGTGAGCTACGCAAGAGGAAAGCGTTCGGCAGGTCGGGCCCGGACTCCAAGGGGCTGTCGGCAGTGGTGAGCGACGAATCTGCCAACATCGTGGAGATCAGAGATGACCATGCGGTCGACCAGATCGACGGTGACGTTTTCCAACCCGTTCACCTTGTCGGGATACCCGGACGATTTGCCCCCGGGCGACTACGAAGTTCTCGTCGAAGAGGAGCTTCTCCATGGGCTGAGCTTCGAGGCCTACCGACGGACGGCGACGTACCTGACGGTGCGCGGCAGGGGTAACCAATCCGGACGTACCGAGTTGCGCGCGATTTCCGAAAACGACCTGAAAGAGGCGCTGAGCCGGGATGCGGCCACAACCGAAACGAACAATCACAGCGATGCGGCGCTTTCCCCGCAGGAGGACTTGAAATGAAAACTCCCGAATGGCTCAAACCCGGCATTTATGGCGCGCTGATCGGCGCGGTCTTCGTCGGTGTCGTCGGATTCACATGGGGCGGCTGGGTGACCGGCGGCACCGCGAATGACAGGGCGATGGCGATGTCCCGAGACGATGTCGTCGCCTCCATGGTACCGGTTTGCCTCGATATGGCGCGCTCCGACCCGGCACGGGCGGCCACGCTGGCCACGATCCGGACCGCCTCGACCTACCAGAGGCGCGACGCACTAATGGCGGCAGGCTGGGCGACCATGCCGGGAACCGATGCCCCTGACCGAGACATCGCGCAAGCCTGCCTGGCAGCCCTTGATGTCGATCGATCCCCGGAGCGCGCGGAAAGCGCGGTCGATGAAGGATGAACTGCGCCATGCCGATAGCGTCACCCGAGACAACCGACCTCGAACGGCGTGTGCTCGCCCATGAACGTATCCTGCAAGCACTGATCGCCTACATGGCCCGCACTGAGCCACATTTCGTCGACCACCTGCGAGATGGACGTGTCGCGGTTTGATGCCGCTCCTTTGATAGCATTTATTGCAACAAAGGAGACGAACTATGGGATTGAAACGAACGGACGAGTTCCGCGCTGATGCGGTGCGGATCGCGCTGACGAGTGGACTGACACGCAAACAGGTGGCATCTGATTTGGGCGTTGGCCTATCGACTTTGAATAAGTGGATTTTAGCGCATCGCGACACGGATGTTGTGTCCGATAAGGACCTTGATCTTGCCCGTGAGAATGAACGGCTTCGACGGGAGAACCGCATTCTCAAGGAGGAGAGGGAGATCTTAAAAAAGGCAGCGCAGTTCTTCGCGAGCCAAAAGCCATGAGGTTCAGGTTCATCGAAGAACATCGTGACATTTTTTGCGCCAATCGGATATGTGCCGTTTTGGATGTCAGGTCTCGCGGCCTGCGGGCCTATCGCAGCCGACCTGCCAGCCAAAGGCAGAGAAGCGATATGGTTGTTCTGGCCCATATCAAGGAACAATCCCGGCTCAGCCTGGGGAGCTATGGGCGGCCGAGAATGACGGAAGAGTTGAAAGAACTGGGCCTGAATGTTGGGCACCGCCGTGTCGGTCGGCTGATGCGCGAGAATGGCATCCGCATCGAACGATCCAAGAGATACAAGGTGACGACCGACAGCAACCACGCTTTCAATATTGCGCCCAACCTGTTGAACCGGGACTTCCGCGCAGATCGCCCCAACCAGAAATGGGTCGGTGACATCAGCTATGTCTGGACCCGCGAAGGCTGGCTCTACCTCGCCGTGATCCTTGACCTACATTCACGCCGGGTGATCGGCTGGGCGGTCAGCAACAGGATGAAGCGTGATCTGGCAATCCGGGCATTGAAGATGGCCGTGGCACTGCGGCAACCGCCCAAAGGATGCCTTCATCACACGGATCGCGGCAGCCAATACTGTTCTCACGATTATCAGAAGCTCCTGCGCCAGCATGGGTTCTAGGTATCGATGAGCGGCAAAGGCAATTGTTATGACAACGCCGCAGTTGAAACATTCTTCAAAACCATCAAGGCTGAATTGATCTGGCGGCAGTCCTGGCCAACGCGACGGGCCGCCGAGCTGGCAATCTTCGAATACATCAACGGCTTCTACAATCCGCGAAGGCGGCACTCAGCATTGGGCTGGAAAAGCCCGGTCGCTTTCGAACGGAAAGTGGCCTAAACGAGCACCTGGGGCGGCACAAAAACGGGACACGTCCACTTTACGGTATTCGACCGTCTACGGCGAGCACATGCACAGCCGCGCCGCCAATGCCCGTTACATACTTGGCGTGATTGATCAGCTCAATCGCGGCGAGGCACCCGCTTATTTCGACGGCGGCAATGAGACAAAGGACTTCGTCTATGGAGGCGACGTCGCCCGCGCCAACGTCATGGCAATCGAGTCGGATCTCGACAACGAGTCCTTCAACATATCCAGTTGCCGGATGATCCCGGTTAAGGAAATCGTGTCTATCATCCAGCGGGAGATGGGCACCAGGTTTGAGCCGGTCAGCAAATCCAGCTCCAATGTTGTGCGTTTGGTTTCGCCCGACCCGTTTGTTTATTGCTGCGACAAGGCGAAGGCGATGCTGGGATGGGAACCTCGAACCAGTTTCGAAGAGGGGATCAAGCGCGTGGTAAACTGGCGGTCTGGCGTTGCGGCTCGCTTTGATTTCGATACCCTAGGCAGGAAAAGCGCCTAGTGTAGCAGGTCCGGTGGGCAGCCTCTCCCGTTGTCGCACCGGACCTCATTAAAACGGCACGCCATTATGCCTCGAAAATTCCGATGCGTTGCGGTTGTTGAAGCGGTCCGCAGCGAAAGGGTGTTTTGAGCCCACAGCCGTCATTGCCTTGAGGGCGGCCCTTCGCTGGCGCAGCACGTCAGTCACAGCCCGAAGCGGCCGTAGACAAGGGGTGCCGCACCAAAGATGCTGCCGGTGCGAAAATCCATGGTGAGTTTCCAAGAAGCGGACCCTCGGCAGAGCCAAGCTGCCTCATGTGATGCTGCGGGTTTCACCGGGGGCGGCGGAGCGCAGGAAGCGTCCTTTGCAAACTCGGCCGTTGACGCAGCCAGCCGAGGTTTTCTGCTGCGGCGCGGCCCACGGTTCCTGCCGTTCGCTGCGACTGCGAGGTCTTGGAACCGGTGAGCTCACACAGTGCGGGACTTTGCTGCCGTTCGCTGCAACGGCGCCAAAGTCTGGTTTCATTAGAAACTGCTGACTATATGGCGCATTCCCGGTGCCTGCATTAGAGTAAGAATCAAGGCTCAATAACACCAATGACGGAATTCACCCGTTGCAAAATGAGGCCGCAATGCTCAACAGGTTTTCGATTTTTCTTGCGATTGCTTTCGCGTGGAACAGCGCATTGCATGCTGAAGAGTTCTGCGCTGTGCCTTTAGCGGTCAGCAACTCTGTTTCTAACGAGCACTGGGGGTCCCAAACTGAAGTTCTTACGGTGCCAGGATTTGCGAATTCCTTCATCAAACTTGGGCGAAACGAAATTCTGACCATAAAAGATAGGGCTTTGACCGAATTCGAAGGGCCACCCCTTTCAAACTGGAACCGCTTGATGCCGAATATCATAATTGATCGGCAAGGAGAAACTTGGGCCTATACTACGATACGCGAACCCGCGCTCTTTCGGCTCACAGCGAATGGTGAGTTTGAGCGTCACGGCTTGTCTAGTTTATCTGATCTGGACCGACTGGCAGACCCGGATTGGCGGCGAACACATTCTGATCGCACAGACCGACGGCGGCTTAATCGCGACGGTCCGATTTTCGCCGTAAAATCAGGTGAACTTTATAGGGTTGTCGGAACCCCACCAACGAAAGTTCAAACGCCGCCGGGCTGGGACCCAAGGATGCCAGTCCCAATAGATATTAACGGGCTGGGGGACTTTGCTCATGTAGACGGTAGAATATGGTATCGCACGGGCTCTGAGAGTTCTTGGCAACAAGTCGCCAGAATAAAGGATCTGTTAAGTCTCTATTCTCAGTCGCCGTTTTCGATTTTTGATGTGTTATTCATCGAAGACACCGGACGTTTGCTACTCCTCTTGGAAGATCGGGCACTTGTTGGCCGTTTTGATACCGATCTTCGACATCCTATATTCGACTACCAGTTTTCAGGTGACATCGTCCTTGATCAAGCATCAGGGAAGGTCCTTGTATGGGCCGGCGAGCCACTTACTCAAAGCCGCGTGGACGAACCTAAACTGATTACAGAAAGCGAGGGGTTGTGGGAGATGACCCCCGGAACTCCTACCAGAGTCGCTGGTTTTCAAGCACTCGCGCGTAGAACAAGTGGTGGCGTTCCTTACATGAGCTTCGTTTTTCACGAACCATCTGGGTTGACCTTAACGAGCCATAGTAACGGGTTCGCAGCGTATGATGGCGAAAGCCTGATTGATCTATCCGAATGGCGAGAGGGTCGGCCTTCTGCCACCGACAACCTAAGGCTCACGAAGATCGGAAACGCTTATTTCGCAAAGGATCACCAAAGACTCTTGAAAATTGAATCGGATTTGAGTGCTGCTGAAGTGGTGTTACCTGAAACAGTCGAGTGGCTGTGGGACGTCGTTTTCAGCGAGGCACTAGGCAGCTATTTCCTGTTCTCACCTGCATGGGAAAATACCTACAGCACGAAAGACTTTATTGCCTTTAGTATTGTGAGAGACGCCCCGATGGGAGTTAGAAGTCTGTCTGGCGACGTTGCTTCTGCACATGGTCTCTTTGGTAACTCAGATGGCGATGCTTTTGTGGTTCAATTCTGTGGAGAAACAGCAGACCTAAAATGAACCTTGCCATGTCGTAGCAATGACAAAGCAACTGACTATGCTTAGTCGTCAAGCTGCTTGCCACAGGATAGCAATTGTCCCGATTGCAAAGTGTATCGTGCTCTCCCGAAAGCGGTCACTCACGCAGCCCGCAGCATTCGGTACTTTGGGCTCAGAGCCGCCCAATGCTTGCGCGGCAATGACTGCCATCGAGCATCTCTGTCACCGGCTCTTCGATCAAGCAGTAGAATTGTTCCGTCAGCGCGGAGCTGGTGATTGGGTTTGGAGGGTGGATCGGAGGGCAAATCATGCCAAGAGTCCAACTTCCCGCAACTACTCCGAAAACCAAAGCCTGGAACAAAGGGCGGATCATCGGTCAAAAACGGCCTTTGCTGCCAAAACAGGTCTGGGCCATCCGGGCGCGGCTCGAACTGGCGGGTCATCTGCGTGATCTGGCTTTGTTCAACGTCGCGATCGACAGCAAGCTGCGCGGCTGTGATCTCGTCAAATTGGCCGTGTCTGACCTGGTAAAGGATGATCGCGTGCGAGCACGAGTTTCGGTGATCCAGAGCAAGACCAAGCGACCAGTCCAGTTTGAGTTGACTGAAAACACGCGGGAAACCGAATTGGACTGGGACAAATCGCCAGAGATGTTTGCATGTCGGTTCATGTTCCCCAGCCGGTTTCACTACCGACTGCATATCTCCACCCGCCAGTATGGACGGCTCGTCCGCGATTGGGTGACGGCAACTGGACTAGAGCCGAGCGGATATGGCACCCATTCGCTCCGCCGGACCAAAGCGGCGGAGATCTATCGAAAGACCGGAAATCTCCGTGCGGTCCAACTGCTGCTCGGCCACACGAAGGTCGACAGTACTGTGCGCTATCTTGGCGTTGAACTGGAAGATGCCCTGAGCATCGCTGAGCGCATCGATATCTGAGCCATATTGGCGAACCGTGCTACCGTTCGCCATTTCAAAGCGGGTGTCCGTCTTTTATGTGGCGTTGTCGCTGCGAAGTCACATCTACCGGATTGCGTCAGCGCAGTGAATGATGTCTGTGGATAACTCCTGCATAGCAAGACCTTTACTGCCCGATGCCAAAGGGTTGAGAGCAAGACCTGAAAGTGAGCGAAGCAGTGTTCTCCGCAGGCTGCGACTTTGTCCTAATTTCGAAGGCTCTTCATGACGAGAGATTTTCAGTTTGAGTCGACGTATTCAAAGCAATGCGGGCAACCGCCGCCCCGAAGCGTTCGATCTCGCCTTCGGTGTTGAAATAGTGAACCGACGCGCGCAGCACCGGGCCAGTCTCTCGTCGACCCAGATCAAGGCGAGCGTGATTGACCAACGACACCGACGTGCTGATGCCTTTCTGGAACAATACGTCCCGCACCGCGATCGGATCGACCTGATCGATTGTGAAGGTCACGATCCCGCAAGTCCGCGCACCAAGGTCTTGCAGTGTAACTCCTCGTATCGCGTTCAACGTTTGACGCAACTCTTGGGCAAGGCTCTCTATGCGAGCCTCAATTGAGGCGATCCCGACTTTGCGCGCATAGGCAACGGCGCGCGCGAGGCCGATGCGGCCTGCAACATTGCTTTCATAATTCTCGAAGCGTCGCGCCGCCGGGGCGATATCGAAGCTGCGCTCGGCGCTCCAGTTCGCCGCGTGGAGGTCGATGAAAGGCGGATCGAGCCTGTTGGCCAGATCGCGCCTGATGTAGAGAAACCCCGTGCCGCGCGGGCCGCGGAGATACTTGCGCCCCGTGCAGGTGAGGATGTCGCAGCCGATCTTGCCAACATCCACGGCCATCTGACCCACGGACTGACAGGCATCGAGCGCATAGGTGACTCCGTGGCGTCGCGCGGCGTCCCCAACCGCTGCGGCTGGGTTGACAAGGCCACCTTGTGTCGGGACGTGCACCAGCGAGATAAGCTTGGTCTTCGCGGTGATCATTCGCTCCAGCGCGTCGACGTCGATTTGGCCGGTGCCGTCTGACGGGGCGATATCGATTGTGATCCCATGGCGACGTTCGAGATGCAGAAAGGCCAGCATGTTCGACGCATACTCCGAGCCATGCACGATTACCCGATCTCCCTCTGCCCAAGGCAAGGCATAGACGGCCATGTTCCAGGCGCGTGTTGCGTTCTCGGCATAAGCGATCTCGTCCGGCGCGGCGTTTAAAAGCTCAGCCAATCCGGTGTAGAGACATTCAAGCGCGGGTTGTGCGCGACGCTCCGCCTCGTAACCACCCAAGGCGCGTTCCGCAGCCATATGATCGGTCACGGCGCGAAAGACCGGATCGGGCATTGGCGATGCACCGGCATTGTCGAAATGGATGAAGGTCTCGCATCCGGGTGTGTCGCGCCGGACTTGGGCTATGTCGATCATGGTGTTTTCTCCATTGGGCAGATTGGGTCAAAAACTACGGTCAAGCGCCTGTGCCGATCCGGCAGCGATTCCAGAGCGCGCAAAGGACCTCCTGCGGGGGTTAGACCGATCTCGGCAAACAGCCCGCTCATCCGCTGCACAGACGTCCCCTTTGTGTTCTGATTGAACAAGTTGAGTTTTCCTCTAGGAGCCCACGGCAGTGACACTTTAGGCTCGACACTTGTGGGCGAAAGCACCCATATCAGGGACCAAAGTTACTCAATGGGTAAGTAAACCTCGGCAACTGCATTGGCGAAATCTGCTTTGATACGCTTGACATCCGGATCATCACATCGTCCTAGAACAATAAATCCACAGGCAGAAACTGGCCTGCCTTCCGGCGTCCGCTGTTCCGTAGGAAGAGTGCAGATTCGCTTGAAGCGTCTCAAAACGCGCTCTGTGCTACCCGACGTATCACCGCGACACGTATATGCATGTGGCGTCCGTAAAAAGACGTTGCCAAAAAACGCGCCTTCAAAGACAGGAAAGGTACGCCGCTCGGCCTCGCTTGTGGCAAAACTTGAAAGCTGTGCTAGTGGCCCCTCTCCGCTTCGCAATGAGATTTGAACCGGCACACCAAAGGCATTGGTCCGAGCCAGTAGGCAGGCGGATACGGCTGCTTGCTCTTCGTTTGTGAGCGCGCGCGCACGCCAGTCGGGGGCAATACCCATCGCACCGCGAAACTGGAACTCTTGATCAAGATATTTCGCCTCTGCGGTGGTGCCGTCCGGCAAGGCGCATTGCACTACATAGTCCAGCACCGACCTGCTTGCTTCTGTCGCAAGGAGGGCCGATCCGCTCAAGTCAATCACGGCTACGCGCCGCTCCTCGTCAGCGTTGGCCAGCGACATTGAGATACAACTGACGCAGGCAAGAAACAGGCCGCGCGGGTTCATAGTGAAACCGCCTTTCAATTAGCCAACTTAGAAGACGCCATGTCGGCCAGCGCCTCGAAAATCATGGTATCAGTTGGTTGGGCTGTATTGATCGTGATGACGTTCCACAAGATATGGTTCAATGTGAACCCGTTGAGCTGGAGGCCATTCAATTGGAGGCCGTTGAGTTGAAGACCGTTGCGGGCTTCGTTCGCCACTGCTCCGGTCGAAAGGAGACAAAGCAGCAGAGCAGGGAGTATTTTCTTCATATCTTTCTCGCTTAGTAATTTTAGATGTGGTCGATTTCGGCATCTTTCAGTGGCAGATGTAGTGAAGTTCTATAGCTATTGATATTGGCCAAACGGCAGCAAACGGTGAAAATCGGAACAACCTGTTGCGGCTTCCCACCTAGGGCGGCATGCAGAATTGCGTTCATGCCGCCCTGGGTACTGCCGATCATTCGACTGAACGCCCATCTATGATTTTCTTGATTCTATGGGCCATCAGCTCCGTTTTCGGAGCCATGAAATGCCTCGTGCGATCATGACTGCTTCGTCCAGCCCCGGAAGTCTGTGTAAATTGGATTCCTCAAAAGGTTAATTCAGAGCCTGGACTGCCGAACGGGTTCATCCTCATGCTTGATCCGGAACTTGGGCAGTTTTGCATAAACGCCATCCCCAAATGCCAATGACGAGAATGCCGAGGTTCCCGGCGAAGTCGAGCAACATCCATTGGTTCAGGACCGGTTCGATGAACAGAAACCAGAAGTTGAAAATGAAGAATGGGATCGACCCAGCCAAACCGAACACAAGGAACGTCATTGAAGAAAAACGGGCGGTTAAAATGATTGTGCCCGTCAACACCGCCTGCGCTCCGAAGCAGCCCATGATGAACCGGGCTTGCTCCGAGGCGAAAGCAAGCTCCGGGCGGAATGTTACTTCAACGACCATGCTCGGGAAGAACAAGCACCAAGAACCCAATAGGAGAAAAATGAGTGAAAGGCATGTCTGTAGTTTTCGAGCAGTCATTTTCGTGCCCCTGTTTGAAGGTGAAATGGCGCGTGCAGCGTTGCCCATCGCTACGCATGGAGAACACGGTACTCCTGAAACAGGTGCCCACCACCGTAGTCTCGTGTTTCCGTATACTCTAAGCCGAGCGACTCCTTTGTGTCTCCGAATAGCGAAACACCGCCACCGAGAACGATTGGTGCACGTTTGAGGCGCAGAACATCAATCTTTCCCATGGCAAGAAGCGATCCGGCGAGCGCACCTCCGCCACAGAGGTATATAGGCCCGCTAGATCGGGTTCTTATGGCGTCGATTGCCTCTGCGTCGCTGGATCTCTGCACTGCGACATCGGCGCCATCCGGCAGGTCAAGCGATTTCGAAAGGATGATGGTTTCCATGTGCGCATAGGGGTTTTGGCCCGGCTGCATGCCGAAGCGATAACCGAACTCGTAGGTTGCCCGGCCCATGATCGCGGTCGCGTAGGTTTCGAGGCGGGCTGAATAGTCTTCGACCACCGCACCTTCTTGGGCAAACTGCGAAATATCGCCGCCGGGCCCGGAAATGTATCCGTCGATTGAGACGGCGACATCATAAATGATCTCTTGCATTTCATTCACCTTTGCTTGCGATGTTATTGGGCGGATATCCCAGTCGGTCAGCGCTCCTGAAACGCTAGCCTGATCCCAAGCGCGCAGTAGATGCTGCCCACGACTCTCGACTGCCAGCGCTGGATAGCCGGATTTTGCCGAAGAAACCGACCGACATTGCCAGCCGCGATTGCCGTTACCAGCGTCGCCAGCGTGCCCATAAGCACGAAGAGCAATCCGAAAATCGTCAGCTGAAGTGCGATCTGGCCGAGGCGCGGATCGACGAACTGCGGCAGGAAAGCCAGAAAGAACATCGCTGATTTGGGGTTCAGAATTTCTGCTAGGCAGGCTTGTCTGAATGCCTGACCTGTCGAAATCGGCGGCGCGGCTCCAGAGGTCTTGCGAAAGCGGCCCTCGAATAGGGAGCGCAGGCCGATATAGATCAGGTATCCTGCTCCGAGCAGCTTGATCAGCGTAAACGCCTGCGCCGAGGCCAGCAGGATCGCAGAGATTCCGACAACCGCCATAACCGTATGGACGAGGTCACCGAGTCCGATGCCAAGGCTTGTTGCGACACCAACGCGTATTCCCGAGGTTGATGACCGGGTGAGCGTGAGTAAGATCGACGGGCCAGGAAAGAAGACGAATCCTGTCAGAACGGCAACATATGTCAACAAGACTGGCAAGTCGGGCATGGTGTGTCTCCTTTAATTGCGGCATTCGGACTTGATCATTTAGGGGCTCGGCTGCTGGTCCAGCATCTGTACCAGAGACTGCGGAAAATCTCGAACGGCTCGGTCAGACCCGCCTCGGAAAAGAGCACGCGGGTGCGCGTCCCTGATATGATCGGCAAGTTGGGAATCGCATCTAGTTCCAAACGCGTTGCGTCGACTGACACGCCGAAGATATCCGCGTGCGCCAAATAGATTGGGGCCAGTCGGTCGAAGTCCTCGAATTCATCGAAGCAAACATCGGCGTGGATAAGGCGACCACCGGGGGCGAGCCTGTCCCGAAGGCCTTTCAGATAGGCAAGTTTTGCGCCGTTGTCCCGAAGATGGTGCATAACCAGAAGCGACGTGACGATCTTGAACCTCTCCCCTTGGGGGATATCGTCCACCGTGCCGACCAAAAACCGGACATCCAGAGATGATCCATGATCGCTGGCGACATCCCGTGCCAAATCGAGATTGGGCGCCGACGGATCAAGCGCCGTGATCTGGCCATCGAACCGCCCCTTGGCGAGCTCTTCAAGCTCGCGGCCTCCGCCAGCTCCGACGATCAGAACCCCGGACGTCTTTTCGTCGCAGCCCGCAATGAGAGCGTGAACAAGCCGGTACATGCCGTCGAGCCCCGGCATAGTGCGTTGCAACTCGCGGTACATGGCGCGCCGGTCGGCACATTTGTCTTTTGAAATGGGCATTACAACAATCCTTCCCAGCCCATTGCCTGCTGAACAGAGGGGCGCATCCTGATTTTCTCGGAATGCCTGTGCAGAGACGACCAATCCGCAAGCGTCATGTCCTGGTCCTTTAACCAGCGGCACAGGACGAAAAGGTAGACATCCGCCAGAGAGAAATCGTCTCCCATCAGGTATTCGTGTTGGCAAAGATGGTCCTCGACGATCGAAAGCCGTCGACACAGGTGCAACCTGCCTGGCACACAGAAAGACGTCGGGGTTTCGGGCCGGAAAAGCGGACTGAAACTCTTGTGGATCTCGGTTGCAATGAAATTCAACCATTCCAGCGACCGCAGACGTTTCAGGCCGGAGGCCGGCAACAGGGCGGCCTGCGGCACCTTGCTGTCCACGAATTGAAAGATCACCGGCACCTCGGTCAAAACCTCGCCATTGTCCAGAACCAGCGCGGGGACATAACCCTTGGGACTGATCTTGTAGAAGTCGCCGCCGCCTGCCGTTTTTCGCGTCCGGTAGTCTACCGCGACAAGGCTGAATGGCAGACCCGCCTCCAGAAGGGCGATGTGCGGCGCCAAAGAGCAAGCGCCTGGCATGAAATAAAGTTTCATTCTGCCGCCCCGTTGGCTGGCAGGTTGCGAAGCGCCAGCACACACAGCCCTGAATACACGATGGTTCCGGTCGCCATCGATATCCAGATACCGATCGCACCCATGTCGAACACAATAGTTGAGATACCGATCAGGGGTGCCGCAACCACCCAGTTTCCGATCAGAGAGTATATCATGACTGGACGCGTTACTTTCCTGGCACGCAGCAATCCGGCGGCTCCCGCTCCAGCCGGGCCAAAGAGCTCCGCCATGGCGAGCGCTCCGATGACCGCGATTGCGACACTGACTGCAGCAGGTGTCGAACTCTGCAGCATATAATTCGCAACCGGTGACGCCACCGCCAGAAGTATCAGGCAAAGGGATACGCCGATTGCGATGCCAAGCAGCATCGCCGTGTTCTTCACTTCATTCGCGCGATCTGACATGGGATCGACTCTTGCAAGCCGGGTCATCGCCGCCTGTTGCAGGCCGAAGTAAAAGGTGTAGCCGATCCCCGCCAGGCGGATCGCCACGGAATGGGCCGCGGCGTCTGTCACGGAAAGTGATGCGGCATAGATCGTGGCGCCCAGATAGATGCCAACCTCTGCCAGCGTGGCGACCGCGATGGGTACCCCGATGCGGAATATCTCGACAACGTCGCCCCGGTCCGCCCAACGCGCTCCACTGTCGCCGGCGCGGCGGGTTTCCCACGACAAGGCCGCGAGGGTCAGTAAGCCAACCAGCAGCGAGGACACGCCCGCGCCTGTCACGCCAAGCTCTGGCAGACCCAGAGCGCCATACATGAACAGGTAGTTGAAGAAACCGTTCAGCGGCACCGCGCAGAGCGTAATCCGCAACATGACGCCTGGGCGTTCAATCGCGGTCAGCCGTGTGCGCAAAACGCCGACGGCCAGCATCGGAACCAAGGTCAGCGCCATCGCACGGACGTAGCCCGTCCCCGCCTCGACAAGACCGGTTTCGATGCCGAGCAGGCTGAGAAACAACGGCGTCTGCCACAAGAGGAAACAAATCGGAATGGCAAGAACAATCCAGACAATAGCGCCAGCTGTCCTGAGCCGCGCCAGCCGGCCCGTATCACCCGCAGCGTGGGCCGCCGCGTATAGAGGGCCAAGACCGCCGATGCAGCCGATGGCGAGATAGAAGAAGATCGAATAGAAATCGCTCGCAACGGCGACCGCCGCAAGGGCCTCCATCCCGAAGGCGGCCGTCATCATCGTGTCGGTCACACTCATCGCCATGTTGACAAGAGCGAGGCCGGTCAGCGGCGCGGCAAGGCGCAGGATTGCTTCGGCTTCCGCTTTGTTCACATGGCGACCTAGGCGTTTCCTAGCGTGGCCCGTTGGGCGCGTGATATCAAAAGAGGTCATGAATCTTATCCGGGGTATGGCCTGAGCAATCGTGTCGGGACTTGTTGGCAACCGCAGGGCCGTCAGCTTTCGGCAGCCTCGAGCACCACGTTGCTTTGGTCGAATGAAGAAGAACTTTGAGCTGGACGTTGCAGGTCAGAGGCAATGCCGTTGCCGATGCGCTTTGCTGCAATTCGGGCAGCCTCGAAATAGCCAGTGAACTGGGGCTTGTAGCCGGTGAACCAAAGTCCCCGGTGCTTCGGGTCGGGTTCTCCTGCGGGACGGAGGGGGGAGCCTCGGGCGTCGAGAACACCGAGATGTCCCACCAGCGGTTCGAGGCTTGAACGGTATCCCGTGGCGCAGATCACGACATCGGGTTCAAAGCTTCTTCCGCCTTCAAAGATGACTTGAGAGCCATGGAATTCACTGACCGCCGGAACGACTTTGAAACGGCCGCTCTTGATCGCTGCGACAAACCCATCGTCGATGGCAAACGCCGTGCCGTCCTGCGCCAGACGGGTGCCACCGCCAAGCGGATGGGTGGTCATGCCATAGCGACTCAGATCGCCAAAGAATAGCCGCTGGGTCAGTGAGAATGCGCGGTCAACGAGCGGTACCGGCATAGCCTCGTACAATCGCGCCGCGCGGTGCAATGGAAACCCGAACACGCGATTGGGCACTATTGCGGGGCCGTATCGGACGGAAATCATAACGTCCGTCGGCTGATGGCGCGCGAGGTGGTTCAGCACGTCGCTGCCGGAATTGCCCGCGCCCACCACGAGGACCCGCTTACCATCGAAACGGCCCACATCACCAAGGTCAGCGGCATGCAATACCAGGCCTTCGAAACCCCGCAATCCCGGCCAGTCGGGTACATGTGGAACGCTGTCGCGTCCCGTGGCGAAAATGACATGCGCGGCACCGAACACCCCTGCCGAGGTGCGAACCAGCCATCCACAGGAATCGCGCTCAATCGCCTCCACGGTGACACCGAAGCGGATAGGAACCCCGATCTGGCGCGCATAGCACTCCAGGTAGCTGACAACGCTGTCGCGCCGCAGATAGGCGCCATCGGCGCGTGGCGGGCGCATCCCCGGAAGTCGGGCGAAATGGCGATGGATGTTAAGCCGCAATGCAGGATGGCGCCTGCGCCAGGGTTCGGCAACGCGATCCTGCGCCTCGAGGATGGTGACCGCGATGCCGCGGTGCCGGAGTGTTTCTGCAGCGGCCAGACCGGACAGGCCCGCACCGACGATCAGGACGTTGTTTGGAATGGTGGTTTCCATGGTTGTTCTTTCTGTTCGACGGTCGCCAAGGGGCGACTGAGCTGTTGAAGGTTGAAGTGTTCGGGATCGCGATGGGCCGTTACGGGGCACCGTGAACAGACCCGCGTGAGCGACGGAATGGATTGGGGATCAGCATGGGTACGTCACGCTGGTAGGCCGCGTAGGCCGCACCGAATTCCCGCAGCAGCGCACGTTCCTCAAAGCGCAGACCGATGGCGATATAGACGGCCATCGCCACAACAAAGATCAAGTGGCCCAGGGTCATCACAGGGGTTGCGACCATCATGATCAGCAGCCCGAACTGCAACGGGTGACGCACGACGCGATATAGCGACGGTGTACGGAATGTCGCGGGCGGCGTCGGGGTGTCCCTTAGGTTGTGCCAAGCTTGTGACAGGCCGACGAACTCGAAGTGACCCAGCAGAAAGGTCGCCACCAGTATAATCACCGCGCCAAGCGCCGACGCGCCGTAGAAGATCCAGACCGCTGACCCTTCCACCTGCCAGATGATCGCCGGCATCGGCTGCCACTGCCAGATGATCAAGCCCAGCAGCAATGAGGATTGCAGCACGTAGGTCGCGCGTTCGGACGCGGGCGGGATGACGCGGGTCCACACCCTCTTGAAAGCGGGCCGCGCCATCACGCTGTGGACTACGCCGAATAGCAGGATCAGCGCCAGATTGATGAGGGCGGCATCCACTGCGGGACGTGACGCCGGACCGCGCAGATCCCCGACATTGTGCAGAAAGGCGGCAAGCCAGACAAAGACAACTCCAAACAGGGCGTAGCTGATGAGCGCATAGGCAAGAACAAGGGATTTCATGGTGTAACTTTCGTATTGATGCGTGTGAGAATTTTCGGGGGGCCGCATCGGCAAGCCAGGGCCGCTGTGGTATTGGGCTAATGCTGTGTATTGTCTCCCCGGCCGACGCAGCGCGGCTCCGGCAGGTCTTCCGCTTCTCCCGGCAATGCCTTTGCGCCTGCCAAGGAATGGCTGTCTCTTAAGCACGCGTCGTCACGACCGGGTTGCGGCGGCAGGCCGGACGGCACGGCTGTCGGCACAAGGTATGAGCGATCAATCGCCGTCGGGTCGGTCAGCGTTTCCAAAAACGCAAGAATGCGCGACACCTCTTCCTCTGACAGGTCCATCGGCGCGAGCGTATTGGCGCGAGCAATCTCGTTCCGCAGCCGTTCCGAGCTGTGCACCCAGATGTCTCGCAGATCATAGGTGCCGCGCTTCATCGGGCTCAGGGCTTGGTAGCTGACGCCGGCTCTGCTCCGCACCGGCTGGATCACGGTATCGAGCGCCGGAAGTTCCGCCGGGATGTAGCTCGCCAGCGATGCCACCGCATCGAGATGGTGCCGCACCATATCCTCAAGCGAGGCAAAGGCGCCGTTATGTCCCCACGGCCCTGTCAGCGCGACATTCCTCAGCGACGGAGTGCGGAAAGCGAAGAGGTCGGCCTCCTCACCGGTCACGTTGAAACGGCCCTGATCCTCGACCCGATGCGGATAGCCGGAATGGACAGCATAGCTGCCATCTGATCCCTGATCTTTGCCGGGGCCGATCTGTGGAACCGCTATTGCGTGAAACTCGTGATCCGTCAGCAAGGGGCCACTGTGACAGGAACTGCACTCCGCCTTGCCATAGAATAACTTCAGCCCGGCTTCCTCGGTTGTGGTCATCGGCCAGCCAGCAAGACGCGCATCGAAACGGCTCCAGTCAGATCGAAAGGCTACTGTTTCAAAGGCGGCAATCGCCGTGGCCGCATGGTCAAATCGGATGTCGTCGGCTGTCTCAATATCGTTAAAGACCGTTACGAACTGCTGGGCATAGCCAGGGTTTGCGGCTAGCCGGTCGGCCAGAATGCGCCAAGCCTGTCTTAAATTTCGTTCCGCGACGGCGTCGGCGATAGGGTTTTCGCCGGGCTGGCCCGCCATTTCTATCGCTGACAGGACCGGGAACATCGCTTGCGCGGTCAGGGCGTTGTCGAGCCCCTCGGGCAATTGCTCTTTGGCCGGACTTCTGAGCCGACTTGGAAATCCACCCATGTGGTCAAGCTCAAGTCGCCCGTCATGAAACATCGACGTATAGGCGCGCGCACCGATGTTATAGAGCGGTTGCGCATTGCGGGGCACCCGCCCGATCACACCATCCTGCGTGACGCGTTCGGGGCCAAAGCCGCTGCCTCCTTCGCCGATAGACAAAGAGACGCCATCGCCTGTTCCGAGCGCCGGATCGTGGCAGGTCGCACAGGCGATGTTCCGATTGCCGGACAGAATGGGATCGAAGAACAGGCTTCGGCCCAGCTCGGAAAGCTCCGGACTGGGGGCTCCGTTCCATAGAAAATCCCTGTCCTCCAGCGGATCGGGCAGATCGGCAGCATATGCACCGATACAGGTGGTCAGAAGCAAGGCGATGGTTAGCGGGGATCTCATGATCACGTCCTCGGTTGGGTGCTTTCGCCGCGCCACGGCGGCGAAAGCGAACTTCTTTGTCGCTTGACGTTCTCAGTCCTCGTGAAATTCGAACTGGTCGACAGAGAGGCTGGCATGCTCTTCAGGCTTGACGTCGATCAGAAGGCGCACGCCGTAGCCGTCAGACATGCCCAGGAGAACCTGCGTCATCTCCCCCGACATCCCTGCAAAAGCGCCAGTACCGCCGGTGATGACACGCGGGGCCTTGACATTGATGTCCACCAGTTCGGCACCCTGGTTGATCAGGATATCCCCGTTGTCGAATTCAAAAACCTGCCGGGTGATGACGACGGCACCGGTTTGCGTGCGCATGCCGTCACCCACGAAGTACCCGTCACAGGTCCAGCGGCCGATTACCTTGTCAGGAAAGGCGGGGCTGCCATCGGGCAGCGTGCCTTCGACCCCGCTGTCAAGCGTTCCGTCCTCGTAAATGTAGCCCTGCGTGATGAACGCATTGCCGTAGGCCGGCATGCCGTCATCGAAGACAGGGGCCGAAGCAAAAACGAAGCGGCTCATGTCTTCGGCCACATCGAAGGACATCGGCGTGTCGCCCGCGAAGGCATGGGTGGCCGCCGCCGCGATCAAAGCAATTGCAGAGAGAGTTGATTTGAACATGGAGTTTCCTTTTCTGGGTTGATTTGAAAAATAAAGTTCACAGTCGAAGCGCGAAGTGCGTGCCTCAAGCTGTTCGGTTGGTGGTCGGTGATCCCGACTACAAGAAACGGTGATGGATGATGGGATCGGGCGGCTCCGCGTACTGCTCGAGGCCCATGTCCCGAAGGCGGTGCCGGGGCAGTCGAGACAGCTCTCTCATCTCCTTGCGGATGCGCCGCCGCTTCGCGGCTTCTGCCATCAGGTTGAGCAGCGACGTGGCAATGCGCGAAGGGTGTCGGCGCGGAGCGCCGGCGTGGATGGAAATCATGGTCATGTTGTTCGTCCTTGTTGATAAGCGCTCAGGCGCGAGCGATGATTTTGGCATTCGGGCGCCCACACCCAGGCCAGAACGGTCGATCGAGATCCGTTCCCTGTGGACATTGACGCGACGAGGATTTCAGGCAGCGGTCGAGGGAAGCATGGCGTTTGCCATGCAACCGACATGCCGATGATCCGTGCCGCAGCACCCGCCGACGACTTTCAGCGCCGGGAGCTTTTGGGACAGAGCGGCATGGAGGGTGCCAAACTCTTCAGGGTCGCCATCGTCCAGGGTTTCTGCCGCGTCGAGTTCCGCGTGGCTCAGCCGCGATGCGTTCGCGCGGACACCGCGGATGCGGCGGCACCAGGCTTGGTTGTTGAGAACGTCGCGAAAGTGCTCAGGATGTGCGCAGTTGATCATGTAGTAGAGCGGTGCTTGCTCGGTTGCTGCATCCGCCTCGAGTACGGCACGCTCGAGCGGCGTTCCGTCCGGCAGGCGTCCGTCTGTCTCAACCGTGTAGGAGATCACGACGGGCACCCCTGCCTTGACACCCGCACGGGTGAAACCGATCGCTTCGGACAGGCTGCCGAAGGTCAGCGCGCTGACCAGATCAACCCCGCATGTCGCGAGCAACGCGATCTGCGGCGCGTGGATAGCCTCGGCGGCGGCTGCATCCAGGGTGACCGAACCGTCATAGGCGTCGCCGGCGGGTCCGATCACGCCATTGAGCAGGATCGGCGAAACTTGATCTTGCCACCGTGCTCGGATCGCCATGGCAAACCTGACGGCCTCGCGCGTGAGGTCCTGCATCTGAGGGGGCGAACGGCCAACTACCTTGGCCCAGTGTGTCCCCGATCGCCAAGTATTGGTGTCGAGAACAAAGCCGGTCCCGGCTGTCGCGGCCATCTGGAGAAAGCAGTCGAAATACCGGTTCATCGCCGCACGGGCGATGTCTTCTTCGAGCAGGACGCAGGCCGCGAAGGCCGGCAAGTCGAACCCTTCGAGGAACAGCATGGAAGTTTCGAACCCCCCATCGGTCAGGTAAATGCGCGGGTCGGCGAGGTAGCTGCGGATCACTTCAGACTGGAATGCTACGCTTTGGTTTTGAATACTCATCAGTTTATCCTTATTGACGAATGATTGGCCTGGTTGGCCGAGGTGATGGGCAATGAGATGGACCTAACCGGCGAGTCGAGATAGAAGCAAAAAAGACCAAAACGGCTCTTATCGGACAAACTTAGTGGTCAGGAGGCGCAAATGACCATCAATACTGCTGTTATCGGATCGCGCCTTGCCGGATCCTCGGTGGTGTTCTCGATCCTCGACGTGCTGGCGTCGGTCGGGCGCGACTGGGAGATGCTGCATGGCATTCCCGCGTCCAAGCCGATTTTTCAGGTCAGTCTGAGAACTCTGGATGGGGCACCATACTGGGACGTCAACGGGCGCAAGATCACGCCAGACGCGATGCTCGACGAATCACCCGTCCCGGACCTGATTATCGTGCCCGATCTGTTGTTCTCCCCGGAAACCGGACTGCCCGAAGACTTCGCCTCGATCGCCGCCTCGATCGCTGATGCCTATGCGCACGGCGCCATCGTCGCCTCGGTCTGCTCTGGAGCGGTGCTCCTTGGCATGGCTGGCCTGCTCGACGGGAAGGAGGCGACGACCCATTGGGGCTATGCCGACATGCTGGGCCGGGATTTCCCTGCGGTAAACGTCTGCCGCGAACGCATCCTCGTGCCCGCAGGCGAGGGTCACCGCGTCATCACCGCCGGCGGCATGTCGGCGTGGGAAGACCTCATGCTCTATCTGATCGGGCGTTTCGCGGGGACCGAGGAAGCGCGCAGGATCGCGAAGATTTATCTGATCGATCCGCACCTTGACGGGCAATTGATGTATGCTTCGCTGACCACCTCGCGCCAGCACCAGGACCAGTTGATCGCCGCGGCACAGGTCTGGGCGGCGCAGCACTACGACACGCCGAGCCCGGTTGCAGCCATGGCCGAACGAAGTGGCATGACCGAACGCGGCTTCCATCGCCGGTTCAAAAGGGCGACCGGTCAAGCACCTGTCGAGTACATCCAGACATTGCGGGTCGAGGAAGCCAAGCAGCTTCTGGAAACCACCGGTGCTCCGATCGACGAGATCGCCGCAGAGGTCGGCTATTCCGAACCGTCGAGCTTCCGCTCGGCATTCCGAAAGCGCGTCGGTATCTCCGCCTCGGCCTACCGAAAGAAATGGCAGGCTCTCTCACCAGTAACTCAGTGATCGTTGAAAATCTGACATTCCGGGAGTTCCTACAAGAACGCATTTCAGCGTGCGATCACTATGTTCTTATTTTAGCTTCACTATCGTGGGGCGTTTTATGTTGCGTTCTGACGAAGCTAACTGAAATGACTGCAGCGAAAGCTGCGGTTTCAGTTCCTGTGGGAATACCACCCACAAATGACCGGTATTGTGAGGTGTGCTGCGCGGCTACGATTGGTTTGCCGCGGGTGCGAAGGAATGCTGCTTCAGCAGCATGGCCAAACATCAATGTCGGGAAAGTCCGCACTGTGTGAGCTCACCGGTTCCAAGACCTCGCAGTCGCAGCTAACGGCAGGATCCGTGGGCCGCGCCGCAGCAGAAAACCTCGGCTGGCTGCGTCAACGGCCGAGTTTGCAAAGGGCGCTTCCTGCGCAAAGCGGACGCACTGAACTGCTTAGGCTGCACATGCAGCGAAAGTCTGGTTGGTCCCGCACTGTGTGAATTCACCGGGTTCAGAAGCTCGCTGTCGCAGCGAACGGCAGAAACGGCGGGCTGCGCCGCAGCATAAAACCTCGGTCGGTTGCGTCAAACGGCCGAGTTTGCAAAGGGCGCTATCTGCGCGTTGCTGGCGTCCAACATAAGCGCAGCGCCTCCCCTACTGCCATAACCTCCAGACTGAGAATTCCCAGCTGACCTTTCTCCGATGTCAAAAATCAAATCTCTGGTCTTGGGTGCCGCGTTGCAAGATCCCGGTAAGGACAGGATCTTCCCGCAAATCCAGCCGCCTTCGGCATTCCGCCACGGCCTCAGCGTCCCGGGCAATTTCCATTCGCTGTTCGTGCAATGCGTCCTCAATGATCTCTGCGATGATTTTCAGAAGGATTTCGAGCAGCGACATGGCTGGTTGTAGCCGGGCATGCATCTCCAGAGGCAGCGGGCGTTCCGCAGCATCGCGCGGGCCATGCACCAGCCTGCCCCCTCGACCTTTCTTATCGGGCGCCCATCGCAGCTGATCTCTGCGGATCAATTCCAATCCCAAGTTTAGCGCCTCAGCACGTTCCCGAACTGCGTCGATCTCCTCTTCCCGGGCACTAAGTGCTGCCTCCCGCTTGGCCAGTTGTTCTTCCCGCTGCGCGGCCTGTTCAGCCACCTTCTCTAAAGCTTCTACCCTCGCCTCAATCTCCCTTTCCCTTCTCGAGACCGTTTCTTCTCTTGCCCCGACCTCAGCCTCCTTCTTCTTCAAAGAATTTTCTTCCGCCGCGACGCGGCGTGCCTGCGCGTCCAGCGCCTGCTCCCGCACTTCCAGCTGGGTCTCGGACCGAAGGTTCGCCAGCCGCTCTTCCGCGCGGGCTTTGGCACCGGCCTTGCGCGCGGCGTATTGCTTGGTGGTCAGGCGCTCGTGGCCTGGCCCCTTCCGGAGAAGCCCGCAGGGCCTGCCAACCGCTTCGTAGTAGCGGTCTTGAAAGGCTTTCATCGCCGCCGTGAAGGCGGCCTTCTCCGGGTTCTTCCCGGATCTTTTCTTCCGTGCGGCATGCAGGTGCCGCCCATTATCTACGGACCATTCTTCGAGCTTTCTGGCATTGCCGGCCTCGACCCTGGCGCAAGCGGCCTGCCATTCGGCCAATGCCTTTTCATGCTTTGCCATATTCTTTTTCTGGGTGACCCGGTTCTTGCTCGGGCGCGGCTTCTTCGGCTTTTTGGGTTTCGGCAGCAATTCCGGTTTCGGCAATGACGAAAGCGTCTGCGGCTTGTCATGCGCGGCCCGGTATACCGCAGCCGCCGCCTTCCCCACGTGCAGCTTGTTCGCATCCAACCGGGGATCGCCCGCATTCAATGCGAGGATGTGCATGTGAACATGCGCCTCATCCAGGTGAATGACCCCAGCGAAGGCGACGCCTTCCGGCATCCGCTTCCGGAAATCCCGCACAGCCAAGTCCGCCCACCGGGCGATCTCCTTCTGGTGCCTTGCCCGATCCGCCAAGAAATCCTTGGATGCCATCGGGTGTGAATGGATCTCAGTGTACAATGTCGGCGCATCGGACCGCAGGCTGCGGCTGTAGGCTTTTCCGGATTTCGCGGTCACGGTTTCCCGGATTTCGCTGCATCGCCGATCGTGCAGCGCCTGAAGATCACTGAGGGCCATCGCCCCTTGGCTCAGAACAGGGAGCGGCGCTCGCGGGTTCACGACATGCCTGGAGAAGTCCGGGTTGCGCTGCGCTTCCTCAAACACCTGACGCGCACAGTTCCACTGATCTTTGGTTCCCTTCACCTTCCTTGGCTTGCGGGAATAAGTTTCGATATGGACGAATTGGTATGCCATTTCGCGGTACTCCTTTTTTCATTGAGTACGCGACCTCGGCGAAAACGCAAAAGCGGATCCGTCCGATAACATCCTGTAAAGTATCGGATTTCTGTTGCCATATTGTTTTTCTGAGACTTGGGGCAGTATAAGATGGTGCGCCGCACGCGCGCAAATGCTCCCCATAGGGACAGACTATAGGTAGCTGAAGCTACCTCGTCTGCCCTTTACGCCGGGGAGGCGCTCCAGCAGCCCTGCGGGTGCTTGCGCGGCCGGTGCCCGGCCTTGCATTTGAAATGTATAGATTGGCTTGTTACCGCCACCTGCCGGTGTCCGGGAAGGTTGGCCTTGGTTCTCCAGACGATCCCAAAACCTTGGGGCTTTCTTAAGACATTTCCTCGGACGCCCTCCTGACCCCGCCCTGCCGGGAGCCAAGAATGCCTTATTGTTTCTCGATAATCTGGATGAATGTAGCGCTTATCTTTTTCGAAGCAGACTATTCCTCGACATCTATGCCGCGATCATGACACCACTGCTTAAGCATCCTCCGGATCATGGCTGGCCGTGTCGGAAGGTCTTCTTCATCTCGCCTCTGAGCATCAACAACTTCGATCATCTCGCGCGGCAATCGCAGGTTCACAGCTTCCGTATCGACCGCCGGTCTTCCTCTGGTTTTTTTTGCCATGCCAGCGAATCTCGTATTGATTTTTGGTTTCTTGGTACCATATAATAGCGAGCGTAGGCAAGGGCTCCACCCCTTGCTTACGCCCTAATCACACTGATCTCGGCTGAGGAGACCAACATGACTATCGCACCTGTTATCACGCGCTCGAGCGCGGCAAAAGACCTGCGCCCAGCATTGCCCTGCCCGATTTCCGATGAGGGTACTACCCCGATTTCCCGGACATTCGCTGAGCTGAACGAAGCGGTGGGTTCCGCCATCGAGATGGAGCGCGACCTGTCGCATTCGATGAGCTGGGACCCGGCCACGTCTGGCTTTGCCGAAGCCGCCGAGAACCAATGGCAGGACTGCCTGCGGCTGGCGTCTGATGTCTTCTCAGCTCCGCCGACCTCGTCTTGCGACTTGCCGCTGCAGCGTATGGGCATGCTGATGCACTTCCTCATTGAAGCCACAAGCCCGGACGAGGCGCTGCATTTCCAGCATCTGATGTATGAGCATCGTGATCTTTTCAGCACGGCAGATCCCTGTGCCCGCCAAGCGCTGAACCGCGCAGCCCGGCAGGTTGATGCCATCGTGGAGATGGCAGTGACAGCGCCCGACTTCGCGCCGGTCTGATCCCGTTCCCTGACAAAACCTGACCTGGCACCCGCAGCGGAGTTCTCCGCCTGCGCCCGCCATGT
This sequence comes from Leisingera daeponensis DSM 23529, assembly GCF_000473145.1. Taxonomy (NCBI): domain Bacteria; kingdom Pseudomonadati; phylum Pseudomonadota; class Alphaproteobacteria; order Rhodobacterales; family Roseobacteraceae; genus Leisingera; species Leisingera daeponensis. The sequence continues at coordinate 3,656,457 of NZ_KI421500.1, read as the reverse complement.
CCTGTCCAATTCCGGATTTTCACCGGCTGGCGTTCCACGCGCCCGTCGTCGCCTGCCCGTTTACCAGACTGGAGCTTTTCATGACCCAACCCGCAATTCCAACCTTCCCGCTCACCATCCATCCCCATTGGCACGACGCCGCCGCAAGCAAAGGCTTCGACATTCTGAAGCGCATCCAGGACCGCTATCACCTTCTCCTGTCCTGCAAGGCCTGCGGGGCAACGCACGTAAGCAAACTCTTTGTGTTGATGAACAACCAGCCCTTCTGCCCGCATTGCGTCGAGGCGCGCTGGCGGGACGATGCCGCGGCAGCCGGGCTGCAATGGGCCTGCCGCGATCCGGAAGACCGGCACTACGGTTTGTACTTTGCAGACTGCGGTCACCGGCTGCGGCGGCAGCTCGAACTGATCAAGCGCGCGGCCGCGGGGATCTGCGACGTGCGCTGCGAAACCTGCCACAGCCGGAAGGAACAAAAGGAAGCCGCAGCCCAGGGCTGGACGCTGATCGGAGCTGACCCGGACGGGGACCCGAACTATCGTCTGTACCGGCATCGGGAATGCGGGCACACCCAAAGGGTGGCCCGTGCCAACATGCAGACCGGAAGGTTTGGCTGCGGCGGGTGCGGAGAGAACTGGCCCGCCGCACCGAGCCACCTCTACGCCATGCAGTTCGAGCTTCCGAATGGCGCGCAGCTGGTGAAGCTGGGCTTTTCCCGCAACCCGGATTCCAGGCTGCGCCACCAGCTGCTGAAGCACCGCAGCGTGGAAGCACAGATCCTGAAGACTGTCCCGATGGCGACCGGGCAGCTTGCCTTGCAGACAGAGAAGCGGCTGCATACCAGGCTCAAGACCGCCTTCCCGGACAGCATCGCGCCGCCCGATCTTTACGCCGGATCCATCAATGTCAGGAGCGAGATCTATTTCGCGGACGTGACCGCGGAGATCGTCCGGATGCTGGACGAGATCGCCACTGACGGCGCCGCCTGACTCTCATCCATCCGCCCTCTCAGCGCCGCCCCATCCAACCCGGAGTCCGGGGAGGGCGGCGCCCCTTTGCCTGCATCTTATCCGGAGACAACCGATGACACAGTTCCCGCTTCACTCTCCCCGTCCCGCCTGGGTCTCCTTTGGCAAACAGGTTTTGCGCCGGATGATCTCGGATCAAATTAACGCGGGTGGCAAACGTGACGCCGCTTTGCAAGACCATCCAAAATCCAGACTGCTGGACACGCTCAACGACCTGCCAACAGCTCAGCACCGGGACAGCGAGGAGCTCGATCAGCTCCGGGAAAACGGCATCGACGGATGGGCGCTGGACGATGAGGGACGCAGCCGCCCCGCAACCGCCCTGCCCGCCAGCCGGAGCCTGATTGCACTGCGGCTTGCGGCCACCTTCGTCTCATCCCGGAATGTCATGGACACCCTGCTTGCTCAGGGCGCCGTCACCGTGCTCTCCGGGTTCCGGACCGCGGACGCCGATCAAATTCTGACGGCCTGCCGTTGCGGTATTCTGCCCGAAGAGTGGAAGGTCACGACCCTGGGCGACGAACGGCACCACGAGCAGACACTCCGGGTGCTTCAAGTCACCACATCAACCGGGTCTTCCCGGATCGGCGACCTTTACCGCCTCGAGCGCAATCTGTGCGAAGCGCTACAACAGCTCTGCCCGCTTCTTGTCCTGCTGCCCGATGGCGAAAGCCTCCCCGACAGTCTCAGCACGGTCCTGCCCGACCCGGTGAAGTTGGAACCGCTAAGCCGCGATATCATCATGGCGCAGCTGGAGCACAGCCATAGTGCAACCGGAAAGATCGACCGCGAGGCCGTGGAACCGGTCCTCCCGGAAGACAGTGCGCTGGCCGGTCTGGGTGACCCGGAGGTTCTGCTGGCACTGCGCGTTCCGGATGCCCGCAGCGCGGCAGAGCGCCTGGCCACGGCGATTTCCCGAACCCGGATGCAGGCAAGCGGAGCCGGTGCCCTCACCCTCGAGGCCATCGGCGGCACCTCTCCTGCCCACCAGGCTGCGGCGGACCTGGTTGCGGACCTGCACAGATGGCAGCGCGGTGAGATCGAGTGGAGCGACATGTCCAGATCTCTGTTGATCCACGGAGAACCCGGAACCGGTAAAACCGTACTGGCCGCGGCCATCGCCGCATCAGCCGGGGTCCCGTTGATCCAAGGATCCTTTGGAGCCTGGCAAGCACGGGGTCACCTTGGCGATATGCTGGCGGCGATGCTAACGTGTTTCCAGGACGCCAAATCCCGGAAGCCTTGCGTGCTGTTCATCGATGAGATCGACAGTTGCGGGTCTCGCACCGACACTGGCGACCGCAATCAAGCTTATCGCCAACAAGTCATCAACGAGTTCCTGCGGCAGATCGATTTGCTGCACCGCGAAGAAGGCATTCTGCTGATCGGCGCCACCAATTTTCCCGGAAAAATCGACCCGGCTATCCTGCGTCCCGGCCGTTTCGATTTGCATCACGAGATGCCGCTACCGACCCCGCAGCAGATCCTGGTCATGCTTGAGAGAGCCTTCCCGGACTCCGGGCAAGATCTGCTCCCGCTGTCCCGGAACCTGACCGGGCAAACCCCGGCCGTGATCGACGCCCGCATCCGCGAAGCCCGGGCACGTGCGCGGCGCCAGGGGCGCAGCTTTGACCCAAGATTTCTTGAGCAGGTCCTCGGCCAGGAAGAAGGATACCGGAGCCGGTTGGATGAGCGCATCGCCGTGCATGAATGCGGCCATGTCATCACAGCCTGGCTCTACGGTGAAGAGATCAAACATGTCTGCCTCTGCCCGACCGGCGGGCTGACTGAACGTACCGCACCGCCGGGTGCCGGGCTGGAGGCGGACTTCGACAGGCAGATGACCATCCATCTGGCGGGCCGAGCTGCGGAGCGCCTAGTGTTCGGGACGATCTCCGCCGGGGCGGGCGGAGGCCCAAACTCGGATCTAGCGAAGGCCGCACGGCTGTCGCTGGCGATGGACCACGAGCTTGGGCTGGGTATCCACGGCAACGCCTGGTTCGGACCGCAGGACCCGGCCCGCCTCACGGCAAGCGAGCGCAAGCGCCTTCAAGAGCGGCTCGATCACGCCGAGGATTGCGCCCGCGCCTTGCTGTATCCGCACCGGCACCTGCTCCGGGAAATGGCTTTGGTTTTGACGCGTGAAAGGGAGTTTGACGCCAGCGCTATCCGCTCCTGGCTGAAGGACCTGCCCCGTAAGTCCGGCCCGTACAAGGATCCGGCAGGCACCGGAGATGATATTTCAAACGAAGCCACTGCATTCAGCACAGGTTCCGTATAACTCCCTGCCGGTAATAGTTTGCGGCGGGGTGGCTCCCGGAAGCAAGCCGCCCGGCGTCCCCGCTTGGCGCCGGACATGAGTCCGCCAGCGGGGTTATCCACATAAACCCGGCCAGCCGCGGCAACTGTAGCCTGTTCAAGGGGCCCGCCGCCCTCCCCCTCCCGATATGATGAAGCCAACAAGTGCCGGGAAAAACCCCGGCCAAATCAGCAGCATCAGAAGAGCGCCCCGGACCTGTTTCTGGGAGCGGCGGGAGACCTCGGCGGATGGCACGGGACCAGAAGAGCTATGTCAATTCCAGAGGGACAGCCTGTCTCTCCGGCACATCTCAGACAAACGGCCAGGCCAACTGCCCGGACCCGCTTCTGCACATCATCCAGCTCCTTGCCCGCCAGGCTGCTCAGCAAGACATCGCGGCACAGAGGAGCCAACCGCCTTCGAAGGAATAGACCATGAATGCAACACCCGGTCTCCGCGCTGCCATCTACGCCCGGTACTCCACAGACAAACAGAAAGACACATCGGTCGAGGACCAGATCCGGCTGTGCCGCCGCCTGTGTGAACAGAAGGGGTGGCTGGTAACGGAAGTTTTCACCGATCACGCGCTCAGCGGCAAGAATGCCCTGCGCCCGGGATACCAGCGCCTGATCCAGGCAGCCGAACGCGGCGGGATCGACGTTATCGCCGCCGAGAGCCAGAACCGGCTGTCGCGGGACATGGCGGATTCCGCAACCCTGCTGAAGCGCATGAACTTCTTCGGAGTCAAGATCCACACGGCTTCGGAGAATGAGCTGGATGACATGAAGGTCGGGGTCGGCGGGCTGGTGTCCACCATGTTCCTCAAGGACCTGGCCCAGAAGACACGGCGCGGGCTGGAGGGGGGTGTCACCAAGGGCAAATCCGCTGGCGGGATTTCCTACGGCTACCGGGTAAAGCGGGAGATCCTGCCCGACGGCACGCTCAGCACCGGCGACCGGGAGATCGAACAGGACGAGGCCGCCGTCATCAAACGGATCTTCCGGGATTATGCAGACGGGCTTTCCGCCCGCACGATTGCCGCTGCCCTGAACGCCGAAGGTGTAACTGCCCCGCAGAGCGGCAAAGGAACCGGCACCTGGAACCCGTCGACGATCTCCGGGAACATCAAACGCGGCACCGGCATCCTGAACAATGAGCTCTATATCGGACGGCTGGTCTGGAACCGGCTGACCTACGATACCAACCCCGACAGCGGGAAACGGCTGTCCCGCCTCAATCCGCCGGAAGACTGGATCACGGAGGATGTCCCCGGCCTGCGTATTCTGGATGATCAGCTCTGGCAGGCGGTGAAGACGCGCCAGGGGGAGGTGCGGCAAGCGATGAACCCGGCGGGTGTTCTGACGGAACGGCCGAAGCTGGAACGCGCGCGCCGCCCCGCGTATCTGCTGTCGGGTCTCCTGCGCTGCGCCTGCTGCCGCGCCAGCTACACGCTGATCAACAAGACGCGCTACGGCTGCGCTGGTGCCCGTAACAAGGGTGCTGCAGTCTGCACCAACCGCGCCACCATCGGCCGGGCAGAAGTGGAAGAGCGGGTGCTTTCCGGGCTGAAGCAGCGCCTGCTGGCACCAGACCTGCTGGCACAGTTTGCGGAGGAATACCGCAAGGCCTTCAACGATGCCGCCGCGGGCGCCTGCCAGGACCGGCAGAAAGCCGAACACGCCCTCAAGAAGGTGGAGAGCCGGATCGCCAACATCCTGACAGCCATCGAGGACGGCATGTACACCGCCTCGATGAAGGACAAGATGTCTGAGCTGGAGGGTGAGAAGGCCCGCCTGGCGGCGGTCATCGCGGACAATCCGGAGCCCCCTGCCCTGCGGCTTCACCCGAGCCTGTCGGCGCGGTACCGGGAGCTGATAGAGGACCTGGCAGTGTCCCTGAATGCGCCGGAGGTACGGCGGGAGGCGACGGCGTCGCTGCGGGCTTTGATTTCAGAGGTGCGGATGGTTCCGGACGGTGCTGCGCCGGGCGGCCATCAGCTTGAACTTGTTGGGGAATTGGCGGGGCTGATGGCTTTGGGGAGCCCTGAATCGAAAAAGCCCCCGCTGTTTGCAGGGGCTTGGTCGGAAACGATGGTTGCGGGAGCAGGATTTGGACACTGTTTCATTCAAGCCCGATAACTTACGACTGCGTCGCCAACCGCCATCCGTTGCAAGCGTAGTCTAGTTTTCTCGTACGTCCGCTGTGCGCAGATAGCGTCATTTGCAAACTCGGCCGTTTGAAGCAACCAGGTGAGGTTTTGCGCTGCGGCGCGGGCCGCCGTTCCGGTCATTCGCTGCGACTGCGAGGTATTGCAGCCGGTGAGCTCACACAGTGCGGGACAAAACCGCCGTTGCCCTTCCGGGTGTTTGCTGGCGCAGTATGCGCTCGCGGGTGCGGCGTGGTTTTCGCTGTGAAGCAGCATGTGTCGCCAAATCGGCCGTTGAAAGTCAGTCCGAGGGGCCAAATTCATTCCCACTTTCGCAGCAACGCGGATCGACCAACAAGGAGCCGGACAAAGTGAATTCGCCGCCAAAAAACCAATGGCTGCTAGCGACGCTTCGCACACGTTCATACCTCGCACAGCATCCAGTGACTTGTGCTCGAATCTCGATTTCGCCGCGCGGCATGAAAGTCTGCCCCCGCGAATGTAAAACCTATGTGTCGCCCGAAACCTCCGCTGGGGGCGTTTTTGCCATTGTGTCGAAGTTAAACCAGCTCTTAAGCCGCCGCATGAGCTTTGGCGCAGCATCGACCGTCATCCGTCCGTCATCTATGGCGGCAGCCAGGGAGACATCTCCGCGATATACCCGGATCAAATCCGCCAATGTGGCCTCCAGAAACAGGTCGGTTCCGCCTCCGGGATCAGCAACGCAGAGATCAAGGTTTCCGCCCTCGCACACAAACCAGTAGAATCTCTTGTGATCCGGCTGGTCGGACACATCGAGCCGGAGCACATGGCGCTCGGGTCCGAACGCCGCCGGGTCTACCGAGTATTCCAATCCCCAAATCAACAGCCCCAAATCAAGTTCGCCTTCGGCAAGCTCGCGCCGCGTCCATCGTTGCCCCCAGATACCAAGCGCGCCCACCAGAGGAAGAAATTCGGCGCCGGCATCTGTCAGGTGATAGGTCCAGCTCTTTCCCGTTCCGCTGCGCCGCCGCTCGACAAGGCCTTCGGCTTCCAGTTGGCGCAGTCGCTGCGTCAGGAGCGTCGCAGACATATGCGGCACGCCCCGGTGTATGTCGCTGAACCGTTGCGCGCCGGCCCCGAGGTTCCGGATGACCAGCGCTGTCCAGCGTTCGCAAAAGATCTCCGCAGCTTTGGCGATGGGGCAGAATTGACCATAACTCTTCATGGAGGCCTCCCCTGCCGTGCGCAGAATACCTTAACTTTCTCGTTCATAATACTCCAGATCGTGGAGTATCCACTGGCGAACCTGATTGGCAAACTCGAACTGAAGCTATTGAAAGGAGGCTAAGATGATGGGCGAAACCTTAAGGCCTGAAGCACGGATGTGGGGCCTGCCAGGAAGATCCTACGACGGCATTTCGTTCGGTCTGTCCGACACAATTTCACACACGGTTCAAGCCCTTTGGCCGCGACCCGGCGAACGCATACTTGATATCGGCACAGGCACGGGATGGGCCGCCAGGCTTGCTGCTTGGCGTGGGGCCAGCGTCACGGGCGTTGACATTGCGCCAGGCATGCTCGAAGCAGCCGAGGCGCTGTCGGCCGGGTTTGTTCCCCGTCCAGTTTTCCAACAGGCGGCAGCAGAGGAGCTTCCTTTCCGGGATAAAAGCTTCGACGGCGTGATCTCAACTTACGGCGTCATCTTCTCACGCGAACCATCCAGGGCCGTCGCGGAGATGGCGCGTGTGCTTCGACCTGGCGGCCGCCTTGCGCTTGCAACCTGGGCCGACGAACCTGATGGCTATATCGCCCGCTTCTTTACTCTGGTCGGTGAATGGTCAGATGGGCCCCCGCCACCTGCCTCGCCCTTCGACTGGGGGCACTCAAGCTGGTTGAACGCGATTGTCGGCGAGCGCTTCAAGATCGACATTCGCGAACAGGTGACGACACTTTATGCACCGGATGTGGCGACGGTCTGGAATGAATACGTTACTGGCTTCGGTCCCGTCGCGGCCACGTACGCCGCCCTGCCGCAGGATCAGCGCGACGGTTTCAGAGCGGCGTTCGAGGACTTCCACCGCCCTTTTGCAAGCAGCTTGGGGCTGGTGGTTCCCCGGCTGGCGCTTGTCGTCCGCGGGGTCCGGCTTTAAACTGCGATGCCGCTGCGATCAAGGCGCAGCCCGCTACAACGCAGCCCGCTACAACAAGGCCGCCGGGCGTTTCTTGGGGCTCTCCGGCACTACGTAGAGCACCTCTGGCTATGGTACCTGTAGGCATAGCTCAAACTTTTGGGGGTTCACGTTATGAATCTGCTTAGTGCTGAGGTCTGAATCAATGTCAACTTTCGGGCAAGCGGAACAAATCGGTCTTCGCATACGTTTTTTAGTTGAGCAGAACCGAAGGAGACCACAATGCAACTATCAAACTCCAGGCTGGAACAACTACATTCAGAACTATGCTCGGCGCTCACAGAACGGCAGGGTGAACAGATGCGGACACGGCAAAAAGACAGTGCGGCAGCCCAAAGACTGGACCAGATCGAAGCCGAGATTAAGAACTGGGCGGACGATGCCAGTAAGATTGCAGCCAATGACGTCGATGAGCAATCCGTCGCTGATCTAGTGGAGCGAGCCAGGCAGATAAATCTGAAACTCTGTGAGGACTATCCATAACTTGGCCAAACTTACTGCATTGAGATCCCGATCCAAATGCTTGCTGCTTTCTGACTTAGCCGCCATCGTTAGCCTGTACGGCTAGAGACCGGCTCCTTCCCCAAGCGCAGCCGGTTTCCAAACCGATCGGTCCCCGGCGCTTTGGCGGAGTGCTTGGAGTGCCGAGAGTCGGCAAATTTCTTCCAATACCGAAGTCCAGTCTTCGCATTAAGGCTCTGGACGGAGGGCGGGGGCAATCGCCTACTGACTTCGGAAAAGCGAACCAGCGGGCGTTTGCGGCGTGCGCCCTCGCGGATCGCGCCTAGTTGATAAGGTTGACAAGGGAGACCGGATCTTCCGCAGCCGTCCTCGTAGCCACAACCAGTGTGAAGGCTCTAAGCTTCTGGTGCATATCAAGGATTTGTTTCACCTGAAGGCATGAGGCGAGAACATGGCCCTCCGCCTTGCACCCTCAGGCTGCGCGTTGAGTCGGCAATGCAATATCCGCAAGTGTTGTCTGATTCAGATCCTCTAGGAACACCGCTTCAGCCTGGCGCAACCTGGCTTTTAAGCGGCAGCGGCCATCAATCGTGCAATCGCCACCGTCGACGCCGAAGCATTCAACCAGCGCCTGCCCCTGCTCGAGCAACGCAACGATTTCACCAAGCCGGATGTTTTCTGCAGGCATGCACAAGAAGGCGCCGCCACCGGCACCGCGCCTGGTTTCAACAATCCCAGCGCGCGCCAACCGTTGCATGATCTTTGTCAGGTGATTCCGCGAGAGACGGAACTCCTTAGCCAGATCGGCAGTCGAGAACCCTTGCTCTGGCTGGCTCGCCATCCTCATCAGCATTCGAAGGCCGTAATCCGTGAAAGATGTTAGGCGCATGCGGCTTCCCCTCCGTATGAATAAGCATCTACTGTACCCATTAAGGTGCGTAGGCTCAATGCCAGTAGCTGGCCAGCCAAGCCTATGCCGTCATAGCATTCGCAATAGGTGTGTGGTCACCGGCAGGGGCTCGCCGGTAAACTCCCGGCACTGCCCGTTAGAAAAGGCCAGCAACTGGGTGGAGCGCCTTCCATTGAGCGTCCTATCCACCATTGCACTAAAGGGAGCATAGTTGGAATGAGCGGCCAAAAAGGTGACAACCTGCTGCACACCTCGCTTTGCAAGTTGCTGGGATGCGACCACCCGGTCCTCCTAGCTGGCATGGGCGGAGTATCCCGCTGGGAACTGGCTGCCGCCGTCTCCCAAGCCGGCGGCTTCGGCACGCTTGGAATGGTGCGCGAATGCCCGGACCTGATCACCGAAGAAGTCACAAAACTCAGGGCCGCAACTGACCGCCCCGTTGCGGTGAATGTCATTCCGGCGGCCACCGAGCCTGGATTACTTGATGCCCAGATCAGCTGCTGCCTGGAACTCGGGGTTCCAGCCTTCACCTTCTTTTGGGATGTCGTGCCCGATGCCGTGGTCCGGGTGAAGGCGGCAGGCTGCCTCGTCTTGCACCAGGTCGGAACGGTTGAGGCTGCCCGCGCGGCGGAAGCGGCGGGCGCGGATGTGATCATCGCGCAGGGCATCGAAGCAGGTGGCCATGTCCATGGCCGTCGCCCGGTCGGCGAGCTTACTGAGGCAATCCTGGAAACTGTGTCAGTACCTGTGGTTGCCTCAGGAGGCCTTTCCACAGGCGAAGACCTAGTCCGGTTTCTGTCAATTGGCGCCTCCGGCATACAATGCGGGACCGCCTTCCTAGCCACAGATGAATCCTTTGCTCACCCCTACCACAAGGAACGCGTCGCAGCCTCCACCGGCCGCGTTACTGTCCTGACCGATGTCTTCGTCTTGAACTGGCCAATGGGGGCAGCGGTGCGTGTGCTGGAAAACAGCGTGACCAAAGCACTCAGCGGCACCTACCTGGGCCACGACCCGGATGCCCTGCCGCGCGAGGCGATCGCCTGGGACGGATCCCAGCCGCGCCTGCGGTTCAGCACGGATTCTCCTCTGCGGACAACAACTGGAGAACTTGAGGCAATGGCTCTGTTTGCAGGACAAGGCGCGGCGGCCATCAGCCGGATTGTACCGGCAGCAAGCCGTATCGGGAATATTGTCAACGAAGCAGAGCAGATCCTCGGATACTCCCTTTCGCACCGCAGCGGAGCAGGACTATGAGCCGAAGTTCTGATGGTCCGCCCGATCAGAAACGATACGCTTCCTCACCCTGCATGGCTGCGGAGGCCGGACATTACGACCCGCAGGCGGTTTCTCCGCAGCAGACTGCTGACGTTGCCCGCTGGCGCAAGGCAGAACGGAACCGGCTGCGGGCGGAGCGCTTGGCATTGCCGGTTGCTATCCGTCAGTCCGCTGGAGAAGCGCTGGCCGGACATCTGCGCGAATTGATCCGAAACCGGTTCTCCGGCGCAAACGGGTGTGTTATCTCCTTCTACTGGCCGATCAAGGGCGAACCCGATCTGCGCCTCCTAATGGCAGAGATGCACGCACAGGGCGCCGCCATTGCCCTGCCGATTGTCGAGACCAAGGCTGCGCCGCTGGTTTTCCGGCTGTGGACACCAGAGACGCAGCTGGTGCGCGGCGACTGGAATATTCCGGTTCCGCCGCCCAATTCGCCCGAGCTTATTCCCGGCATCGTCCTTACACCGCTGGTGGGCTGGGCCGCTGGAGGTTTCCGGCTGGGTTATGGCGGGGGATATTTTGACCGTACCCTCGCGGCAATGTCGCCGCGCCCCTATTCCATTGGCATTGGCTTGGAAAGCGCACAACTTCCTTCAATCTTCCCGCAACCGCACGACATTCTTTTGGAGGCTATCCTGACTGAAGCCGGCGAAAGGTACGCAAAAGAAGGTGCGTAACGAGCTCCAGCACGTCTGGCGGGCTGACTTCATTGCTATGTTATGAGCGATCTGCAGCCATCTGAGGCTTGACTTAAGTCTACAGCACTAATAGGTATTTCAAATACCAATTATGGGAATGGCGATTTCAGCTTTGGCCAAAGCAGTCCGTTAAGGACATGGCTGCATTGGTGCAGTTGCCCAACTTCCCTGCAACGATCCAAAGGAGAGCGTGATGTTTCGCACTGTTATTTTCGTCGCATGTCTCATTTCACCTGCAGCAGTGTCTGCTGCCTCGTCTTGCGAGAAGGTCAGGGAACTGGCTGATACCGTGATGTTCACTCGGCAATACATGCCAGTCGAAATGCAGAGCCAGATGATCGCCGTTGGAACCCCGGAACGCGTGCGTATCGCTCAGGAGTTAATCCAAGAGGCATACAGCTGGCCGAAAGTGCCTTCCACTCAATGGAACGCTGCCGCCGACCAATTCGCAGAGCTTGCTTCAATCGAATGCGAAAGGGCAGACCGCACTCACTGAAGGGTCGTGTCAGGTTCCTGCTTCGACAAAGCGTTCTCGGTCTGTCTTGAAGCAGCATCCGGAATGACGGGCCGTGTTTCGGCATAAGACCGCCAGGTCTGTCCGGGCCTATGCGGCGCATGTTCTCAGCCGCGACCTGGCGGGCCGGTTCGGTCTCGTGGCCATCGAGGACCTCAATATCCGGTCCATGACGCGTTCAGCGCGCGGAACGCGCGAGGCCCCGGGCGCAACGTCGCCCAGAAGTCCGGCCTGAACCGGTCCATCCTAGGCATCGGCTAGCATGCGCTGGAGCGCATGCTGAGCTATAAGCTCGAGGAAACGGGCGGGATCCTGGTCAAGGTCCCGGCCGCGTATACCAGCCAGACCTGCGCCGCCTGCGGCCATGTGGATGCGAGGGGCCGCGAAAGCCAAGCCCTCTTCGCCTGCACCGCCTGCGGCGCCGTAGCCAACGCCGACGCGAATGCGGCACGCTTTATCCTGGACCGGGCCCTGAACCCGGACCAATACCGGCGGGGGAATACCCCGTTGCTGGACGTGGAGGCTTCCGCAGCATCCGACAAAAGGACTCGGTCCGCCAATTTGCCGCAACGGGCACAAGTGGCTGGTCCGTGTCGAGCCGCCTTTAGCTTCCTTCAGCACTTACTGAAGCCGAGTGGTGAGGAGCTGCCCTACGCCGAACGTGCTGCTTGGGTGGTTCCAAGTGCCCCTATCCGGCTTCAAATTTATGCGGCCAATCGGTTTTGCGCGCCTCGCAGAAGCAGACCGATAATGTCAGTGCGCGTGAGAATGCCTACCAGGCGGCCACCCTTCGTTACCGGCACGGTTTGCACCCCATGCTGCGAAAGCCGGTTCAGGAGAGTGCCGACTGGAAGGTCATGCGGGACACCTCCGGCGGGCTGCTGCATCACATGCATCGCTTTCAGTTTGTCTTGGCGCAGCGGGCGGAACTTTCGGCCGCCGCCCCGTACCAGCGCATCGATCAGATCACTTTGCAGGATGAGTCCTACGAAATTTTCTTTGGCGTCCACAACGGGTAGGCTTTTGACAGAATGGCGGCGGAACACCTGCGCAATCTGCGATACTGGCACATCGGGCGTCACAGTGATCAGGTCCTGTGTCATGATGCTGCCGCAGGTTACACCATCAAACCGGTGCTGCGCGGCTTCCTCCTCCGCGGCGGCAAGCAGCCGCCCCAGATCTGCGGCGCCGATGTTGGCGGATTGATGGAAGCGCTCCAGCAACTCCTCCAGGTCGTCATTGCTGAGACCCAGGCGGATCTCTTGCGGCTTCTCAAGCGTCTCTACGGATTGGCGGAACGGGTACTTACGGCATGTGACCCGGTTAAACAGAACACCCGTCAAAACTAAAGCTGCCGTCAGAAGACCAACAGGCACGATCGCAAAGGCAAAACCTGCATCTGTGACCGGCACCGGGTCTAGTGCCGCCAGTAAGGCAATTGCCCCGCCCGGAGGATGCAGGGCCCGTGCGATCAACATTGCAAAGATCGCTGCGGCCACAGCCGATGCCGGCGCCCAGGGCACGGGCACGGTTTGCAAGACTGCAACCGCTGCCACGGCAGAAACAACGTTGCCGCAGAATGCCGACCAAGGTTGCGCCAGCGGGGAATTAGGGACGGCGTAGATCAAAACCGCGGAGGCGCCCAAGGGGGCGAGCAGGCGCATTGGAACCCCTGCGATTTCCGGCCAGACAAGCGCGAACAACGCGCAAACACCAATCCCGGCGGCGGCGCCCGCCGCCGCGCGCAGGGTCTCCCGCATCTGTGCTGGCGGCAGTGCCGGAGAGAGTTGGCGCAAGAGGTTTGACTTCAGCTGCATAGCTCCGCCTGCCCACAAATGAATCACACGCTGGCAAGCTGCACATAAAACAGGCATTTTGAAAATGCTTTATCGCCCGGCAACGCTGCCGTGGCGCACAGTTCGGCGCAAGAATGTTCTTCCAGCATTGCAGCATCCATGACGCTATTGCTGGAAGCCACTGTTTTCCGGAACTCCAGGCAGAAAGAAGACATAGTCAGCCTCGTTTCGTCCTTGTTTACCTGCTCAAAGGTCGGGTGTGTCTTGCAGTCGGCAGGCCGAACGGGGACGCCATCGCTAACTTCAGCCTGCTCCTTGAAGAGCATACTGCCAAAACCCCGGCACGGCCCGTATCCAGTTTAGGTTCCCTTGCCGGCTCAGGGATCATCTGCCGCCTCTGACAAAGTCAGCAACGGAACCAGACCCGACTTGTCTCTGATCAGATCGGCGACGGTGCTACGGTCGAGGATGTTCAGAAACGCATCGACCGCTTCGGCAAAGACCCCTCGGAGCCCGCATTGGGGCTGGATCACGCATTCTCCACAATTGGCAACTTCGAAGCTTTCCTCCATGCTTCGTACAACTTGCCCCACATTGATTGCACTGGCGGCCTGTCCGAGCTTGATGCCGCCGTAGCGGCCGCGAACGCTCATGACGTAGCCTTGCCGGACCAGTTCGCTGACGATCTTCATCAAAGAGCTGTGCGGCAGACGGTAGATGCGGCTCAATGTCTCAATCGAGTGCAGCTCTTCGGGCTTGGACGCCAGAAAAATAAGAATTCTCAGTGCGTAATCTGTTGTCAGGTTCAGCTTCATGCGGGGCTCCGATCACGCTTTTAATATTCATTTGGGTTGCATCTTTCAATGCTGCAATCATACATGCATCCAGCCTGAATGTTTCAGGCGGCGAAACTCACGATGCAGGCCGCAGACCTGCCAACCGACAAATCAGGAGCGTGCAATGGCACAGCAACTCAGCCAAACCACCATCGACACCGTAAAGGCGACTGTTCCGGCGCTGGCGCAGCATGGGCGCGAGATCGTAGCAGAGATGTACGCCAGGCTGCTGGCCGATCCGGAGATCCGCAAACTGTTCAACCAGTCGCACCAGGACGGCGACTCCCCGCAGCACGCAGCATTGACCAACGCGATTCTGGCCTATGCTCAGAACATCGAAAACCTCCCGGTAATGGCCGCAGCGGTGGAGCGTATTGCAAACAAGCATGTGGGCCTGCAAATCGAACCCCGCCATTATGATCATGTCGCCAGCGCCCTATCGGCCGCGATCAAGGCAGTTCTTAAAGATGCGGCGACCGAGGAGGTGATCCGCGCCTGGGGCGAAGCCTATTGGTTCCTGGCCAATATCCTGATTGGCCGTGAAGAAGAGCTTTATCAGGACACCGCCGCGGCCGAGGGCGGCTGGCGCGGCTGGCGGGAGTTCCGGATCGACAGACGGGTCCAAGAGAGTGCTGACGTCATGTCTTTTGTCCTGAAACCCGTCGACGGCAAGCACGTGATGAAGCACAAGCCGGGACAATATCTGTCCTTCGATCTTGATGTGCCCGGAGCAGGCAAGCTGCGCCGCAACTATTCGATTTCCTCAGGGCCATCGAATGCGTTTTATCGGATCACGGTGAAACGCGAGCAGGGAGGCCTGGCAAGCACCTGGTTCCATGAACAGGCGGTCGAAGGCACCGTGGTCACCTCTGCTGCACCGGCCGGAGAGTTTTTCCTGAAGAGTGGACAGGAGGCCGAGGTTGTACTGCTGTCGGCCGGTGTCGGGCTGACGCCGATGATTTCCATGCTTGAGGTTCTAGCCGCAAACAACCGTAGTGCGACCTTCTTGCATGCCACACAAAACAGCAGGCATCACGTCATGCCGGATATCTCCAGATCATTGTCCCGCCGGTGTGTCACATTTTTCGAGGATCCCAGTTCCAAAGACCGGGCTGAAGCGAACTTCGATGTGGAAGGCCGCATCACTCCCGAGTGGCTGGCCCGGAACACCAATACAGATCAGGCTGAATACTACATATGCGGCCCAAAGGGATTCATGGCGATGGCTGTGAATGGCCTGAAGGCAGCTGGCGTTGACGAGAACCGTATCTTCTACGAATTTTTCGGGCCAGCGCAGGAACTGGACGCGGCGTAGCAGCAAAAAAGCGGCACAAGAGGAGCGATCCCTCCGACCGGGCAATCGCATCGGGTGGACCACCCGATCGTCGATAGCCTTGTGACACGAAGCCAACCGCATCTGCTTCGCGGTTGGCCGTGGCCAAGGCGGCGAATTGCAATCAGAAGTTCAATAAACAGCTCAATATATATGGTGGCGCTGCAGACTTGCTGCAAGCTGGCTGAGCGACTGCTTTCCCCTCTGCAATGCAGCAGTGGTTTCGCAGCGGCGCAACAGGATTGCGTGTTGCGTGCGCGCGCAGAACAAACTTGGCGCTTCCGCAATGGGCTCGCAGCTGCCTTGCGGCGCTGCAGCGCCGGATCACCGTCCTAGATGGTTGCTGTCGTTGCCGCAGGTGACGGCAGGCAGCCCAAATCGGCCCCAAGCCTGGTGACCAGTCTGGCGGGCCAGCGCATGCAGGTCGGGCGGAGAACGGGCATTCGCTGCGTATGCGAAATCACAATGAGCTTTCGCCAAAGCAGCCATTTGATTGTCAAAGGTCCGATGCTAGCTTGAGAGCTCTGATCCGTTTTCTACGTCCTTGCAAGCAGAGTTTTCTACCTGAAACCACAAGTGTGGCGGCAGGGGCAAACGATGGTGTCGGCAAGCCATGAGAAATAACGGAACCAAGCCCTTCTTAACTGCCGACATCTCAAAGAACGCTCTGAAGTTCTCTGCGATGTCATCTATCTGGCTTGCTAACGAGCTGCGCTTCTCTTCCAGCTCCATCATCGGAACGGGGATTGCGATGCCCTGGCTTGTTCCTTGCCGCCAGAAAAATTCTTCCGACCCATCTCGCGGAACCCAGACTTGCTGCGTCATGTCAGGAAGCTCCTCCGCGATGGTTTTCTCCAAAGCGGCCAGCTGTTCAGTTTCTTGAATTCGCTCCAAGGAAACCTTCAGAAAAGGCACAAGAACGCTGCCCTTGGTGGATTTCTTGAAGTATTCATCGCTTAAATCGACCGGATGGCGAGCCAACTCGCGATAGTCCTGAAAATGGGTGGGCCACGATTTTCTGAGCCGATACCGGTAGTTCAGGCGCGACGCGATCTCCACCAAATAGCCAGAGATATTCGGAACATCCCCTCCCCCTTGGGCCAACAGCATGAGCAGGCCGATTTCGATATGGTGATCGTCTCTAAGAGGAGTTGTGAGTGTTGGGTTTTGATTGATCAGAGACACAGCAATGTTCTGACATTGGTCTCGTAGTCTCAGATGCTGCTCACTTTGCTTCCCATCCGATTTCACACCTATGAAGTGATGCCATAGCCCAAGGAGTGCGGAACGGCCCATCGCTTCAAAAAGTGCAAGGTTGATATCAAGCTCGGAACCCGACCGAACTGCACTAGAAATCGCGTGCTTTTTATCCGCATGCGGTCCAATTTTCTCAACTATCAGTTTTTGACCGATCGTTAGGTAGAGTGAAAGAACATGATCCACGATTTCAGAGCGTGCTTTGCGTTCCTTTTTCTTGGCACTGGCGCTCCGATTGAGCACATCCCAAGAGTACAGTAAGGCAAGTTCACTGCACCGGTAGGGCGCTTCCAAGTTTTCAGCGTCAACACCGTTGCTTACCAAAATCCAGAGACAGATAACCAGTTGGCGAAGGCGGGTTGTGCCTCGGTGGTCGTCCTCGATTTCTTCGGTCAGCTCATGTATCAGCTCTCGGAAATGCCGATATGACGTATCTGGCTCGCTTACCATTGCCACGGCCTTCTGAAAGGCCACTCGACGATCTACATCCAGAAGTTCTCTATTCAGAAACCCGGACAAAATCAGGTTCGCCAAGCGATCCCCATTCCATTCGCGGTAACGTATATTGTCCGTTGTGTTTTTTTCGACGTAGCCTCGCCAATACGACCGAATGACTTCCTTGAGCTCACCTCCCATGCAAATGCAGATCGAAATCGGGAGCTTGGAATACTGTTCGGGGACACGATTTGGGATATAGTCGTAGCGTATCTCATCCAATGAGGGCATGACATCCTGAGGCTTGCCCCCATTCCAGTCCGTTCGTCCTAAATCGCCAGATTTTATCAAGAAGAGGTGCAGCGCTTTCTCGCCATCTGCGTCCGGGTCGGGGCCGACTGCCGCAACATCAACGCCAGCCTGTTTCGTTCCACGTCCAGGATGATGAATGACCTCGTACCCGATTTCACTGAGCAGCTGAGGCAGCAGCACATCAAGCTCATCTCTTTCCTTGAGACCTTGAACATATTGCCGAACGACCAGCTTCATTGTTCAACCATCCGTTCGTTGCGAAACTGGTGTAGCAGCATGTCCAGCCCGATGGGATCAACAAAGATTCCCTTCGGTAGCTCGGAGCTTATGCTGATCTCTGAAAAGGGCATGGTCTTTTGTTCCAGTTCCTCGGCACTCGTCATGATGTTGAAGGCAGACCTGTCGCCATAAAGCAGGTGCTGTGTTGTGAATAGATCTGCGAAAATGGACCCTCGTTCCGCCTCATCACGCGTGCGTTCAGCTTCTTCCATCTTTTGGAAATTGACCACAGCACGCGCGCTTTCACTTGGCTCAAATTCGACAACTTCGCGGGCTTCCCTGCAACCATCCCAAACCGCCTGTGCGCGTTGCAAAACCTCTTCGATATCCGTGCGACTAGTTTCGTTGTCTATGGCAAAGGCCTTGAGCCAGTCCTTCAGAGCACCACTGTAGCTTAGTAGCAATGGATCGTAGAGAAGGTCGATTGCATGCTGCTTGGCTTCAGGGTGGCCACGCTCCAAAACGGCGACAGAGAAGGCCGCTGCCGTCATTGGATGGATGAACAGATAGCCAATGGCTTTTCGGCACAGAAAGATCTGCTCATTCGCGGTTTCCGGAAGCTGAATTTCATCGACAGCGAATACAGGGGCAGTTTGGTTGATTTCAGAAATGGCTCGGTTAAGGGCGGCACAGGAGAAAAAGCTGCCCGAAGACAACCAGTCCGCTGTCAACCAAGCAAGCTGTTCTGAGTTTCCATGGGTCAGTTTGTGAAAGAATGAGTCCAGCGCATCACTACCAATGGCACCTTTAGAAACGTCGATGATCGCGCGGGCGGCAGAACTCCCACTCTGAATCTCGTTTCTAGCAACTAGTTTCGACAAAGCCATGTCGATTTCATCGACGGTCCCCTTGTTTTCGGGTTTCACAGAAGCAAGTTGTCGCAGGCACTTGCGTATCTCATCTTCGCTCATCTCCTCTTGGTGCCAATTCAACAACGATGCTGCTAGATGGACGACGTGCTCATCGATTGAGGCAAAAAGTTTGTCTAGAACGGGGAGAAGCAAAGAGCGATCTACGCCTTTATCTTTCGCGACAATGTCGTAGATGGCTTTAGTGATACCACATGATGTCTTGATGTCCGCTGCCAATGCTAGCGCGATGGTTTGTTCTAAGGCGGCTAAGACTTGGTCCGAGTTCAACTGCATGCGCGAGAGTGCCAGGACACCTGCTGATTGTTCTTCGTCGCTACGATCAAGGCATGCGATCGCCTCGTCGAAATCTGCCTTGGCTTGCAACGCGAACACGAGGTGAAGGCGGGCCAGTTGGTCCCCATCTTTAGCTAGCTGAATGACTTCGTCTGATCGACGCGGGTCAACTTCACACCATTTTCTGAAGGCAGCATTCGGTTGATTGGCAGCAAGGTCAGCGCCGCCTGTTTCGACAAGAAACTGAACCAGTTCAATTAATTCGGATGGTGCAGTCTGAAGAAGGGGAATGACTTCACATAGGATCGCTTGAACCTCGAAGAATCTCGACACGTCTAAAGTTGATAGAACCTCTCGATCTTCATCAGTGAACAGCTGATTACGCTTTGACGCATTGGCCGCTATGGCAGCCATCAATTCCTCGTCCTTGTAAGCAGACAGCGTTAGCTTCGAGACGCAACCCAGAAAGCCAAGTTTCTGAATTTCCTGTTTTACGGTGTTTGGTTTAACTTGGATTATTTCACTCAATCGCCACTACCTCTTTGGTTGTGCGTCTATAACTAGGTTCTTTGGAGCGTGGTCACAACTCGGGATGTTCTGCGAATGTCTCTTTTGGTCATCGCAGCGCAGAAAAGAGCACTTAAGGTGAAGGGTAGCTATGGGCCGGTCAGGTTCCGAAGGGCGAAGACGGTTCGCAACTTTGCAGCGGCGGCTTCCTGCGCTCCGCCGTCCCCGCTGCAACCCGCAGTATCCCGCGAGGCAGCTTGGCTCAGCCGAGGGTCCGCTTCTGGGAAACTGCCCATAGAATTTCGCACCGGCAGCATCCTTGGCGCGGCACCCCTTGTCTACGGTCGCTTCGGGCTGCCTATCGTCATTCACGCCTGGCGCGGCGAACGCCCGGTCGGAGCCCATACTGCAATTTTGATTTTCTTGCTGCGCGCGCTCGCAGCGCGCAGATCCGCTGTACCGCCGGATGCCACCCGCTGCATTGCAGAGGAGAATACGGTCATTCCAGCGGGCTGCAGCAAATCTGCAGCCTGGAATTCACACACTCGGGACGAAGCCGTAGTTGGGCGTTTTTTTCTTCAAACGACAGCTTCACCTGGTAATTCTGTCCTTTGCAGGCGAATGGCTCGGCTTCAACTGATCTGCTTTATAGCCCTTCTGTTTTACCTGGCTCCAGCCTTCAGTTCAGAAGCCGCTGCCACGCGCTGTGAAGAACCGCCCGCCGCTCAGCGTTTCAGCCGCACACATCCGTCGTAAAGATTTTGAAAGTGTGCTCAGGAAAACCGCTTGTGCAAGGCGGAGTTAACCGCTTCCGACGCGAGCACAAGCACGACGATGGCCAGGGTCACCGTCGCTGCCTTGTCATACTGGAACGAACGCACATAGGTCTGGACATAGAGCCCGATGCCGCCCGCACCGACGATGCCAAGTATCAGGCTCTCGCGCAGGTTCAGTTCGAAACGGAACACGGTGTCCCGCAGGATCACCGGCGCCATCTGCGGCCAGATTGCCCACCGCAGCTGCTGCGTGCGGCTGGCGCCCGCGCTTTCCAGCGCCGCCACCGGAGCGGCGGCCACATTGTCGATCGCCTCGGCATAGAATTTCGCCAGCATGCCTGTGGCATGGAAGGTGATGGCAAGGATTCCGGGCAATGGCCCAAGCCCCACCGCACCGACCATAAGCATCGCCACTAGGATCAGCGGAATGGAGCGGATCATTGCCAGAAGCCCGCGCACCGGGCGCCAGACGGCTGCGGGCACAAGGGTCTCGGCCGCAAGAACTGCCAGCCCGGCGGACAGGATGACCGCAAAGAATGTGCCGAGGATGGCAATTCGTAGGGTCTCCGCCAGGCCTCGCATAACTTCGCGCCAAACCGACAGGTCAGGCGGGATCATCCGCCCGAGGAATTCGCCCAGGCGCGCGCCTGCGCCAGGCAGCTTTTCCAGGCCCATTTCTGCGCTTGCGACGGACCAAAGAATGGCCAGGGCAAGCACGAACCAGATCAGTGCCCGGTTCATCAGCTGACCACACGCAGCCCGGCGCCGGGAGCTGTGCCATGGTAAAGTTCGGCGATGTCGTCGCTGGTCACCTGACCTGAGGCCTTATCGAACTGCACACCGCCCGCGTGCAACCCGACGATCCGGTCAGCAAAGCGGCGCGACAAGTCTGGCTGGTGCGAACTGAAGACGACACCGATGCCGCGCTTTTCCGCCGCGCCCGAGATCAGGCCAAGGATCCGTTCCGCATGAGCGGGATCAAGGTTGCTCACCGGTTCGTCTGCAAGGATCAGCCTGGGTTCCTGCGCCAGGCAGCGCGCTATTGCCACCCGCTGCCGCTGACCCCCCGAAAGCTGGTCCGCCCGGCGCCGGGCCAGATCGGAGAGCCCGGTATCTTCGAGTGCTGCAGCGACTTTAAGGTGATCCTGCTCGCCGAACCGACCCCAAAGGGAAGGCCAGATGCGCATCCGGGAAAGCCGCCCGTTCATCACATTCTGATAGACGGTCAGCCGGTCAACCAGCGCAAACTCCTGAAAGATAAACCCAACGCCGGTGCGTTGCTCACGCGCCGGCGCGTGCGTTGCCGAAAGCGGCACCCCGAGTACTTCGGCTTCACCGCTCCAGCCGCGCAGGCGGCCGTCGAGCAGTGCGAGCAGGGTGGACTTCCCCGCGCCCGACGGGCCAAGCAGCGCCACCCGTTCACCCGCTGCAGCGCTGAGCGACACTTCGCGCAGCGCCGCGGCGCCGTCGAAGTGATGGGACACTGCATTCAGGGTGAAGGCTGCGGTCATTTCAGATACCCGTAGCGCCGTGCGGTCTCACGCACGCCCTCATAGACGCCCCGGTCCGCCGCAATGTAGCCGTCCGGCCCATAGAGATACGCCAGCAGGTAACGGTTGCCTGGCTCATTGAGCAGGAGCATGGTTTCGACGAATTTGGCCTGCACGCCCTTGTCCAGGCCGGGCCGGGCGACAACCGCATGGCTTGGGATCTGTTCGCTTTCGGCCAGGACTTTGACCTCTGCTTGCTGCTCCGGTGTCAGCAGAAGATCGGCATACTGGCTGGCGCCGGCGGCATCCACGAGGCCGTTCGCCATGGCCTGCATCGCCTGCTGATAGCCCCCGGCAAAGAACTTCCGGCCAAAGAAATTATCCGCATCGGCGGCATCGGCAATGAGCCCTTCGCGCACGAACAGGTCAAGCGGGTAGAGATAGCCCGACTCCGACACCGGATCGGCAAAGGCAATGTCGCGCCCTTTGAGGTCGGCCAGTGTTTCGATCCCGCTGTCCTTGCGAACGAAGACCCGGCCCGCATAGCTCGGCTGCCCGCGGTAGACTTCGGACAGCAGCGGCACGGCGCCAATCTGATCCTCAGCCAGAACAAAAGGCAGGGCGCCCATGAAAGATATGTCGGCATCGCCATTGCGCAGCGCCTCTACGGCGGCGGCATGGTCGAAGGTCACAAACCCCGTAACCGGCATCCCCATCCTTTCGGACAGCCAGCTCGTGACCCTCTCGATGTCGCCCAGCAGCTTTTCGGGGTTCTCTTGCGGGATGAAGGCCAGTTTCAGCCCCTCACCCGCCGATGCCAGCGCCGGCGCGGCGAGGGCTGCGGCAGATACTGCCAGAAAATTGCGGCGCGACAGCATCAGAACATCCTCTCGTCAATATCGGCTTGCATCGCCTTGAACAGGTCCCACTGGCGGCCTGCCTCTTCCCAATCGCCCGCGGCACTGGCATCACCGACAGCCCGCAGAATAGCAGAGAACTCATAGATCTCCGGCTTGGAGCTCTGATTGACCATGACGCTTGCATCCGCCGCCAGATCGGGGGCGACCGTATCCACCAGCAGCGCGATGTTTTCGGCATCGCGCATCGGCAGCAACGTATCCAGGGTACTTGCGAAAGTGGTCAGTTCTTCCCAGGACAGGCGGAACACGCTGTCGCGGCCTTCAAACGCCTGATATGGCTCCTCGCCATCTCCAACAGCCCCGAGATAGGCGGTCAGATCGGCACGCTGCGCCGCATCCAATCCCAGATCCTTGCTGTCATCGAACCAGTCCACCACGCTGGCCAGCGTTGGCAGCGACCCGTCGTGCATATAGGGCGCGGTGAAGTTGATATTGCGCAGGGTGGGCGTTTCAAAGTGGATTGGCGTACCGCCCGGGAAGGGGGGCTCGGCGGTGCCGATGTCGTAGGTAAGACCGTCGCGGAAGTTACGCCCGGGCGTGTGGCACGAGGCGCAGGAGCGGTCACCCAGTCCGGCAAATTCTGTGTTGAACAGCTCTTCCCCGCGCTTGGCCGCGTCCGAGGCCAGATCCGTCAGCCTGCCCGCTCTGTCGATTTTCGGGTTCGGAAGAAAGTCGAATTGTTTGACATAGGCCTCCAGCGCGTCCAGCTGGAAGGGGGTCGGTTCCTCCCCGGCAAACTCGGTCACAATCACATTGCGGATGAACCGCCGCAAGCTGGGCTCGCGTCCGTCGCGCCCATAAGGCGCGGTAAAGCGGATACCCCGCATCGAAGGCGTATCCAGATGATCGTCCACCCGGTCATTGAACATCGGGTTGAAGAAGGACCCGTCCACATCCATGCCGCCCGCGTACTTCGATAATCCGGGGATGAAGAAGTCCCTATTCACATCTGAGCGGTTGTGGCAGGTGGAGCAGGCAATACCCAGTTCGCGGGCAGGGCCGCCAAAGATTTCCGGGCTGTCGAACAGCATGTCCCCATAGGCAACCAGCGGCAGGTTGGCCTCATCCTCACCCGCCTCTTCGAATTGCAGCACCAGCCGGGGCAGTTCCCGCTGATCGGCGATATTCGACCCCGGCGGCAAAGTTGCAGGCAGTGTCACCGGCGTTCCGGAGCGCACCGCGCTTTCGGGGACCGGGGTCAGCTTTTGACGTTCCGCATAAGCAGCAGGCAAATAATTCTCTGTCAGATAGGTTTCGAGCGTTGCACGTGCTGCGGCAAAGCGCTCTGCATCGGTCTCTTGTGACCCATGGCCAAGCACGCCAGCGGTGCCGAGCGAGGAGTTCAGGACGAGCCATGCCCGCCCCAGATCGCGCGCGGCTTTGGCATCCGCTGCCTTGATGCCGTCCTCGAACGCCCGGAACAGCGCTTCGGCGCTAGCAATCTCATGCGCTGCGTTGGGCTGTCCAAGCGCAGTCTCTGCCGCCGCCAGGTGACGCAGGATACCCTGAGCCACGGCAGCCGTGGCAGCCTCGAACAGCGCCTGGCGGTCTTGTGCAGCAAGCGCCGCGCTGATCGCGCCGGCCTCATCCGGGGTCACCCGCGACATGGCATCTTCAGGCAATGCGCTGCCTGGCGCCGGCGCGGTCCAGCTGTTTTCGATTTCTTCCCAGGGAACCGGGGTCAGGTTCCCCATGAACAGTGTCAGGCGGTAAGCGGCAGAGCGCGGCGCCCAAGGGGCCTGCTCGATCGCTGTGGCCCCCGCGGCCACCGGCAATAGGCCGACCAGTGCCGTTGTGATGAGGTTTTTCATGGCTGAGCCTACAAATGTTAGCTTTGGCTAAATTGTGTGGCTTCTTCTATGCCGTTGTCAACCCGCTTTGTTGCAGGCATACAGGGAGGCCAGACCGACTTGCGACTTTATGAGCGACATGACCAAAACAGATGAAAACGGCCTCAGCCGAAGCCCTGATGAACAGGCAAGCAGTTTTGAGGCCGTACGCTCGGCTCATCAAAGCGAGATGGTCGAGGATTATGTCGAACTGATTGCTGAGCTAATACACTTGAACGGCTCGGCGCGGCCTGTTGAAATCGCCGAGCGGCTTGGCGTCACCCAGCCCACGGTCTCCAAGAACCTGAACCGCCTGAAACGGGAAGGGCTGATACTGCAAGAGCCCTACCGCTCAATACGCCTGACGGAAGAGGGCCGCCAGCTGGCCGAAGCCTGCCGTAAGCGACATAGGATCGTGGTGGAATTCCTCGTGGCCATCGGCGTATCGCAAGAGGTGGCTGAATTTGATGCCGAAGGGATCGAGCACCACGTCAGCGAAGAAACCTTGGCTGTGTTCCGTGCCTTCACCCAGGATCGGGATAAGAAGTAACTTGTTGCTCGCTTGCTCGGAAAGCGTCGGCCAGCAGGCTCATAAGATACTCGGAAGTGCCCCTGTAATTCTTCAAGGTGTCCGCAATCCGAGGTTGTTAGGGCAGCTTCCTGCATTAGGACGAAGTCGCTGGCGCAGAGGTAATGAGCGGGTTTGCTCAGATCGCAAAGAAGACACGGATTCGAAGTCGATTTGAGCGGTACCGTCATCATGCGGCATCCTGATTTTCCCCGTGGCGGTGATTGGTCAAATCCAGACCAGGAATACGCGGGACGCGCCCGGACCGTATTGCGCGGACACGAGCATTCATCCAGTGGCGGATGACCTTGCGAAAGAGCCAGTCACGCAAAATTCCGAACGCCTGCCGGTGATCCCGGTAGAAATCGTCCGGCGCGTCGAATGTTCCAAAATCCCGGGCGATACCGGTTTTCTGAATGTAGGTGTCGCCGCCTGTCCAAGCGACTGGCGCTGCGCTTAAACAACTGGTTCCGGCGCCATAGCCGCATAGACTTTCGGAACCGGCAAAGGTGACCTGGAGCGTCCCTAAGAATGGCTCGTCAAGGATGAAACCCTCGAGATTGACCCAGCCTTCCTCTGTCTCGGCCTCCACCCAGGAATGCAGGATCTCGTCTGGCGCAATTGGATAGACGATCTCTGGCACCACGCCCCGCTGCAGCTCCTTGTGGATTGTGAAACCATGCAGCCGGCACCGCACACCCACTCCGCGCAAAAGCGCCATGAGCAGTGTGCCCTTGGTGTTGCACTGGCCGTAGCCGTCGGCGAGAACCTTGGAGGCAGGGATGTCGTCCGCGCGGTTGTAACCAAAGGCAATCTCATTGCGTACGAAGTCGTAGACCTCGCCAATCTGCTCATGCTGCGCCAGATCCTTCCACCCGCGGTCCGTGATGAGCCCGGCGATAGCCGTATGTTCAAAGTTCAATAGCCTCGTAGGCTGAAGAAGCGGATCTTCGGAATACACTGCATCTCTCCTCGAATCGTGTGAGAAGAGGTGTAGCTGCTACAGTGACTGTAGCTTCAAGCACTTTTCGTCGATTACCCCCTCGGTCCGCAGGCCTACTCAGATTTGGCAGTGTCAGGGAACCCCGACCTCATGTAGGCGATGATCATCCAGATTTCTTGCTCGCTGAGTTCGCCTTCGAAAGCAGGCATGTCAGTGCCGAATCGCGCGCCGCCTCGCATAAGTGAGAGCTGCACTCATGCCCCGATCTCGTCGTGCTCGGTCAGACATTCGGCATGATCGCGGAGCACCTCTAGTACCCGGCAATCCGATGTCTTGCCGCCGCTGCATTCATGCACCATGCGTTCGAGTTCGGTGCGCAGTGCTTCCAGGCGGGCAATCCGCTGATACACCTGCTTCAACTGCCGCCGGGCTATAGCATCGGCTTCGTCGCAGGACCGGTCCGGATGGTCGCTCAGATCGAGAAGTTCCCGGATTGCATCCAGAGAAAAGCCGAGCTGGCGTGCGTGACGGATGAAGGACAGCCGGTCAAGTTCGGCCTCGCCATAGCGCCGCTGACCGCCTTCTGTCCTCCCTGGCTCAGGCATCAGGCCTATCTGTTCATAATAGCGGATCGTCTGGACTTTGGTGCCAGTTTTCTTTCCCAAACTGCCAATCGTGAGCATGTGTACCCCCCCCAGGAAGCTACAGTCCTAGTAGATTTAAGTGGGTTTGGCGCGGGCCACAACTCTATTCACAGACGCGCAAAAAAGTCCCTTTCCTATAGAAAATACCAGTTGAACCTCTAGTGGCTGCAGGGTGTAGACGCGCAAAAATACGTGGAATCAGAAACGGGCTGCTTGCATTGAGACTTAAACTCCTTCGGAAAATCCTCTGGGCGCTGGCGGCTGTCGCGGCAGTTGCGCTAATTTGGCTTATGCTATGGGCGGACTATCGCGCCGATCAGGCCCGTGAGAGCCAGGCTGCCTTCCGCGCGGCCTTCGAACTCACGGACCATCAAGGGATGCCCCGAACGCAGGAAGACTTCGCCGGGCGGTGGATGCTGGTCTTTTTTGGCTTCGCAAACTGCCCTGATGTCTGCCCGACGACACTCGCTGAGGTCGCCGCCGTTATGGAAGGGCTCGGTCCGGACGCCGGGCAGGTCCAGCCGCTCTTCATCTCGATTGATCCCGAGCGCGATACACCTATGGCGCTCGCAGATTTTGTCCCGCGCTTTGAGGCCGGCATCATCGGTCTCACGGGGACCCCGGACCAGATCGACCGGACTGCGAAGAGTTTTCATATCTTTTACGAGAAAATCGAGGAGGCCGCGGCCCCCGACGGTTACACGATGGGGCATTCCACGCAGCTGTTCCTCTGCGATCCTGAAGCTGGCTATGTCGCGGCATGGCCCTATGGCACGCCGACAGAGGAAATCGTATCCGATCTGAGGGAGCAGATTTCCTCATGACATTCAGGCTCTCAACCGATGCGGCGCTGGCAGCCGCATGGATCGTCGCACTAGTTTCGTCATTTGCCGTTCTGTTTATTGGCGAGGTCTTGGGACAGACGCCCTGCATCCTTTGCTGGTTTCAACGCGCCTTCATGTTCCCGCTGACGGTTGTGCTGGGTCTCGGGCTCTGGTGGCAAGACGGGCTGGCCGGCCGCTACGGCGTCGCGCTTTCTCTGGCTGGCGGTGCCATCGCACTGTGGCATCTCGGCCTCTTCTGGGGACTCATTCCCGAACGTATCCAGCCCTGTACAGCTGCAGGACCGTCCTGCACCGACGAAGGCCAGCTTGCCCTCGGCGTACCAATCCCGCTGCTTTCGTTCCTGGCCTTTGCTCTCATCGCCGCCCTGTCAGCCGCTTCTTTAAAGGAAAAAACCGAATGAACCGCCGCTCTATGATCCTTTCCGTTCCCGTATTCGCAGTCGCGGCATTTGCGGGTGCCGCTTGGTATGCAACGCGGTCAGAGCCCGTAGGGGAGGCCACCTCAGTCACCCCGGAAATTGCCGACGCTTTGATCCGGCCCTACTCCCCGATTCTCGGCCCTGAGAACGCTCCCGTGACAATCGTGGAGTTCTTCGATCCTGCGTGCGAAGCCTGCCGCGCTTTCTACCCGGTCGTGAAGGGCATTATGTCCGAACATGGCGACGCCGTGCGCGTGGTAATCCGCTACACACCGTTTCACGGGGAAGCTTCGGAAGAAGCGATCCAGGTCCTCGAAACAGCACGTATGCAGGGGGTCTTCGAGCAGGTTCTGGAAGCGGTGCTGCGGGATCAGCCCCGCTGGGCGTCCCACGGAGCGCCCGAGCCCGGCCTCATCCTCCAGATCGCTGCGGGCGCCGGCCTTGACGCAGAGGCCGCGCAGACGCAAATGCGCGCGCCGGATATCGTGGGCATTCTCAATCAGGACCGCGCCGATGTTGAAGCCGTGGGCGTGAGCCAGACGCCGACCTTTTTCGTCAACGGCAAGCCGCTCGCCCCTTTCGGCGAGGCAGAATTGCGCGCGCTGGTCGCAGAGGAAGTCGCGGCAGCCAAGAGCTGACGGAAAATCTGAAAGGAAAGATAGCGAGATGAAACCGGTACTTCATGCTGCTCTTGCAGCACTTGCCCTGCCACTCGGCACCGCCTCTGCCGTGCTGGCCGGTTCCGGCCAAGTGAGCATCGAAAATGCCTGGTCGCGGGCATCAATCGGCACCAGCCGTCCCGGAGCTGCCTACATGGAGATTTTGAACACGGGCGATGAGACGGTCATCCTGACGGGACTCAAGACTGATATTGCCATGATGCCCGAAATCCACCGGAGTTCGACAAACGAACAAGGCGTCAGTTCAATGGCTCCCGCGGGTGACGTTTCCATTGCACCAGGTGAGACAGTCGCGCTGGAGCCCGGCGGTCTGCACGCCATGCTGATGAAACTTCAGCGTCCGATGAAGGAAGGGGAGACTTTTCTGCTGTCGCTCATCTTTTCGGACGGTGGCGGGGTATCAGTCGACGTGCCGGTACTTGGCATCGCAGCGCGCGGCCCGGAAAACTGATGCGGCGGCGTTCGGCTCTCGGATATGGCGCGGCGGCATTTGGTGCGGCCGGCCTGGCACTTTTCCTGGGCTGGTGGCGTGTGGACGGCCCCGGCGCACCAGAGCCCATGGGCCAGCGGCCCTCGCCGCTTACGGCGATGGACTTCCGCCTGACTGACCACACAGGGCAGCCTGTCGGTCCTGATACGCTGGCCGGGCGCCCGTCGATGGTATTTTTCGGCTTTACCTACTGTCCTGACGTCTGCCCCACGACGCTTTCGGACATCTCCAGTTGGCTGGACATGATGGGCGACGACGCCGAGCGGCTGAACATCATCTTCATCACAGTCGATCCCGAGCGCGACACCGTTGACGCTATGGCGGAATATGTCGGCTATTTCCATCCGGAGATCCGCGGCTGGACCGGTCCGGAAGCGCAGATCAAGCGTGCAATCGAGAGCTTCCGCGCGACCTATGAGAAGGTTGAAGGCGAGGATGGGCGATACACGATGAACCATACGGCGAGCGTCTTCCTGTTCGACGCCGAGGGGCGCTTCGTCAGCACTATCGACTACCACGAACCGAGGGAATTCGCAGTTCCGAAAATCCGGCGCGCAATGAATGAGAAACCGGAGGGAGCGACATGAGAATGAGGTGCCTGATGGCCAGGCTAGCGGTTACGGGCGGGGTTTCGGCGGCGGTCGCAGTGGTCGCCACCTCCTACTCAACGGAGCCTGTGCAGCCGACCCTTGCCGAGGCAGGCGTTTGGGAACCTGCGCCCCTCACGCCGCCCCGGTTTGTGGAAAGACCCTCTTACATACTTGCTCGCGCGCAGCCTAAAATTTCGCCGGACTTTCGTCCGCCGTTCCTCCCGGTCGTGGTAAGGAATGATGCTCCGCTGACTGCCATTGAGCCGTCACTCACCACATGGTCACGCAAAATAGCTCCGGGAGAGACACTTGATGCGGTTTTGGCCGAGGCCGGGCTTGCCGCCACCGACCGCGCTGAGATCGCTCTTGCGCTTGGCGCAGAATACGATCTCCGCCGGCTGCGCCCCGGTCACGCAATCACTGTCCTATCCACGGCAGATGGACGCCCTCGCAACGTGACCCTTGCTGTCGAAGAGGGCATACGGATCGAGGCAGTTTTCGGCGAACAGCCTGCAACCCGGGTTGTGGCTCCTGAACCTGAAATCGTGACCCTTGCTGGCGAGGCCAGGATCGACTCCTCGATCTTCGCTGCGCTGGACAATGCGGGGATGCCTGCGCGTTTCGCCGTCGATCTGGCGCAAATGCTCGGCGGCACAGTAGATTTCCGGCGCGAACTAAGCGGTGGCGAGACGCTGCGCCTTCTCTGGCGCGAGGCGCGGATCGCGAACAAGGCTATCCGCCAACCCGAAATCTCGTTTGCTGCACTGGATCTTGGAGACGCTCTCTATGAAATAGCCTGGCCAGAGGATGGGACCGGCAAGGCCACAATCTATCTCGATGGCGAGGTGCTGCGTGTCTTTTCCCAGCCCGTGGAGGGCGCGCGGCTCACTTCTGTCTTCGGCCGCCGCAAACACCCAGTCTATGGCAATGTCCGAATGCACACTGGCGTCGACTTTGCTGCAGCGCTCGGAACGCCTGTCCGCGCCACGGCGCCCGGTCGTGTTGCGTTTATTGGATGGCGCGGTGGCTATGGCCGGGTTGTCGAGATCGCCCATGGCGCAGACACACTGACCCGTTACGCTCATCTCAGCGCCGTGCCCGAAGGCTTTACCGAGGGCCAGCGCGTGTCGGCCGGGGATACCATCGGCCGGATCGGCGCGACGGGAACTGCGACCGGCCCCAATCTGCATTACGAGGTGCGCGTAGACGGCCGCCCCACTGACCCGCTCACCGATGACCGGCTCGCCGAGGCCGCCGGGCGTGCAATTCCTGACACTGCCGCGCTTACACGCCTGAAAGCGGCACGTGCCAGGCTCGAGGAGCAGCTCGCCAGCGTGATCGCCACGAACCCTAACGAAAGCCTTTGACCATGAAACGACCGATCGCCGCCCTGGCATGTGCTCTTGCTCTGCTACCCGCCGCACAGGCGCTGGCCCAAGCGACGCCCATCGATGTAAAAAAGACCAATGGCTGCGGTTGCTGCCTCGCCTGGATGAAACACCTGGAGGAAAACGGGTTTGCTCCAAGCGGACAAAACATGTTCGCAGGGCTGCTCGTGCGTTTCAAACTCGACAACGGCGTGCCGCAGCGCATGGTGTCTTGCCACACAGGTCTCACCGAAGGTTACGTAATTGAGGGACATGTGCCCGCGGCCGACATTCGCCGGCTCCTTGCCGAACGTCCCGACGCGGTGGGTCTTGCCGTGCCCGGCATGCCGCTCGGCTCACCTGGCATGGATCAGGGCAGCTGGCGCGAGGCCTACGATGTGTTCCTGATTAACAATGACGGCTCGACCGAAGTCTACGCCAATTACACCGGCAACTGATCAGCACGGTTGCACGGGGCCGGAGATCGGAACCGATTACCCCTGTTCGCTTGGCCTTCCCGGCAATCTCGCAACCAGTTCACTTGATGATCTCAGATCGGTTTCGTTTTTACGGGCCGAGTATACCGATGGCTTTGAAGTGATCGTGATGGTGTTTGCAATCGCGGCCTTCAATGCCGCACTCAAGCACCATTTTCTTGACTGCCCGCCTAGGCGCGAGATCTAGGCATATATTTCGATGGGCGTCCCGTCCCGCACCATTGCATAGACCTCTTCGATCTGGCGGTCGGAAACGGAGATGCAGCCTGCGGTCCAGTCGCGTTTGTTCATTGGGTCAATGCCCCGCCGCGGCCCGCCATGGATGAAGATGTCACCGCCCGGAGATTTGCCCTGTGCCGCTGCAAATGCGAGGTCCGCCTCGTTTGGATAAGAGATGCCGATGGAGAGATGGAACAGACTGTCAGGATTGCGCCGGTCAATGAGATAGGCTCCTTCGGGCGTTCGTCCATCTCCCTCAAATTGCTTATGGCCTTCCGGTGCAAACCCCAGCCCGACCGGATAGGTGCGCAAAACACCCTCAGCACCATCCAACACAAGCAAACGTTCTGATTTGTAGAGCCGCAAACGGGTAACCTCGGGCCCGGTATACTTGCGGAACTTGCTTGCACAGCCGGATAGGAGCGCGGCAATGCCGCCCAGTAGAATTATGCGTCTCGGAATTCTGTAGATCATCGCTGCCCGGTGCCATTTTGACGGCTTGTTGCCACAAGCCTAGTTGAATGGCCGGCACCAAATCAATGACCGTGTGCCAAAGCGCCGTGCGCCATTTGTTCGCCCACCGGCTCGCCGCCTTTCGGCGGCGACTTGTGGCGGCCGCCTGCGTTCAGCAGCCGCAGCGCATTGGCCACCACCAGAAACGAGACGCCCACGTCCGCCGCAATGGCCCCCCACATCGAGGCCATACCAAAGGCGGTCGCCACGACAAAGGCGGTTTTCGTCGCTAGCGAAAGGCCGATGTTCTGGCGGATGATGCTCATTGTGCGGCGCGAATGGGCAATCAGCCACGGCACTTTGGCGATGTCGTCGGTCATCAGCGCGATGTCCGCCGTCTCGATGGCCGCGTCCGAGCCCACGGCGCCCATGGCGATGCCGTAATGTGCCCGCGCCATGGCAGGGGCGTCGTTCACGCCGTCTCCGATCATGACAACAACCGAATGACTGTCCACCAGGTCCTCGATGGCAGCTACCTTGTCTTCGGGCAGCAGTTCGGCACGCACCTCGTCGATACCGACTTCGGCTGCTGCGGCGCGCGCCGTACGCTCGTTGTCGCCAGTCAGCATGACAATGGTGTTAACACCCTGTGCGTGCAATTTTGAGACGATGCCTTTGGCGTCGGGCCTGATCCGGTCGCGCAATTCGAGAACGCCTAATACGCCTGTCTCGTCGCCCACCGCGACCAGCGTCGCCCCGGCACCTTCGATCCGGTCCCGCAACTCACCAGGAATGGCATCGCCAAAACCTTTCTCTGCGGCGAACCGGTCAGAACCAAGCCAGACGGCCCGGTCACCCGCGCGCCCTTCAAGCCCGCGCCCCGGCACTGTGCGGGTATCCTCCGCGGCGGCTATTGAAACGGCGTCCCGCCCGGCGCGCTCGAGGATCGCGCGCTCCAGCGGATGCGAGGAGCGTGCCTCCAGCGACGACGCCAGCGCAAGCAGATCCCGCGCCTCCGCCTTTCCAAGCGGATGGATTGCTGCCACTTCCGGCCGACCCTCGGTGATCGTCCCGGTCTTGTCCAAGGCCAGCGCCGTCGTGCGGCCTGGTGCCTCGACATATGTGCCGCCCTTGATCAGCACGCCCGCACGCGCCGATGAGGCCAGCGCCGCAACGATCGAGACGGGTGTCGAAATCACCAGCGCACAGGGGCAGGCGATGACCAGAAGTACCAGAGCGTTGTAGAACCAGAAGCCCCAGGCACCGCCAATAAGTGGCGGCAGAACCGCGATGGCAATTGCCAGCGCCATGACAACCGGCGTGTAAATCCGCGCGAATTTTGCCACCCACTGTTCCACCGGTGCGCGGCGGGCGTGGGCGTCGCCGACCATGCGGGTGATTTTCGCGAGCACGGTGTCCGACGCCGCCTTCGTTGCGCGCACAGTGAGCGTGCCTTCGCCGTTGATGGTGCCGGCATAGACTTCGTCGCCCGGCTCCTTTGGCACCAGAGCACTTTCGCCGGTGATAGGGGCCTGATCAACAGCGCCTGCTCCGTCAACGACTTCACCGTCAAGCGGGATGCGGTCGCCGCCTCGCACGATGAATTTTGCATTAACCGCCACAGCGGACGCCGGAACGTCCGCTTCCGATCCATTGTCGTACAGCACCCGCGCCGTGGGTGGCGCTAGGTCCAGCAGCGCCGAAACTGCATTCCTCGCCCGGCCGACGCTCCAGCTTTCGAGATAAAGCGAAAGCGAGAAGAAGAAGGCAACCGTCGCGGCCTCGAAAAGTTCGCCAAGGCCGATGGCGCCAGCGACGGCGACGACCATCAGGAGGTTCATGTCGGGCGAAAATCGCCTAGCTGAAGACCATGCCTTGGGCGCAACGAGCCAGACGCCAAAGAGGATCGCAACCGCGAAGAGCCCGGCTTCGGCCAGCGGCATCGGCGCCTCCCCATGGCCCGAGAACAGCCCGATAGCCCCACCCATACCGGTCCCGACGACGTGGTAGAAGAACCCTGCCGCCCAGAAACCGCCGCTCAACACGGTGAAGCGCCTTTGACGTGCCAAATGCGCCACCTGATCCTCCGCTGCGTTCTCGGCGTCCCAGGGCTTTGCGCTCATCCCGGTGCTGGCGACCAACTTGGCGACCTCGGAGTCGGATAATGCTCTTGCGGTATCAAGAACCGTCATGCGTCCGTTGATCACATCGAACGCAAGATGTTCAGTTCCGCCCACATTCGGACCTACGACCCGGTTCAGGACTGCCACCTCTTCGGCGCAGTCGAGTCCGGAGACCTGGAAACTGCGCCCGTTGGCGGGGGGGCGGGCCGGCCGGAGCGATGTCCCCGCAGGTCGAGGCACCGCCGCAGCAGGCCGCTTCATGATCCTGTGTGCAGGTAATATTGTGATCGTTCTGGCGAGTTTCGAGCGGCATGGACAGACCTTCAGTTTCGAGGAGATCCTTCGAGCTTAGTCCCTACAGCAACTAGAGCTTCAAGATGTTAAGCGCGTTTCTTTAGCTACACGCGCAAATGCGCCGTCAATGCGGGGACCGACCTCTGGCTTGTGGCGAAACGTGCCGTATGCCAGATTGCCGGCGGGAAACAGAAAAACAAACGGCAGAGGTTCAGATGCAGAAACGAAATGCGGCTATTGTGGCCACAGTACTTTTCTTGGCTGGATGCTCATCCTCTACCATCGTCTCCGGAAACACCGCAACGCGGGTCGGAAACGTGCCAGACGCGGTCGTCGATCTCGCGGCTCCAGGACAAGATCTTGCGTCTGCGCGGCTTCTGCCTGAAGATGGTTGCTATTGGTATGAGCATAGCGGGCCAGTTGAAACCACATTGCTGCCGCTTAGAACAACGGCGGGAAACCCGATCTGTTCGAAACCAAACGCATAGGCTAGGTCAGCAACATCCCCCTCAACTCCGCGAAGTGATGCCGTCTTCGGCCTCATACAGATAGGCGGTCGAGCCGGCTTCCACGTTTGGGTAGAGATCGTTGATATGCGCCATCACCATGCGAACGCATCCTGAACTTGCCCTGCCCCCGATCGAACGCGGCCATGGCGTTCCATGAATACGCAGGTAGGTATCCCGGTTTCCGACGTACAAGTAGAGAGCGCGGGAACCTAGCGCGTTCTTCGGGCCTGGTTCCTGGCCGTTTGCGTACTGGGAATAGGCCTCCGGGTCGCGTTCGATCATGGATTGCGTAGGCGTCCAATGCGGCCACTCAACTTTGCGCCGGATGGTGTAAGTGCCAGGCTCGTACAAATTGCCACGGGCTATGGCCACACCATAGCGCATGGCGGTTCCGCCTTCTTCAATGTGGTATAGGTACCTCGCGATGGCATCGACATGGATGTCCCCCGGCACCAACCCGTCGTTTGCAACGACTCGGGTCGGAAGGAAACGTTGATGCAGCCCCCATGGGTTAGACGTTGCCGGATCATAGTTTGGCGGCGTAATTTGAGCGTCCCAGTTTGCCTTCTGTGTGGCGGTTGGCCAAGAACCGGCCCACACCGGTCCCGAAATTGCGGTAGAGAACAGTGCTGTCGAACTTGTGACAAAATGGCGTCTCGTGAACATATTTGAGATTTCCTCCTGTGCCGTTTGTGTACGCCGAATTACGCCACTCCGATAAGATCTACAGCAACTAGAGGGTCAAGGGGTTTCTGAGGCCAGGCGTAGATTTCTGCACCGAGCCATTTTCGCTGATTGTCTCAAACCGGTACCCGGCCAGCCCGAATACCCATGCTTGGCCCCGCGTCTTCCTTGTCCGATCTAACCGCAGCGAAAGGGCGATTGGAAATTTACGCTTGAGACTGGTCTTGAATGGCTGGTGTGGCGACATCGGCTGCAACGCAGCAATAAGCGTGCCGCACCTGCGAGCGGATGCTGCGTCAGCAAACACCCGGAAGGGCAACGGCGGCAAAGTCCGGCACAGCAAACCTTGGCTTTTCACGCAGCAAAAGTCAGCAGTCGGCCCTATTTCGGTCCGCTGTTTATACCACCGAGCGTGATCCTCGACAGCCTCGCTGCATCTTCCGGCTCCCATTTCTGACGCAGGCCGCGGACATAATCCGCGTCCTGCTTCAACTTTTGCCGTTCGTTGGCGAGCGCGCGTTTCACGGTCCGGGCCACCAGTTGAGCAATGCGCGTGACCATCCGCATTGCCGGGCGGATTTCTTTCAGCTTTTCATCCCGCGCACCCTTGGTATCCGGAGCGGCCCCGCCCCAAGTCAAGCCGGCCTGCTGATCCGCAGACGCCTCCCGCCAGAAGACCGCCCCATCAGCAACCAAATCCAATCCGGTCTCGATGGCATCCGTGATGACCTCTGCCTCCGTTGCCTTCAACCGGACCTTTTCTTCTGCCTCCTGCAGCCTCTTCTCCTCAGCCAGCCGGGCAGCCCGGGCCTCAGCAGCCGCTTTTTCTTCCTGGCCGCGGTGCTGAACCATCCGCCGCAGTTGAGCGGCCAGATCAGATTTCTCTGCCTTCGTGGCGTTCAGCACCTGCTCGGCCTGTTGCCTTTCTTGGATAACCCGCGCGCGTTTTTCCTCTTCGGCCTTCCGCGCTGCCATCTTGGCCCGGTACTTTTCCGCAGCTTCTTCTGCCCTTGCCTCATACCCCTTAACCCTCGGCTCCAATGCCCCGACCTCAGCCACAATTTTCTTTTTCAGAGCATTCGCGGCGTCAGCCGCTTTTTCCTTCTGCACAGCCTCTGCCTCCGCCATATCGCGGCGGCGGATCATCTTTGCAGTTTCCCTCGCGGTCCGCTGTTTGCGGACCCGTGCCTCTTTCACCGCGCGTTTGCGCGATTTCTTGACCGTGGCCTTGGCCAAGTCCCGGCCGTTTTCAACGGCCGCCTTTGCCTCATCCAGGGCATCGCCCAGGATGCGCTTCTTCTCTGCCTGCGCCTTTTGGCGCTCCTCGGCACGCCACTTTGACGGCGGCACATGCTGCCGCCGCTCGGGCAGAGGTTTTCCCTCTGCCCGCGCCTGGCGCCGGGCCTCGGCTCGGCGCTCCCCCCGGGTGATCCCGATTGTCTCGAAGGCCTCTCCGGCAAGATCCTGGGCATGCTCATAGCTTTTGATGAGCGGGTTCTCAGATGCCTGCAGCAGAATCTGATGCCCGCGGTTGGCGGATGGTTTCTCGGTCCAAACGGCCACGACAAAGTGGATATGGTAAGCTTCTTCATCGACGTGGGCGCTTGCATAGCGCAGCTGCCCGTTTGGAAAGTTTTCACCGAGGAACGACATGGCGGTTTTGCGGAAAGCAGAGACACGTTCCGGATCCCATTCCAACAGGCCTGCGCCACCGAACCAATCTTTGTTGACTGTGATGATGCCTTCCCGCAGCGGGCCTCTGCTGCAGGACCGCCAGGGGTCTGCAGGCCCTTCCGCCTCCAGCTTCCTGGCGTCCTTCATGCGTGATTTGGCTCTGAGGGCACGCAAATGCTCCTGGTGATTGTGACGGCGCATCTCAGCAATTTCATCACGTATCTGCTGCTGCCAGCCCGGCCCGCCGGCCAGCACCTGGTTCAGCCGGGACAGCTCCTGGTCGACATGATCCAGGTCGCCACCAGAGCGCTCGTCATGCATCTTGAACTTGCCGAGATCCCGCGGAAACAAGCCTGCAAAGCGCAGCACAACCGGTGCTTCATCAAGAATTACGGGCTGGGCTTGGGTGAACATGGGCTGTACGGTCATCTTGCTGCTCGGATCTGCTTCTCTGATCCGAGTCTCCGCGAAGACGAAGAAAATCCCGATAGGCTTATTTTTGTTTTTGTGAGGCTTGTACTCACTAGGCAAGTTGCAATCTTGGGCTGGGCCCCAGGATTTCAACTTGCCGTTCGCGAGGGGGATACCCCCTTCGATCCCCTCCTCGTCAGCTTATCCGGGCGTCACCCGGATAAGCTTCCTGCGGCCAGCAGCCTGCTGGACCCGCCCTGCCGGGGGCCGTGGATGACTTATTCTTTTTCGATAATCTTGAATGACAGCAAGCCGATCGAACCAGACACCTGGGTCATTTCCTCCAGGCGCCCGCACTTACTTTTGCAGATACCCTTGTTCTTTAAGGTGCGCGATCAGAAGCCGTTCCACATAAGAGGCTACAGACCGGTCATCCTGCGCCGCTGCCTTTTCTACGGCTTTCTTGGTTTCTTCAGTCACTCGTACAGATATCGCTGATGTTCTGGCCATGTGTTCACTTGTGTGCAGTTGACATTCAGATTCAATGGGTGCATATTGCATCTAGTTGCACACATTTGCAACAGGCCGAGGGGAAGGTGGAAGCTCCCCGCCCGGCCCTAACCAAAACCGATCTCGTGGAAGGAGACCGACTATGGCTGATACTTGCCGTATCACGCGCGAATGCGCGCTGAAAGCCCTGTGGCCCGCATCTGTCGCAGATGACAGCCCCACCTTCATCACCCGCACCTTCGACACGCTGACCAAAGCAGTGGACGAAGCCCTCGAATTGGAGCGCGATCTGTCGCACGCGCTGTCCTGGGATCCCGCATCCACCGGTATCCAAGAGGCCGCCGAAGCCAAGTGGCAGGATTGTCTTCAACTCAGCGGCGACATCCTGACGGCACAGGTGGTCAGTGCCGAAGATTTGCCAATGCAGCGCATGAGCATGCTGCTGCACTTTCTGATCGAATCTGAGAGCCTGGACGAGGCACTTCGATTCCAGCAGCTGATGCATGAGCACCGGGACCTTTTCACTACCGATGATCCCGGTGTCCGCGAAGCGCTGAACCGCGCGGCGCGGCAAGTCGACACCGTGGTGGAGATGGCAGTGACAGCTCCGGAATTCGCGCCGGTCTGATCCCCCCAATCCCCCGTGACATAACCTGACCCGGCCCGCAGCGGATCTCTCCGCCTGCGCCCGGCCGCGTCATGCCCAAATCCAGATTATCCCGGCAGGTGCCCCATATCCGGCGCCTGCCCTCTCTCCCGCTTTGCGCAAACGGAGTTCTCAATGACCCATACATCAATCGCCACGTCCGCCGCCTTCCCGCTCACCATTCACCCCCACTGGCGCGCCGCCGCCGAAGCCAAGGGCTTCGGCATCCTGCAGCGCATCAAGGACCGCTATCACCTGCTCCTATCCTGCCACACCTGCCGACGGGCACATTCCAGCAAGATCTTTGTTCTCATGAACAGCCAGCCGCAGTGCCCGCACTGCATTCAAGACCGGTGGCAGGCCGATGCCGAGGCCGCAGGTTTGAAATGGGCAGGCCGCGATCCGGAAGACCGTCACTATGCCCACTATATCGCCCCCTGCGGCCATAACTTGCGCCGGCAATTTGAGATGGTGAAGCGTGCCGCCGAAGGCGTCTGCGACGTACGCTGCGAACTCTGCCAGCAGCATAAGGAGCAAGAAGAAGCCTCCGCGCAGGGTTGGGAGCTGATTGGACCGGATCCGAACAGGAACCAGAACTACCGCCTGTACCGGCATGCGTCCTGCGGCCATGTTCAGCGGATCGCACGAGCCAACATGCAGACTGGCCGGTTTCAATGCAGCAACTGCGGCGAGGGCTGGAGCAGTGCGCCAAGCTTTCTCTACGTCATGCAGCTCAAACTCGCCAAAGGTGCCAAGCTGATCAAGCTGGGCTACAGCAGGGATCCCATTTCCCGCCTTTACCACCAACTACTGAAGACCAAGGAGACGGAGGCGCAGGTCCTGCGGACAGTTCCCATCAGCTCCGGCCACACAGCTGTGCAAATTGAGAAAGGCCTGCATGCGCGGCTGAAGGCAGAGCACCCCGACAGCGTCGCGCCGCCAGACCTTTACGCCCATGAATTGAGGGTCAAAAGCGAGGTCTACTTCGCCGATGCGACCCAGGTGATCTTCGCAATGCTCGACGCCATCCGAGCGGAAGAAGACACCTAAGCGCCCCCCTCTTCAATTTCCGAACTGTTTCACGCCCGGCTCTGCCAGGCGCCCGATCCTCTTTGCCTGTTCACTGGAGGTTTGCCATGAACCAATCCAACCACTCCCCCGCGCGCCCCGATTGGTGGCAGTTCGCTGAAGACTGCGCCCGCCGCTATCATCTCTATCACAGAGAGCTGCAGCAAACTCGGCGCAAGACACTCAAAGAAGACGCACCAGACGGCAGGGCTGGCGCCGGGGAGCCCCTTGTGCCCCCAGCACCGGATCACCCCCATTCTTTGCTGCAGCATCTGAGCGAGCAGCCGGACGCGCGGCATCTGCCGCCGGAACTCTGGGAAGCGCTGGAGCAGGAAGGTGCCGACCCATATGCCTGTGACAACACGGGCCGCTGGCTGCCGGGCACAGACCTGCCGGCAGACCAGCTGCTTCTGCTGCTGCGGATCGCCGCGGCCTTCGGCTCCCCGGCTGCAGTGGACGCGCAGCTTGCCCGTGGCGCCGTGCTGATCCTTCGCAACGTTCCTGCTTCCGGTTTTTCAAGCGTGGAAAACCTCCTTAACCACGCCCTGCTGCCGCCGGGCTGGCAGGCCTATGACGCCCGGCGGCAGGTGCAGCTGCCTCAGCGCGTGACCCTCGCTGTCCCCAGTGCCCGCGATGGTGCGATTGAACAGCAACACATTGATGAGCTGCAGGATCTGATCATCAAGGGTCTGGCGCACAGCCAGCCTTTGTGGATCTGCCTGCCGGATGAGATGGCACTGCCCGCGCCGCTGGTGGCGGAGCACTGTCATCAACTGACAGTGCCGCAAGTGGACGCGGATTTTCTGATCGCCCTGCTGCGTCAGACCCACAGCCGGACAGGCCGCATTGATGAAGCCGCCGCCCGTGCCGCGCTGCCCCGGAACGGCCAGTTGCAGGAGCTCTCCATCCCCGCACTCTCGTTCGCCCTGCGTGCGCCCACAGCGAAGAAGATGGCGCAACGCCTGTCCCAGGCGCTTGCTGCCGCTGCCGCTTCACCACCCGAAGCCCACGCGCCGAGGGAAGAGATCACAGGCATTGGCCGGTCCTATGACACCGCCCGGCAACTGGTTGCGGACCTGCGGCTCTGGGCCGAAGGCGGAGTGGCCTGGAATGAGATCCCGCACTCCTTGCTGCTTTTTGGCCTGCCAGGCACCGGCAAAAGTTATCTGGCAAGGACAATGGGCCGGAGCGCTAGGGTAAATTGCGTTGAGACCAGCTGCGCCGAATGGCAGAGCGCAGGGCATCTTGGCAACCTGCTGCTCGCGATGCGAAGAAGCTTCGATGAAGCCCGGAAGAATGCGCCCTGTATCCTTTTTTTGGATGAGATTGACGCGATCGGTTCCCGCGACAGTGCCGGCGACAACAGTGCCAGCTACAGGCGCCAGGTGGTCGCCGGGTTCCTTGAGCAGATGGACCGCATCAGCCGGGAGGAAGGGATCATGGTGGTTGGTGCCTGCAACCACCCGGAGCACCTAGACCCCGCGGTGCTGAGAGCCGGGCGGTTTGACATCAAGATCCAGATGCCGCTGCCAAGCATGGCGATGCTGCAGCACCTCCTTGCTGAGCGGCTGCAGGACGCGGTCCAAGAGGAGGATTTGCAGCAGCTGGCACGGGACTGCATTGGAAAGACCGCTGCCGACGTGGACGCGGCGGTGCGCTCTGCCCGCAGTGAGGCCCGGCACAGCGGCTGCCCGCTCGATCTGCAGCTTCTGCGCCGCCATCTCGGGGTCACGGCGCAGGAGGAGAACCAAGACCTCTTGTACCGCATCGCAGTGCATGAGTCTGGCCACGCCATCGCCGCCTGGATCTTCGGTGAGACGGTCAACCAGGTCCGGGTGGCGGCCGCAGGCGGCACAATCGAGCGGGATGTTCCCCCGAACGCGGGGCTGGACACAGATTTCGACCGTCAGCTCTACGTTCACCTGGCCGGGCGGGCAGCGGAGCGGCTCGTCTTCAATACTGTTTCTGCCGGGGCCGGCGGGGGCGCCACCTCCGACCTCGGGAAAGCAGCGCGGATGGCTCTGGCGATGGATTTTGAACTAGGTTTGGGCGCCTTCGGCAACGGCTGGTTTGGACCGCAGGATCCAGCCCAACTTGCAGAACCCGACCGCAAACGCCTCCGTGAGAAGCTCGACCACGCGGAGGACCACGCACGCGCACTGCTGTATCCCTATCAGCAGCTGCTTCAGGACATGGCTGCAGACTTGGTGCAAAAACGAGAGTTCGATGCCAAAACGGTCCGGTCCTGGCTGCGTGATGTGCCACGCAAAAATGGTCCAGAGCAGGTCCTGGACCAGTAGATGCGTTCGCCAACCAAGCCGCGCCGCCGCGAGGTTTGCACAATTCTTATGTGCAATCTCCAGCGGTGCAGGCTCCGGTTGCTCCAAAATCCGGACTATTCCCTCCTGGAAATACTTTGCCGCAAAGCCCCGCCCGGGCGGTCTATGCCCGAATCCCTCCCCAGCCCCCTCTGCAGAGGGAAAGTTCCGTAATTCGAGGCCCTTATCCACAATTTCCGTCTCCGCAGGGTTACAACCTGGGTCGCTCCAACCCAATCCGGCGCAGTAAACTGTCTCCATCAGCACACGCGGGCGGCCACCGCCCACCGGAGACAGGAGACCTCGGCCAATGGCACGGGACCGGAAGAGACATGCCGAATGCCAGCAGGCGCCGGAAACACCCGGCCGCCCGCAAAACGGCTCCTACCGGCAGGACGCCAGCACCCGCGCGTCACTTCACGAACTCCTGCGCGCCCTCGCCCGCGAGGCAGCCCGCACCGACCACCGGGACGGCAATTCTCCCGGTTAACATCAAACCACCGGAGAACACCGCCATGTCCCAGCCCAGGCTCAGAGCAGCCATCTACGCCCGCTACTCGACAGACCTGCAACGCGACGCCTCTGTCGAGGACCAGATCCGAGACTGCACCGATTACGCCAAGGCCCAGGGGCTGGAGGTCGTGGCCACCTATTCCGACCGCGCCATCTCCGGCGCCAGCCTTATGCGCAGCGGCATGCAGGCCCTGCTCCGCGATGCGCGCGGCGGCACCTTCGATGTGGTTATCTCGGAAGCCCTCGACCGTCTAAGCCGCAACCAGGCCGACATTGCTCACATCTACCAGGAATTTTGCTTCAACGGCCTCCCGATCGAGACCGTGGCGGACGGGCTGATTTCGGAGATCCATATCGGGCTGAAGGGCACGATGAATGCGCTCCAGCTCAAGGACATCGCGATGAAGACCCACCGCGGCCTCAAGGGGCGCGCTTTGGAGGGCAAATCCGCGGGCGGCAAAGCTTACGGCTACCGCATGAAGCCTCAACTCACGTCCTGCGGCGAGGTGATCCGCGGCGAGCGCGAGATCAATCCTGAAGAGGCCAAGATCGTGCGCAGGATCTTCCAGGATTATGCCAGCGGCCTGTCGCCGAAGAAGATCGCCGAAGCGCTCAACAAGGAGCGCGTGCCTGCCCCGTCCGGCCGCCACTGGGGTGCCTCCACCATTCACGGCAACCGCCAGCGCGGCACCGGCATCCTGAACAATGAGCTCTACATCGGCCGGCAGGTCTGGAACCGGCTGCGCTACGTGAAGGATCCGCAAACGGGCAAGCGCATCTCGCGGCTGAACCCGGAAAGCGAGTGGACGGTCACCAACGTTCCGCAGTTGCGGATCGTCGAACAGGATCTCTGGGATGCGGTCCGGGCCCGCCAGGGCGAACTGAAGACCACGGGCACCAATGTGCCGGTCTGGGACCGGCGCCGCCCCAAGACCTTGTTTTCCGGATTGATGGCCTGCGGCTGCTGCGGCGGCGGCTTTGCCAAGATTTCGAAGGACAGCTTCGGCTGCTCCCCGGCAAGGAACAAGGGCACCGCGGTCTGCAGCAACAAGCGCACGATCAAACAGGCCGACCTGGAAGCCCGGGTGCTGTATGCACTGGCGAACCACCTGATGGATCCGGACGCGGTGCAGGTCTTCTGCGAAGAATACACTGCCGAACGCAACCGGCTGAAGGCGGCAGCCGCCGGGAACCGCAAGGAAAAGGAACAGGCGCTCGCCCGTGCCAAGCGCGACCACCAGAAGCTGGTGGATGCGATCATTGCGGGCATTCCCGCAGACCAGGTGAAGGACCGGATGATCGAGCTCGACGCGCGCCGCCAGCAACTGGAACGGGAGCTGGAGCAGACCCCTGCCCCGGACACGGTGGTGTTTCACCCGTCAATGGCCGAAGCCTACCGGGAGCGGGTCAGGCGGCTGATCAAGGG
Organism: Leisingera daeponensis DSM 23529; assembly: GCF_000473145.1. NCBI lineage: Bacteria > Pseudomonadati > Pseudomonadota > Alphaproteobacteria > Rhodobacterales > Roseobacteraceae > Leisingera > Leisingera daeponensis. Next base: position 3,612,148 of record NZ_KI421500.1, on the reverse strand, counting down.
CCTTGGTTCCGCCGCAGGCATGGAAGAGGCCAAGGAGGCGCTGCGGTCTCTGGTGGAGCGGATCGTGCTGACGCCCGCGGCGGAGGGCTCTGGCCTGGATCTGACGCTGGAGGGGGATCTGGCCGGGCTTTTGCGGCTTGCGGCGGGTGCGCAAGGCCCGGACACGAAGAAGGCCCCGGGCGGTGCGCCAGAAGCCTTTGATATGTCTTGCGAATTAGTGTTGGTTGCGGGAGCAGGATTTGAACCTGCGACCTTCAGGTTATGAGCCTGACGAGCTACCTGGCTGCTCCATCCCGCGACAGGTGTTTAATGATCGTTATGAGAGGTATTGGATTTTACTAGGTTTGGCGGTGACCTACTCTCCCAGGGCTTGAGCCCAAGTACCATCGGCGCGACAGTGCTTAACTTCCGGGTTCGGGATGGGACCGGGTGTTTCACTTGTGCTGTGGCCACCAAACCAAGAAAAATCCAATACCGACGGCCTTGGGTATGAAGGCATTCGAGGGGCAGGCAGCGCATTTGTTTATAGGATGCGCTTTCCGGCCCTGCTGCTGTGTCACCGCCTTNTGGCGGCAGGCACGGCAGCCTGCGTCGGTTACAATCAACGTTGTCCGTTTTTTTGGGATGGTTTGCTTGTTTGGCCATGTAACACTGTCTGTTACTGGATCAAATCAAGCCTATCGGGCGATTAGTACCGGTCAGCTGAACGCATTGCTGCGCTTACACCTCCGGCCTATCGGCGTGGTGGTCTTCCACGGCCCTCAGGGATACCTTGTTTTGAGGGGGGCTTCCCGCTTAGATGCCTTCAGCGGTTATCCTGTCCGATCATAGCTACCCAGCACTGCTATTGGCATAACAACTGGTCCACCAGTGGATCGTTCACCCCGGTCCTCTCGTACTAGGGGCAACTCCTCTCAAGTATCCTGCACCCACGGCAGATAGGGACCGAACTGTCTCACGACGTTCTAAACCCAGCTCACGTACCTCTTTAAACGGCGAACAGCCGTACCCTTGGGACCTGCTCCAGCCCCAGGATGAGATGAGCCGACATCGAGGTGCCAAACACTGCCGTCGATATGGACTCTTGGGCAGTATCAGCCTGTTATCCCCGGCGTACCTTTTATCCGTTGAGCGATGGCCCTTCCACGCGGGACCACCGGATCACTATGGCCGACTTTCGTCTCTGCTCGACTTGTCAGTCTTGCAGTCAGGCTGGCTTCTGCCATTGCACTCAACGAGCGATTTCCGACCGCTCTGAGCCAACCTTCGCGCGCCTCCGTTACTCTTTAGGAGGCGACCGCCCCAGTCAAACTACCCGCCACGCAGGGTCCCGGATCCGGATAACGGACCGCGGTTAGACATCAAGAGTGCGAAGGGTGGTATCTCAAGGGAGGCTCCACCGGGACTTGCGTCCCGGCTTCGATGCCTACCACCTATCCTGCACATCACAATCCTGATGCCAGTGCGAAGCTGTAGTAAAGGTGCACGGGGTCTTTCCGTCTAACCGCGGGAAGCCTGCATCTTGACAGGCAATTCAATTTCGCTGAGTCGATGTTGGAGACAGCGGGGAAGTCGTTACGCCATTCGTGCAGGTCGGAACTTACCCGACAAGGAATTTCGCTACCTTAGGACCGTTATAGTTACGGCCGCCGTTTACCTGGGCTTCAATTCGGAGCTCTCACCCCTCCTTTTAACCTTCAGGCACCGGGCAGGCGTCAGACCCTATACGTCGCCTTACGGCTTCGCAGAGCCCTGTGTTTTTAATAAACAGTCGCCACCCCCTGGTTTGTGCCCCCGGATCCAAGTTGCCTTGAACCCGGGCCTCCTTCTCGCGAACTTACGGAGGTATTTTGCCGAGTTCCTTCAACATCGTTCTCTCAAGCGCCTTGGTATGCTCTACCAGTCCACCTGTGTCGGTTTAGGG